>FR897801.1:0-1811 GCA_000437495.1 Prevotella sp. CAG:485
TGTGCCGATAACTTTAAAAATTTACCGAAGTATTGTTTTAAACCTGCAAAGCGCTTACAATATGCAGGTCTTAAAGTCTGATTCTTCTTTTATGAATCGGCTCGCCGATATACGAAAGATTGCCTCTGTGCTCTAATTTGCGTCGGGGAGTCCGGTGGGAGAGGATTACGTCCAGGCGAGGATGGAGGTGATGATGCCAACTATGGCAAACCCGAAGATGACGCCGGCTATGATGCGGTTGACAAGCCACATGCTCCGCACGTTGAAGTGTCGGCGCACTTTATTGACGAAGAAGGTTATCAGCCACCACCAGCCCAAACAGCCCGTAATAATGCCCAAGAAGCCTATTATGTAGTGATAGAACTTCATGTCGGGCAACAGGAAGTTGAAGCGGGCAAACAAGCCTATTATGAGGAAGAGAATCAGGGGGTTGGACACAGTGAAAAGAAAGCCGCCCAGGATGTCTTTTCGCGGCGTCCCTTTTTCCTGATTGTCGGGCTGCTTGAGTTCTTTGGCAGGGTTCTTGCGCCACAGATAGATGCCGAAGGCTATGAGCACAATGCTGCCCACAAGCTGTATGACGTTTTGGTTACGCTCCAGAAATTCTTCTATGAAAGAGAGCCCGAAGCCCGTAATCAGACAGTAGAAAAGGTCGGAGGCAGCTGCGCCGATACCGGTATACAGCCCTGCCAGGCGCCCCTTGTTCAGTGTGCGCTGAATGCATAGGATTCCCACCGGACCCATGGGAGCGGAAATCATGACGCCGATGGCCAGTCCACGAAGCAGGGTGATGAGAAGTGTCAACATTTGCTAACTGAAGTCTAAGGGATTCGCCTGATGGTTATTTTCTGCGTGTAATGATGAATCCTGACATTGGCGAGCCCTGACAGCGATAAGGCTCCAGTCCGTAACGGAGCCCTACGGCCGGCCCTGACACCGGGCCGCCTCCCGACAGCAGTGTATAACGGCTGCCGCAAACGGGGCATACGGCCTCAAACTTATCGTCGTCAACATACACCAGTACATCGGTTTTCGCTTCTACCGGACAGCTCATATCGAATGCCATGGGCAGATAAGGCCACGTTTCGTCAGCGAAATTGGCGGCGGCATCCACCCCAACAAGGAGAATGCCCCCGTAGCCCGTGTAAGACGAAGCGAGGTAGGGGAATCCGGCGGGCAGCTGACGATCTTTTATGAACTCGCGGTGCATACCCACGCCGCCTATGCCGTAAGTATTCCACATGCCTGCGCCCGAGAGGTTGAGGTAGACAGGATAATTGGGCAACCGGGTATTGTTGACTGCATCGCTGCAAGACACAGCCATAGCTGCCAGTAATAATACCGGCAGCCACGTTTTTATTCTGCGGCGTGACATATCAGCTCCAGGAAGGAATCTGCTGCAGCATGCTTGTGAGGGCGTCGAGGCTCTTGCGCATCGGACCCTGAATCATGGGACGCAGCATATAAGGCATATCGGCCTGTACGGTGATGGAAATCATGCTCTTGTCAACGCCTTCGGGAAGGATGTTGAAGTCAAGGATGATGGCCACCGGAGTGCCGTCGCCAACATATTGCACATCAGTATCGGGCTTGCAGTCGCCGAGGCGGAAAGAGAGGGAGCCTGCGCCGCCTGCGCTGATGGTAATGCTGTTTTCGGTGAAGGATATTTTATCGAGATTCTGCTCCAGCTCCGCGGGTATTTCTTTACCCTCTTTCTGAGCCTTTTCCAAGGCGTTGCGCAACACCTGGTCGAGGCCTGCAGGGTTTGAAAGACGGTTGTAGACTTGTGCGGGCGAGCCGTTGAGCACGGC
>FR897801.1:1823-2183 GCA_000437495.1 Prevotella sp. CAG:485
GGGCGAGCCGTTGAGCACGGCTGCCGAAGATTTCATTTCAATCATGGTGTATTTTTTTGCTTTTTGGGTGTAATGAAGCCATGCGCCGCCTCGGCGACGCCCTTCATTTATTAAACCACAAAAGGGGCTTAGCGGTTCAGCACCCAGTTAGCGGGGTCGCGGCGCCATTCCTGAAGCGTTGCCATATCTTCGGGGCGGATGTAATGAGCATCCTGGGCAGCGTCGAGCATAGCGGAGTATGTGCAGAGGGGAATCATGCGCACGCCGGCATCGCGGAAACGCTTGACGCTGATGGGGAACTCGTAGCTGAAATTGGCGAGCATGCCGATGACTTCGCAACCGGCGGCGCGTATGGCTGCC
>FR897801.1:2209-4137 GCA_000437495.1 Prevotella sp. CAG:485
AGCCTTGAGGCTGCTGCCGCCGGTGCTTACCAGGTCTTCTATCACCACTACTTTGCTGCCGGGCTTGAGATTGCCTTCAATGAGGTTTTCCATGCCGTGATCTTTGGGCGTTGACCGCACATAGACGTAAGGCAACGCTAAAGTATCGGCCACTATGGCGCCCATGGCGATAGCTCCCGTGGCTACGCCGGCTACTACCTGGCACTCGGGAAAATCTTCTAAGATGTGCCGGCAGAGTTCCACTTTGATGAACGAACGCAGGTCGGGATACGACAGCGCTTTGCGGTTGTCGGTATAGATTGGTGAATTCCACCCGGAAGCCCAGACGAAGGGATTGTCGGGCTGCAGGGTAATAGCATTAATTTGCAGGAGTTTTTCTGCCAGTGCTTTGTCGGGCTTAGTATTCATGTCCTATAGGTTAAAGGCCGGACCCCTTTCGTTATGTCAGGGGCCATTGAAAATGCAAAGTTAAGATTTTGAACGCAAAGTTGCAAACATGGATTATTTTCTGTAACTTTGCATAACAATGAGAAGAATCACACACGCTGTCGGGCGGGGAAGTAAAACCCGAAGGCATATCATCTGACCATGGATTGGAACCAACTTATATGCAGCACTCGTCTGGGGTTGGAGGATTATCATTCTCCGCGGCAAACGCGCAATGATTTCGAGCGCGATTATGACCGGCTGATATTTTCATCGCCCTTCAGGCGGCTGCAAAACAAGACGCAGGTGTTTCCGCTGCCGGGGAGCATTTTTGTCCACAACCGTCTGACGCACAGCCTTGAGGTGTCGTCGGTAGGTCGGTCGCTGGCCCGCGAAATCGTGAACGGTCTGCGCGAGCGCCACGGCGACATGGAATGCTTTCACAACTGGAGCGACATTGTGGCTGCGGCGTGTCTGTGTCACGACATCGGCAATCCGCCTTTCGGGCACAGCGGCGAAAAGACCATAGGCTCTTTCTTCAGCGAAAACAGCCGATTGCAGGAGCTGTTGCGTCCGCAGCTCACCGAGCAGCAATGGCAGGACATCCTCAACTTCGAGGGCAACGCCAATTCCTTCCGCCTGCTGACACATCAGTTTGAGGGGCGGCGTCCGGGAGGCTTCGCCATGACCTACTCCACCCTGGCGGCCATTGTGAAGTATCCTCACTCGTCGTTAATGGCCGGCGAGAAGGGCAAATTCGGGTTCTTCAGCTCAGAGCAGCCCATTTATGAGAAGGTTGCCTCCAGGCTCGGCATAGGCCGGCATGCCGACGGGTCGTACATGCGTCATCCGTTGGTGTATATAGTGGAAGCGGCCGACGACATGTGCTATCAGATAATGGACATGGAGGACGCGCACAAGCTGCGTGTGCTGACCACGGGCACCGTGCAGCGCACCATGGCTCAGCTGTTTGAGGTGGAGAAACGGGAGCGCATCATGGAGAAGCTGGACAGGGTGTCTGACCCCAACGAGCAGATAGCTTTTCTGCGGTCGATGGCCGTGGGCGAGTTGGTAAGGGCGGCTGCCGAAGAGTTCCTGCGGGCAGAGAATGATATTCTGTCGGGCACATACACGGGCTCGCTGATAGGGAATCTGCACACTCAGGCCGGCAAGGGCTACAAGGCTTGCAGCAAGCTGGCCTACGAACGCATTTACCATGCGCCATCGGTGTTGGACGTGGAGATTGCAGGCAACCGCATCATGACCAATCTGCTTGAGCATCTCACGGAAGCGGTGTTGTATCCGCAGCGTGTTGCCTCCAGGCTACTCCTGGCCAAGGTACCCGAGCAATATAATGTGCATGCGCCCGACACTTACGGCAAGGTGCAGAGTGTACTTGACCATATCTCGGCCATGACGGACGTCTACGCCCTCGATCTTTACCGCAAGCTCAACGGGCACTCGCTGCCGGCCGTTTAGACCCCATTCAACAAAAAATGTTA
>FR897802.1:0-4807 GCA_000437495.1 Prevotella sp. CAG:485
AGCATAAACCCGCCGATATGGATACATTGCTGTATAACTATCAGCGGCAGGCCATCCCTTCCATGCAGTCTGACGCCTATCTCTCCACCGGCAACCTGGGCGCTCCGTCGCATACCCTCATTTACATCGACCAACAGCAGCCGGGTGCCTTCTTCTTCGACAGGAACCTCGACCACTGGATGCAGCTCGGGCACAAGCAGAAATTCTATAATGTGTATGTGCCCATGACGCTGGCAAGCTACAACTTCGGCGGCAACCGCGAGAGCAATCAGGACAGGCTGCGGGCCACCTTTGCCGGAAATGTCAACCGGCGCATCGGCATCGGGGCGCATATCGACTATCTTTATTCAAAGGGCGCTTATGACTATCAGGCTGCCAAGGATTATATCTACGGTCTGAGCGGCTATTACCTCGGCGACAGATATGAGATGCAGGCTTTCTGGGACCAGAACAATATGCTCAATAAGGAGAATGGCGGCATTACCAACGACTTATACATCACTGACCCCGCCGAGCTGCAGGGAGGTGTGAGCAAGATAGAACCGAAGGCCATTCCCACGCGCCTCTCCACGGCTCATACTCGGCTCCATGCCTCACAGTTCTACATGAACCATGCCTACAAAATCGGATATTGGCAAGAGCAGAAGGTCAACGACACTCTCACCCGGCAAATCTACATTCCGGTGGTGAAATTCATCTATGCCTTCGACTGGCGTCAGGGGCGCCACAAGTTCATAAATCGTGATGCGGCAGAGGCTCGTGATTTCTGGCGCAACACATATTTCGATGAAACGGAGTCCAACGACCGAACGTCATATTCCGCTCTGGCCAACACCTTGGGTGTGCAGATGATGGAAGGTTTCAAGCCCTGGGTGAAGTTCTCGCTGTCGGCCTATCTCACATACGAGAACCGCCGTTACACTCAGTATCGCCCCGATTCACTGATTGGCACAAGTCTGTCGCCGCTGCCCGAATACTATGGAAGCATCAAGCACAAGGCGTCGCAGAATCTGCTGTGGGTGGGCGGAAGGCTCGAGAAGACCAACGGACGGCATTTCACTTACAGTGCCGATGCCCGTTTCGGCATCCTTGCCGACGTGGCCGCCGATATGCGTCTGGCCGGCGAGGCCAAAGCTCGTTACCGGCTGCTTGGCGACACCGTTACGGTGGCCGCTTCCATCGGTTTCCGTAACGAAGAGCCCTCTTATCTGTTGAATCACTATGTGAGCAACCACTTTATCTGGGAAAATAATTTTGGCAAGACGCGCGTGTTCAATATCGGCGGAAAGATAATTTCGCCGCGCACCAACACCTCGGTGGAAGTGGACTTCCGCAATGTGCAGAACATGATTTACTTCGACACACTGTCCATGCCGCGTCAGGCCGGCAAATCCATCCATGTCTTTACTGCCCGGCTGAATCAGAACTTCAGGATAGGCATCTGGAACTGGAACAACACGCTCACCTTCCAGACAAGCTCCGACAAGACGCTGCTGCCGTTGCCGGCTCTCAGCGTCTACTCCAATATGTTTCTTGACTTCAGAGCCTTCCGTGTGCTGCATCTGCAGATAGGCGTCGACTGCGACTATTACACGCGCTACACTGCATACGCTTATCAGCCGGCTACTACGGCTTTCCGCCTCGGCGACGGCACAAAGGTGGGCAATTATGCCTTTTGCAATGCCTATGTTACCGCAAAGCTCTACCGCTGCCGCTTCTTCGTGCTGTGGAGCCATGTAAACCAAGGCTGGTTCGGCACCAACTATTTCTACATGCCGGGTTACCCCATGAATCCGCGCCGTCTGCAGTTCGGCCTCTCGGTCGATTTTGCCAACTGACGCAAACATCTCTTAGCCGCAGCTGCAAAGCCCCCCTTTGCTCTCTGTTTGGTGCTTCTGAAGCTACATTATAAAGGGTACGAAAAAAGAGGCTGAGCCATTTCATTGTTGGCTCAGCCTCGGTGTTATGCAGCTGTGGAATTAGCCTTCGAATTCGATGATGGGCTGGTCGGTTGACATCACATCGCCTTCTTTGATGAGGATGTTCTTAACCACGCCTTCCATGTCGCTCTGCAGGTCGTTCTCCATCTTCATGGCCTCGTAAACCAGCACAACGTCGCCGTTCTTAACGGTGTCGCCGGGTTTAACAGAGATTTCCAGCACCTTGCCGCCCATGGGTGCAACCAGTGTGGGACCGCGCTGTGCCTCGTATTCGATGATGGGCTGACCGGTGGCCATAACGTCGCCTTCGCCGATGAGAATCTTGGCAACTTTGCCGCCCTTCTCAGCCTGCAGGTCGTTCTCCATCTTCATTGCCTCGTAAACCAGCACTACGTCGCCAGGATTTACGGTGTCGCCTTCTTTGACGGTGATTTCAAGAATCTTGCCGCCCATGGGAGCTATTTCGGTGAAGTCCGGATCAAAGTCGGCAACCTCAACTTCGGCTTCTGCGCCGGCTGCTGCGGGAGCCTCTTTCTTGATGCCGCATTCGGCCTGACGTTTGTTCTTCAGGAACGTGGTGGCTACCTGGGGAAGGAGTTCGAGAAGCAGGTATTCCTCTTCATTCTCAGCCAGCTTCTTGCCGTTGCATTCGGGCAGTTCGGGGTTCTCCGGTTTCTTGTAGGAGTTTACGTCGTAAGGTTTCTCCTGAGCGTCGCCGGTGATTTGCTCGCGGAACTTCGGGTCTACAGGCACGGGAGTCTTGCCGTATTCGCCCTTAACCAGGTTCTCGAACTGTTTGTTCTTCGAGGTGTAGTCGGCCAGACCTTTGCGGCGGTCGAGAGCCAGATTCACAGCCTGTGAGCCTACAATCTGCGAAGTAGGAGTTACCAGAGGCACCAGACCGGCGTCGCGGCGTACCTTCGGGATGAGAGCCATAGCCTCTTCCAGTACGTCTTCTGCGTCGAGGGCGCGAAGGTTGGCTACCATGTTGGTGTACATGCCGCCGGGAACCTCTGCGTTCTTAACCAGCTCGTTGGGACGCGGGAAGCCGAAGTATGCCTCTATGCGATGGCAGGCGTCGAGAAGAGTCTCTTCGTCGCAAGCCTTGGCTGCTTCGATGGCGCGGTCGAACTGTGCGTCGATTTCTTTCGGCATAGTTGCATACCATTTGTCGAAGTCGTAGGGCCAGTGGTGACGGTTGAGGTCGAATTCGCCCAGAGCCTCGCGGGCGTTAGCCAGTTCTTTGCGAATCTTGGCTACTGCCTCCATGTTCACGTCGAGCTGGATGCCGAGCTTCTGGCAGAAGATCCAGATAAGCTCAATGGCAGGAGCTGCTGAGCCGCCGCCGAACCACCAGATGTTGGTGTCGACGATGTCTACGCCCTGGATGATGGCGGTGAGTACTGATGCCAGACCGTAGCCGGGGGTGCAGTGGGTGTGGAAGTCAACGGGCACGCCCAGTGCCTCTTTCAGCTTCGGCATCAGAGAATAGATGCGGGCCGGATTTACCAGGCCTGCCATGTCTTTGAGCGAAATCATCTTGGCGCCGATGGCCTCCATCTCTTTCGCTTTGTTTACGAAATATTCGTCGGTGAAGATCTTCTCTTCAGCACCCTTCGGGTCAACGGTGTAGCAAACAGCTGCGTCGGCTATGCCGCCGAGTTCGTTGATGAGGCGGATTGAAGATTTAATGTTGTCGATGTCGTTGAGGGCATCGAAGATACGCATGATGTTCAGGCCGTTTTTGATGGCTTCTTTATAGAATCCTTCCAGCACTGAATCAGGATAAGGCACATAGCCGAAGAGGTTACGTCCGCGGCTCAGGGCGCTCAGCAGCGATATGCCTTTCATCGCTTTGGAGCATGCACGAAGACGGTCCCAGGGGCTCTCGCCCAGATAACGCATTACAGAGTCGGGTACGGCGCCGCCCCATACTTCCATAATGTAGAATTTTGCCTCCTGGTAAAGCGGCAGAAGTTTGTCAATATTCTCCTGCTTCATACGCGTGGCGAAGAGCGATTGCTGTCCGTCGCGAAGCGTAAGGTCTCTTACTTTCAGCACTTTTTGCATTTTTCAGGTCCTTTGGTTGATTTTATGGTTGATTACTTGTTTTATCTCGTGTTATTCGGGGTCAGTCGAACACGCCTTCCACGTGTTCCCCGCCTCCGTCGTTGTTGGAAGAGGTATGTCCTCCGCCTCCGTAATAGGAGTCTACAGGCACGTCAAACACCGCACTCTGGCTGTAGCCCAGACTCGGGTCGCCATAGACCTTCTGCATGAACTTGCCATACATAGGCAGAGCCGATTTGGCGCCCTGACCCAGTGTCATGGTGTTGAAGTGAATGTAACGCTCCTCGCCGCCAACCCATACACCTACCACAATCTGCGGAGTAAAGGCTATGAACCAGGTGTCGGAGTTGGTGTTGGTGGTACCCGTCTTGCCACCCGTCTGGGCTGATATGCCGAAACTCGACAGGCCGCGGCCCGTACCCGCTTTCACCACATTGCAGAGCATCTGAACCATCTTGCGGTAAGCATCCTCGTTGGTTACCTCCACACGGTGCGGAGTGTTGGCCCAGAGAGTCTGACCCGATGCATCGGTGATTTTGGTTACCAGAACAGGCTGTGTGCGCACACCCTTGTTGGCAAAGGCCGAATAGGCACCCACCATCTCGCGCACCGTAACGTCGTTGGTGCCCAGACAGAGAGGCAGCGTCGGCTCCATATAGCCCGTGATGCCGAACATACGCTCCTTCTTCACCAACTGTTCTGGGCCGAGGGCATGAATCAGACGGGCCGAAATCCAGTTGTTCGACGTTGTCAGCGCATTCAGCAGCGAGATGTAGCCGCCGCCTCCACGGCCGTTG
>FR897802.1:4816-26854 GCA_000437495.1 Prevotella sp. CAG:485
CGCCGCCTCCACGGCCGTTGCGCGGTGCCCAGCCGTTATAGACAGGCTGCGTGTTCTGCATCATGGTCTGCGGCGTAAATTCGTCGCCGGGCTGCTCCATGGCCAAGGTATAGAGGAAAGGCTTTGCCGTAGAACCTATCTGACGGCGTCCGCGACTTACCATGTCATACTGGAAGAACTGGAAGTCGGGTCCGCCCACGTAGGCTTTCACATAGCCTGTTATGGGGTCCATGGCCATCATGCCCGTGCGCAGAATCGATTTCATGTAGAGCAGAGAGTCGCGCGGCGACATGTGCGCCGATTTGGTCGATGTGCCTATTACACGCTTGCCGTTCTTCACCTCAGTGGTGTACGTGAAGATTTCCATGTCTATCGGCGTGTTGAATACCTTGGCAATCTCCTCCTCGCTCTTGCCGGCCTCCTTCATTATGCGGTAACGCTCAGTTTTCTTTATAGCGTTGTCTACCAGCCACTTGGCGCCACCCTTGGGCAGCTCCGAAGCAACCGTGGTGTAAGGTCCGTATTTCTGTCCGCGTTTCTCGGCTGTGAACGCCGGCTGCAACACGCCGCCAAGCTGTTCCATCACCGTCTCTTCGGCATATTCCTGCATCTTCACGTCGAGAGTGGTGTAGATGCGCAGACCATCCTTGTAAATGTTGTAGAATGTGCCGTCCGGTTTCGGATTCTTCTCCACCCATCCGTAGAGCGGGTCGTTGGCCCACATAGTGGAGTCGGTGTTGTAGTTGCTCAGCGCCAGCGTATAGGCCAGACGGTTGCTGTAGTCGCCCGGTTGCGGACGCACCGGCTTCTTGGCCGTCATCATGCGCCGAATCTCCTCGCGCATATAAGGCGCTATGCCCTCCTTGTGGTCCACGCGGTGATAGTCTATGCCTAACGGCATGGCCTTATAGCGTTCGGCCTCAGCCACCGTCAGCTTGTCGGCCTTCACCATCTGGTCAAGCACCACATTGCGGCGCGCTTTGGCGCGGTCGGGATGACGCAGCGGGTTGTAATAGCTCGGGTTCTTCAGCATACCCACCAGCATAGCCGCTTCCTGAGGCTCCAGGTTGCCCGGCTCTTTGCCGCAATATACATTGGCAGCCGTTTTTATGCCCACAGCATTGTTGAGGAAGTCGAAGCGGTTGAGATACATGTTTATTATCTCACCTTTGGTGTAGAAGCGCTCCAGCTTTATGGCAATCATCCATTCCACCGGTTTCTGAATGGCGCGCGACCACAGTCCGCGGCTGGGCGGCGTATAAAGCTGCTTTGCCAGCTGCTGTGTGATTGTTGAGGCGCCGCCCGACGATTTGTCGCCCATCATCACCGTCTTGACAGCCGTACGACCCAAGGCGCGGAAGTCTATGCCGCTGTGTTCGTAATAGCGCACATCCTCCGTGGCTATGAGAGCGTCGATGACCGACTGCGACACGTGTTCGTAATTCACATACACGCGGTTGCCGGCGCCCTCGTAGAAACGGCCTATCTCGGTGGTGCCGTCGGAGGCATACAACACCGAAGCCAGCTTGTCGTGCGGGTCCTCAAGCTCCTCTATCGGAGGCATATAGCCTATCACACCATGGTAGATGAGCAGCAGGAAGATGGCGATAAAGAGGCCGAGGCCTAAAAACACCATCCACATATACTTCACAATCCGGGCCGTACGTTCTTTGCGGCTCAGACGCGGTTTATCTTTCTTTCCTGATTTTGTTAGTTTAAAACGCATTTTGTTCAAGCGTTTGGAATCGACTGCAAAGATAATAATTATGCTCCACTCACACAAATATTAATGACTAAAGAAGCTTATAAATCTATAAAGAAGCTGTTGCTGACCCCTCTGTGGCTGCTGACCTCATCGGCTTTCTGTTTTTTCAGGCTTCTTTATTGTGTGATTTGGCGCCTCTTAGACCCTCTTTATCAGCGGTTTATGCTTTTTTGCGCACCGAGAAACCGAAATGGCCAAGCAGGTCTCCTATGCCGTAATATTCCCCGTGCAGATACACCAGAGGCCGCGACGCGGCAAGGTCAAATTTGCCGGTCTCAGGGTCTATCAGAGCAGGGTTCGGACGCACATTGAGCACATCGGCCAGAAACATATCGTGGCTGCCGAGGCTCATCACCTCTTTCACCCTACATTCTATGGCTAACGGCGACTCGGCTATGGTAGGCGACTTCACCATGACACCCGGCTCCGGGGTCAGTCCTGTCTCCTTCCATTTGTCGTACTCAGCGCCTGAACGCACTCCCGCCCAATCGGTGGCGCGGGCCATGGCCTCGGTGGTGAGGTTAAGAGTGAACTCCATCTGCTCCTTCAGCAGCTTGTATGAATGGCGTTCCGGACGCACCGAAATGTAACACATCGGCGGATTAGTGCATACGGTGCCTGTCCATGCCACGGTGAGCATATTCCATTCCTCGCGGGTAGCGCCACACGTCACCAGCAACGCCGGCAACGGATATATCATGGTACCCGGTTTCCAGTCGGGACGTGTCATCAGCACAGGCTCTGAGGGTTCAGCTCATGCTCGCAGTAATGGCACCTCAGGCGCGTTTCGCCGTCGGTGAGCACTTTGTGAAAGCGGCTCGGCATAGGCTCATTGCGCGTTATGCACTTCGGATTGGGGCACGTCACCAGTCCCTCAATCTCTTCGGGCAGTTCCACGCGAGTCTTCGACACCACCATGTAATCGCGAATCACATTGATAACAGCGTCGGGAGCCACCAGAGCTATGCGGTTTATTTCTTCGCGGGCAAACTCGCGGTTCGACACTTTTATAATGCCTTTGAGTCCCATGTTCTCCGACGGCAGGTTATTGCCGATGGTAATGGCGTCGGGCTCATTCACCAGTCCGAGCATCTCCACTATCTTGAAAACCGCGCGAGGCGGAATATGGTCAATCACCGTGCCGTTGCGCAGAGCGGCCACTGCAAGTTCCTTCTTCATGTTCAATCAGTGTTGAGGGTCTATATTAAGTGCCGAGCATATCATGGCCTGACGGGCATAGAGTCCGTTGAGAGCCTGCCGGAAATAATAAGCGTGAGGCGAGCCGTCAACGTCTTGCGCTATCTCGTTGACACGGGGCAGCGGATGCAGTATACGCATATTGGGCTTTGCCCCTTTCAGCATGCTCAGATTCAGCGTGTAGAGATCCTTGACGCGTTCATACTCCATCAGGTCGCTGAAGCGTTCGCGCTGCACACGCGTCATATAGAGAATGTCGGAGCGGTTGATGACCTCACTGCCGAAATCCTCCGTTACGGTGTAGGGGATGCCGCGCTGGTCGCATACCTTCAGAAACTCGCGGGGCATGGCCAGTTCCGGACACGCCACAAAGTTAAACCGCACCCTCCACTGACTCAGCGCCATGAGCAGCGAATGTACGGTGCGGCCATATTTCAAATCACCCACCATGGTAACCTCTATGTCGTCCAGGCGTCCTTGCGTCTGGAGAATGGTGTAGAGGTCGAGCATGGTCTGCGAGGGGTGCTGATGCGCTCCGTCGCCGGCATTGATGATGGGCACATCCGTTACCTCCGAGGCATAACGCGCCGCTCCTTCAAGATAGTGGCGCATGATGATGAGGTCGGCATAGTTGGAGACCATCTGAATGGTGTCGTGCAGCGTCTCGCCTTTCGAGGTGGACGTGGCGGCCGGGTCGGAAAAGCCTATCACCCTGCCGCCCAGGCGGTTGACTGCTGTTTCAAAGCTGAGACGCGTGCGCGTTGACGGCTCAAAAAATAACGTTGCCACAACTTTGCCGTCGAGAATCTTGCGGTTCGGACGCTTCTCGAATTCGCGCGCCGATTGCAACAGCTCTTCTATCTTGCTCCGGCTCAGGTCGTTGATTGATACTATGCTGTGTTCGTTCATAATCTATATGTTTTGTCAGTTACCCGCTTCGGAGATAAACTTGATGCGAACCAGGCGAATCTCCTCCTCGCTGCACTCTCCGTCGAGTGCCTTATAAGCCTCCACCAGGTCATCCTTCTCGCTGTGGCGCAGATAATCCAGAATATCGTCGATGTGGTCCTCGTCAACCGCTTCCTCCAGATAATAGTCTATGTTCACCTTGGTGCCCGAATAGACTATCTGTTCCAGATTAGCCACCAACTCATAGAGGTTCATCCGCAGCGACTCGGCCAGCACATCGAGCGAAATCTTGCGGTCAATGGCCGATATTATCTGCAGCTTAACCTTGCTTCGGCTCGGCACCTGGCGCACGCGTATGTCTTCAGGCCGCTCAATTTCGTTGGCCTCCACATACTGCTTTATCACCTTGAGGAATTCTTTGCCGTAACGGCGCGCCTTCCCCTGGCCAATACCCGGAATATTCTGCAGTTCCTCTTCCGTAATGGGATATACCGTTGCCATGGCTTCGAGCAGCGGGTCTTGGAAAATCACATACGGCGGCAAATCGTGTCGCTTGGCCACATCGCGACACAGATTCTTAAGTATGGCAAACAGCTCCATATCGGCCGCTCCGCCGCCTCGCGGAGTCTCCGACGGCGTTTCGGGCGGCGGCGCATCTTCCACCACATAGAACTTGCCCGGGTGCTCCAGGAATTTCTGACCCGTCTCCGTTACCTGCAGAATGCCGTAATTCTCTATCCCTTTGCTGAAATACCCGGCTATGACGGCCTGCCGCATAAGAGCGCCGAGAAGCCTCTCGTTAACGTCGCTGCACGAGCCGAACACGTCCAGCTCATGATGCTTGTAACCGCGTATCTCGTCGGTGCGTCTGCCCACCAGCACATTAACAATATATTCGGCGCGGAAACGTTGTCCGGTGGCTATCACAGCCTCGATGGCGCATTGCAGTTCCTGCCCGAATTCCACCTTTTTGCGCGGATGCAGACAGTTGTCGCAGTTGCCGCAGTTCTCAACCTCATATTTCTCGCCGAAATAGTGCAGCAGAATCTTGCGGCGGCACACACTCGACTCGGCATAATACTGAGTCTCCGACAGCAGCTGACGGCTAATCTCCTGTTCCGGCACCGGTTTGCCCTGAATCAGCTTCTCTAACTTCTGAATGTCTTGGGGCGAATAATATGCTATGCAGCGCCCCTCGCCGCCGTCGCGGCCGGCACGCCCCGTTTCCTGATAATAACCCTCCAGACTCTTGGGTATGTCGTAATGCACCACAAAGCGCACATCGGGTTTGTCAATGCCCATGCCGAAGGCTATCGTAGCCACAATCACATCGGCTTCCTCGTGCAGGAAGGCATCCTGGTTTGCCGACCGCGTTGCCGCGTCGAGTCCGGCGTGATAGGGGAGGGCGCGGATATCGTTCACCCGCAGCATCTCGGCCAGTTCCTCAACACGCTTGCGGCTCAGACAATATACAATGCCGCTTTTGCCGGCGTTGTTGCGGATGAAGCGCACCAGGTCGCGGTCTGTGTCGCTATTCTTATAGCGCACCTCATAATAGAGGTTGGTGCGGTTGAAGCTCGATTTGAACACCGCAGCATCCGTCATGCCCAGATTCTTCTGCACATCGTGTTGCACCTTGGGGGTGGCGGTAGCCGTCAGCGCTATCACCGGACGCAGACCTATCTCTTTTATTATAGGCCGTATGCGCCGGTATTCGGGCCGGAAATCATGTCCCCATTCCGAGATGCAGTGTGCCTCGTCTACGGCGTAGAACGATACGGGCACTGACTGCAGAAACTTTATGTTCTCTTCCTTGGTGAGCGATTCAGGCGCCACATACAGCATCTTCGTCTTGCCGCTGACCACATCGGCACGTACCTGATTGGCGGCCGAGCGTGAAAGCGACGAGTTGAGGAAGTGGGCTATGGCGTCATTGCCGGCATACTGGCACATGGCGTCAACCTGATTCTTCATCAGAGCTATCAGCGGCGATATTATTATTGCCACGCCGGGGCTCATCAGTGCCGGAAGCTGATAACAGAGCGATTTGCCTCCGCCCGTGGGCATGAGCACGAAAATATCTCTGCCTTGCAATAATGTGCGTATTATGGCCTCCTGGTTGCCCTTGAAGGTCTCAAATCCGAAATAGCGCCGGAGTGCTGCGTAGATGTCTCCGGTGGAGGGTGCGTTTGTGTTTCTTTCTGGTGTCGGGTCTTGCATTTATTTCCTGTTATGAGGAGAAAGTAATGTGGCTCTGCAGCCTTTTGCGAATAGCACAGTTTTGGATTGTCCCGTCAAACTGCCTATTCCCTGATTGAATACAAAATTAAAGCTTTTTTTTGATATGTACAAATTTTCAGTGCAATAATTTTTTTTGAGCCTCCTCCGACGCCGGTCCGGTAACTCCCGATTTTTGAGTTCGGACGCAGCCGGTAAGTGAATTTTGGCATTAACATTAATTAACTTTTGACGCATCTCTCCATTTTTCGTTACCTTCTAAATTTTGTGAACAGTGCGGTGGTCTTAAAGAGGCAACTTTTCCTTCCTCGTTCAGAGAACGATTTGCCAAAACGGGAAAGTTTTATGATATTTGCATCCGAAAAAATTTTACCAAACGTATAACCGGTGTCCACGCCGGTTTGTACGCTCCTCTTAAAATCTAATGGAAAATAAAAAGACTTTTACGTACGACGAGGCCTATAACGCCTCGGTAAAGTATTTTGATGGCGATGAACTGGCCGCCAGGGTGTGGGCCGGTAAATATGCGTTGAAGGACTCGGAGGGCATTCTCTATGAGCTGACTCCCGACGATATGCACCACCGTATCGCCGCCGAGCTGGCCCGCATAGAGAACAAGTACCCCAACCCCATGAGCCATGACGAAATCTTTCACCTGCTCAAAGATTTCAGATACATAGTGCCGCAGGGGAGTCCCATGGCCGGCATCGGCAACAACATGCAGACGGTGTCGCTGAGCAACTGTTTCGTAATCGGTCTCGACGGCCATCCCGATTCCTACGGCGGCATAATGCGCGTTGACGAGGAGCAGGTGCAGCTCATGAAACGTCGCGGCGGCGTTGGCCACGACCTGAGCCATCTGCGTCCCAAAGGCACGCCGGTAAAAAACTCCGCTCTCACCTCTACGGGTCTGGTGCCCTTCATGGAGCGCTATTCCAATTCCACCCGCGAGGTGGCACAGGATGGTCGCCGAGGTGCCCTCATGCTCACCGTTTCCGGACGTCACCCTGATGCAGAGGCCTTCATCGACGCCAAGATGGAGCAGGGCAAGGTTACCGGCGCAAATGTATCGGTACGCATCGACGACGAGTTCATGCAGTGCGCCGAAAGCGGCAAGCCTTATGTTCAGCGCTTCCCCGTCGACAGCCTCAATCCCATTATGGAAAAGGAGATTGACGCCAAGGCGTTGTGGGCAAAGATTGTGCATAACGCATGGAAAAGCGCCGAGCCGGGGGTACTCTTCTGGGACACCATTCGTCGTGAGTCGGTGCCCGACTGTTACGCTGACCTCGGGTTTGAAACCATTTCCACCAATCCGTGCGGCGAAATACCTCTTTGTCCTTACGACAGCTGCCGTCTGCTGGCCATCAACCTGTTCAGCTATGTCAAAAAGCCCTTCACCACGGAGGCAAGTTTCGACTTCGAGCTGCTGCGCAAGCATGCCGCCAAGGCTCAGCGCATGATGGACGACATCATCGACCTGGAGATGGAGAAGATTGACAGCATCATTGAGAAGATAAAGGCCGACCCGGAGACGGAGGAGGTGAAAAGCACCGAGCTGCATCTCTGGGAGAAGATTCGTCATAAAACGCTGCTCGGCCGCCGCACTGGCTGCGGCACTACAGGCGAAGGTGATATGTTAGCAGCCTTAGGACTGCGTTACGGCACCGCGGAAGCCACTGATATGTCGGTGGAAGTACACAAGACTCTTGCTTTGGCATATTACGGAGGCAGTGTGGATATGGCGGCCGAACGCGGCGCCTTTGAGATTTATGATGCCGAGAGAGAGAAGAACAACCCCTTCATCAAACGTCTGCGCGAGGCTGACCCGGCGCTGTATGAGAAGATGGTGAAGCAAGGTCGTCGCAACATCGCCTGCCTCACCATAGCTCCCACCGGTTCCACATCGCTGATGACGCGCACAACATCGGGCATTGAGCCTGTCTTCCTGCCCGTTTATACGCGCCGCCGCAAGGTGAATCCCAACGACGCCAACGTGCGTGTGGACTTCGTTGACGAGGTGGGCGACAGCTTCGAGGAATTTGTGGTTTATCATCCCCGTTTCATCGACTGGATGCGCGCCACAGGCCGTGAGGTGAAGAGCTCCATGACGCCGGCCGAGATTGAGGCTCTGGTGAAGGAATCGCCCTATTACCGTGCCACGGCAGCCGACGTTGACTGGCTCGAGAAAGTGCGTATGCAGGGTGCCGTGCAGAAGTGGGTTGACCACTCCATCTCCGTAACCATCAATCTGCCCAACGACGTCAGCGAACAGCTCGTGGACAAGCTCTATAAGGAGGCATGGCGCAACGGCTGCAAAGGCTGCACGGTTTACCGCGACGGCTCACGAAACAATGTGCTTGAGGCTGTGAAGAAAGAGGAGCCCAAAGCCCTGATTCACAATCCTGACCATCCCATAAAACGCCCCATCGAGCTTGAGGCTGACGTGGTCCGTTTCCAGAACAACAAAGAGAAGTGGATTGCATTTGTAGGTCTCGACCCGGACGGCCGTCCGTATGAAATATTCACCGGTCTGGCCGATGACGAGGATGGCATCTTCTGCCCCAAAGGGGTTACGCACGGCAAGATTATCAAAGCCATGGATGCCCAGGGCCGCAAGCGCTACGATTTCCAGTTTGTGAACAAACGCGGCTACAAAACCACCATCGAGGGTCTGAGCGAGAAGTTCAATCCCGAGTTCTGGAACTATGCAAAGCTGATTTCGGGCGTGTTGCGCTACGGAATGCCCATCGACCAGGTGCTCAAGCTCGTGGGTGGCCTGGAGCTGGATTCCACCAGCATCAACACATGGAAAAACGGTGTTGAGCGCACGTTGAAGAAGTATATGCCCAACGGCGCTGTGGCAAGTGGTCAGCGCTGCCCCAACTGCGGCGCCGAAACGCTTGTTTATCAGGAAGGTTGCCTGATATGCAAGAACTGCGGCACCAGCAAATGCGGCTGACAGACTACAAATTTGGGGTCAGATTGGCGATCTGATTAGCTCCGCCAAGAAGCCTAAGAGAAAGATACGGACCGATGGGGTTGGAGGTTATTCTTCCAGCTCCATCAGTTCTAATAACCGCATCTCTGACGTGTCTATGCTCTCCTGAATTTCGGCCATCCTGGCTCCGGCTTCCTGCAGCTGTGCCGACGTCATAGTGCCGCTCGACATCTGCTCTGTCAGCGTCTGACGCTCCTGTTCCAGTGTGGGTAGCAGGTTCTCCAACTCCTCCTTTTCCTTGCGTTGTTTGAAGTTCAGACCCTTGCGCTCGCGCGGTTTGCGCGTGTCGGAAGATGTGCGCTGCACGTGGGAGGCCGCTTCCATAGCCTTGGCCTGCCGATCCTTTTCCACCGCGCGGTATTGCGAGTAAGTGCCGGGGAAGTCCTCCATCTCGCCGTTGCCCTTCAGCACGAACAGATGGTTGGCTATACGGTCGAGGAAAAAGCGGTCGTGACTCACCACTATCACGCAGCCCTGAAAAGAGCTGAGATAATCCTCCAGAATAGAGAGAGTGAGAATGTCGAGGTCGTTGGTAGGTTCGTCGAAAATCAGAAAGTTGGGCTGGCGCATCAGCGTTATTGCCAGATTGAGCCGCCGCTTTTCGCCGCCGCTGAGCTTGGCGATGTATTTCTGCTGGTCGGGTACGGAGAAGAGAAAATGATACAGAAACTGTGAGGCTGTGAGCCGTGTCTTCGGATTTATCCACACATCCTCGGCTATCTCGCGCACAGCGTCAATAACCTTTTTGCGCGGATTCGGTTCCGCCATTCCCTGTTGCGAGTAATAGCCGAACTTCACCGTCTGGCCCACGTCGAACCGGCCCGAGTCGGGCTGCAGCTCTCCTAACAGCATGCGCAGCAGAGTAGTCTTGCCAACACCGTTGGGGCCTACAATGCCAATTTTGTCATAGCGGGCAAACGTGTAGTTCCAGTCGCGCAGAATCACCTTCTCGCCGAAAGCCTTGCTCACATTGTGCGCCTCAAAAATCTTGGAGCCGATGTAAGAGCCTTGCACAGCCACATTCACCTGCTTGTTAGTGAGATTTACCTTTGAGCGTTCCTGCAGCTCATAGAAAGCGTCTATGCGGTATTTGGCCTTTGAGCCGCGCGCCTGAGGCTGCCGCCGCATCCAGTCGAGCTCCGTGCGCAGCAGATTACGCACCTTGGCCAGCTCGGCGCCCATCTGAGCCATACGCTCCTCGCGCTTGGACAGATAATAGTCGTAATTACCCTCATAGCTGTAGAGCTTGTGGCGGTCAATCTCCACAATCCGGCTGCACACACGGTCAAGGAACCAACGGTCGTGCGTCACCATCAGCAGCGTGGTTTTGCGCGTCGACAGATACTCCTCAAGCCATTCAATGGTGTCCACGTCGAGGTGGTTGGTAGGCTCGTCAAGCATCAGAAACTGAGGCTCGCGCAACAGCACACGGGCAATGGCGGCACGTTTCAGCTGCCCACCGCTCATCTTGCCCGGCAAAGCCTCGAAATCTGTTACCCCGAGGCGATGAAGCATTTCGCGAGCCCGGTCCTCGGCCGTCCAGTCGTCTTCGGCATGCTCGGGTATGACAGCTTTCAGCACCGGGACATCGGGCGCAAACTCCGGTACCTGACTCAGATAGCCAATCTTCAGGTCTTTGGCCCAGACAATGCTGCCTGCCCCGTAATCCTCCTCGCCGGCAAGTATGCGCAGCAAAGTAGACTTGCCTTTGCCGTTCTGGGCTATCAGTCCCACCTTGTCGCCCCGGTTGATGGTGAGCGAAAGGTCGGTAAACAGATTGTCGGCTCCGAAATTCTTTTCCAGGCCCTCTACCTGCAGATAAGGTGCTGCCATAATCAGTAAGTTGAAAAAATTAGAGAAGGTGTGTCATGAAAATGTCATACTCCACACCTTCTCGTCATTATATTTTTTAGCTGAATTCTGCGTCAGAACATCAAATTCGCCAACGGCATGAATTCACAGAATCAAAGAGCTGCTATGGCCTCGATTTCCACAAGAGCTTGCTTGGGCAGTTCCTTTACGGCGAAGGCGCAGCGAGCCGGATAAACTTTCTGGAAATACTGCGCATAGACCTGATTCATGGGGCCGAAGAGGCTCATGTCGGCCAGGAAGACTGTGGTCTTCACCACATTGTCGAGAGTGGCGCCGGCAGCTTCAAGAATGGCTTTGATGTTGAGAATAGACTGCTCGGTCTGTTTCTCTATGTCGGCGGGCATTTCGCCGGTAGCGGCATTGATGGGCAGCTGACCCGATACAAATATCATGTTGCCGGCCTGAACAGCCTGGCTGTACGGGCCTATGGCGCCCGGTGCCTGATTGCTTACGATTTCCTTTTTCATATTATTAGATTGGGGGTGTGATTTGCTGATGGGGCATCAAGCCAGTTCATTGAAATGAGCCTTGGCAAGTTGCTTTTCTATGTATTCGGGCGTTATGGTGAGCGTCTTGGCGCGTGCCGACGGACCCTCGAACATGGCGTCTACCATCACCGTCTCTACAATTGAGCGCAGACCGCGGGCGCCGAGTTTATATTCCAGAGCCTTGTCTACAATCTTGTCGAGCGCCTCAGGGGTAAACTCCAGCGTTTTGCCGTCGAGCTCAAAGAGCTTCTTATATTGGCGGATAACCGCATTCTTCGGCTCAGTGAGGATGGCGCGCAAAGCCTCGCGGTCAAGAGGCTCCAGGCTCGTCAGCACCGGCAGACGGCCGATGATTTCCGGAATGAGGCCAAACGACTTCAGGTCCTGCGGCATCACATATCGCATCAGATTCTCGCGCTTCTGTTTCCTGTCGGCGCTGTTCTGGCCGTAACCCACGGTGTGAGTGTTGAGGCGCGCCGCAATCTTGCGTTCAATGCCGTCGAAGGCGCCGCCGCAGATGAAGAGGATGTTCTTGGTGTTTACGGCAATCATCTTCTGCTCCGGATGCTTGCGGCCGCCGTTGGGGGGCACAAGCACAGTGCTGCCTTCGAGCAGCTTGAGAAGACCCTGCTGCACACCTTCGCCGCTGACGTCGCGCGTGATTGACGGGTTGTCGCTCTTGCGTGCTATTTTGTCGATTTCATCTATGAAGACTATGCCCTTCTCGGCTTGCTCAACATCGTAGTCGCACGTCTGCAGCAGACGCGTGAGAAGGCTCTCAATGTCTTCACCTACATATCCGGCCTCGGTGAGCACCGTGGCGTCGACAATGGTAAACGGCACATCGAGAAGGCGCGCTATCGACTTGGCCAAAAGCGTCTTGCCCGTACCCGTGGGGCCTACCATAACGATGTTTGACTTCTCTATCTCAACATCATCGTCGGTGATGGCACCGCCTTCCATCTGGTCGAGGCGTTTGTAATGGTTGTAAACGGCCACCGACAGATATTTCTTGGCTTCATCCTGCCCAATCACATACTGGTCAAGGAATTTCTTTATTTCCTTGGGTGTGGGCATCTTCTTTCTTTTTGCAGGCTTTTTCTTTGATGAATTGAGGTCTTGCAGCTTCTCGTCGCGTTTCTGGTCAATTATCGTAATGCAGTCCTTGCACAGATTAAGACCCGGAAATATTTCTACTACCGGATTGGAAACGCTGTCGGTGATGCCGCACATGGCGCAGCGTTCGGTGGTTGTGGTGGTGCGTTTATTTGCCAATGTTATATATTATTAAAGAATTGTCAGTTGCGGCGCTCAGTGCGCTGCGCAACTCACAATTCTGAAAAGTCAAATGTTGAGATTATTTGTTCTTGTTCTCATTAGTGAGAATTTTGTCAATCATTCCGTAGTCGAGGGCCTCCTTGGCGGTCATCCAGTAATCGCGGTCGGAATCTTTGGCCACCTTGTCGAAGGGCTGGCCGGAATGTTCGCTGATGATTCTGTAGAGCTCGTCCTTGAGTTTGAGTATCTCGCGTGCCGTAATCTCGATGTCGGAAGCCTGACCCTGGATGCCGCCCATGGGCTGGTGAATCATGACCCTGGAGTGGGGCAGAGCCAGACGCTTGCCCTTGGCTCCGGCCACTAACAGCACTGCCGCCATAGAGGCTGCCATGCCTGTGCAGATGGTCGACACGTCGCTCTGTATATACTGCATGGTGTCGTATATGCCTAAGCCGGCATATACGCTGCCGCCGGGAGAGTTGATGTAGATGTTCACGTCCTTGCCCGGGTCCACACTGTCGAGATATAGCAGCTGAGCCTGGATGATGTTGGCCGATGTGTCTGTTACCTGAGTGCCGAGGAAGATGATTCGGTCCATCATGAGGCGCGAGAAGACGTCGAGCTGAGTTACGTTGAGCTGACGCTCTTCAAGAATGTAAGGATTCATATAATCAGCCTTGGGAGCGCTTAGGAGCGGAGCGGCTGCCGTGCTGACGCAGTTGGCATACTGATGCAGCGCGTTCGAGTTCACGCCAAGGTGATTTATTGCGAAATTTCTGAAATCTTGCTGTTGGTTCATAATTATAACTTTTACTGGCTATAGCAACTTTGCTTAGTTATAACAAATAACGCGCCAAAATGTGTTCCTGGCTTTTGGGCTGTGTCATCTGAGCCTGTTTCGTCAGGCTGCCCGGATACAAAAACAGAGCACGCGGAGGAGTTAAAGCTACTTCTCCGCGTGCCCGAAAAGTATCTTATTCAGCCGGTTCGGCGGGAACCTCGGAGGCTGCTTTGAACAGCGCGTTGAACTCCTCTACCGAAACGGTTTTCTCGTCAACCTTAGCCTTTGCGCGGATACCGTTGAAGAGCTTCATCTCCATGGCCTGACGACCCAGGCTGTCAACAACCTTGCGGTCTTGCAGCATTTCGCCCACATACTTCTTCAGCATATCCTCGGGCACATTCTGCATGCCGTATTGAGCAAACTGATTGCGGCAAGCCATCTCAGCCACGTTGCGGAGGTCATCTTCGGTGAGCTGCAGCTGAAGAGCTTTTGCCACGCTGTCGCTTACGAGCTGCCAACGCAGACCCGGCACGAGCTTGTTGTATTCCTCGTCAATCGACACTTCCGTTTCAGCCTCATGCTGCTCCTGCAGATAGGCTTTCAGCACCTCGTCGGGCAACGGGAATTCACCGGCGGCCTTCATCAGGCTTTCGCGGGCGTCGATGGTGAAACGATAGCTGGTGTCGGAAGCAAGCTGAGCGGCAATCATCTTGCGCAGCTCCTCTTTGTATTCCTCATCGTTGTGCACCTTGTCTTTGCCGAATACCTCGTCGTAGTATTCCTGACCCGGCTCAGCGCGGCGCAGCACAATGATTTCCGAAATATCCATGCGGAAGTTGGCGTGCATGTCGGCGGCTTCCTCTTTGCTTATGTGGAGCATCGACGAGAGTTCCACCGGATTGCCGGCGCAAGTGTCCCACGGGTTGAAGTCGATGGGAGCGCCCACGTTCTTGCCCATGAACAAGTCTTTCTGAGCCTGATCGGCGAAGTGTTCGGGAGCAACGATGCCCATGGCCACCTTGATGCCGTCGGTCATCGGGTTGCCTTCAGCGTCGAGCTGCGTCAGCGGGCCTTTCACCAGCGAGTCGGGCTCTACCGTGTCGCCTTTCTCCTGCTTGCCGTGACGGCGGCGCAGAACCTCGTCCTGACGCTGCACCATGTCGTCGGTAACTTCTATCTTGTAGGCCGGTATTTCTACCTCCTCAACATTGATGTTGATTTCCGGAGCCAGACCAAGTTTGAATTTGAACACCATTTCATTGGCGTCGAGGTTGGCTATCGTGTCGGGGTCAGGCATGGGGTTGCCAAGTACCGGCAGCTGCTCTTTGCGGATGTATTCAAAGAGTTCGTGCGAGATGCTTTTGTCGATAACGTCATAGCGCACTGCTTTGCCGTATTTCTTCTCGAGCATGCCCATGGGGGCGTGGCCCGGACGGAAACCCGGTTCGTGGCGTGTGCGCGCCAGTTCCTTCATTTGCTTCTTTATCTCCTCCTTGAAGTCCTCCTGGGTTGCCTCAATGGTTACAAGTCCGTTGACTTCGTCGATTTTTGCGTATGTTATGTTCATGGTCGTGTGTTGTACGTAGTTTATATCCCGGCGTGCATCATGCCGTCAGGCTTTTCAAAAATTCCGCGCAAAGTTAGTCAATTCCGGCAACTTAAACAAATTTTTGGTCAACATTCTTTGGCAAATTGTTGATGCCGGCATCTTTTTACGCTAAAACAAATTCTCCTCACTTACGGTTCGGCGAATGTGCATACCATTGCACAAATGTCCGTCAAATGTCGAGAATCAGTTCCGAAAGAGGGCGCTTGGGCACCACATGAGTGCCGTCGGCTTCCCTGTAATAGTTGTAGTCCTCGCCCGGCTGCAGGTCCCTGAGCACTATGTTTTCAGCCTTATAGCCCAAAGCGAGCACATACTCCACCTTGTAATGCGGCTCAAGGCCCAGAGCCTCATGCACCTGTGCCGGAGTGAAATTGCGTATTATGCAGCCGCTGATGCCCAACATGGCGGCTCCCAACGTAATGGCCTGCAGCTGCAAGCCGCAGTCGCACAACAGCGACGGGGCGATGCGTGTGTCGGTAACCTGCACCAGATAGGCCGTCGGACGCTGTTCAGGCGTCGGGCCATCCCAGTCTTTCAGATGCCTGGCCCAACGCAGCAACGGAAAGAGACGGTCGCGGTCGGCTGCCTCCGTTACCATTACATAGCGCAAGGGCTGCATATTCTGCGACGAAGCGCAGTAACGCGTCAGCTCAACCAACGCTTCCAGCACCTCTCTGCCTATGCCTCGCGAGGCGTCGTAGCGGCGCACTGACCGGTCGAACTCAAGGAGCTTCCGCAGCGGCGCAAGTTCTTGCCTGGGGTTGTTCACAGCGCTTTTTATTTTGAGGTGAAGAAGTAGGTGAAGACTTTCTCGGTGTATTCCTGGTCGGCCACGGCAGCCGTTTCGCGTGCCGAGTGCATGGCCCACAGCGGACAGCCCATGTCTACGCCGTCAATGTCGAGCTGACCCGTAAGGATGTTACCCAGCGTCGAGCCGCCTGCCACGTCGGAGTGATTGACGAAATATTGACACGGCACACCTGCTTCGCGACAGAGTTCTGCAAACACTGCAGCGCCGCGGGCGTCAGTCATATATTTGCAGTTGGCGTTGATTTTTATCACCGGACCGCCGCCCATCACCGGGTGGTTGGTGGGGTCATATTTGCTGTTGTAGTTGGGGTGCCAGGCATGGGCATTGTCGGCCGATACCATGAACGAGCGGGCAATGGCGGGTGCGAGGCCTTCCATGCCGCCGCTCAGGCGCATCAGTATGTTGGTGAGCACCGGCGAGTGGGCACCCTGCTTGGTGCCGGAGCCGGTCTCCTCGTTGTCGAACAGGGCGAGAACACGGGTGTATGATGCCGGAGTGTCGGCTGAAGCCAACAGAGCTTCCAGGCCGGCGAAACACATGCTCAGGTCGTCGATGCGGCCGCTCTGTATGTATTCGTTGTTGGCGCCGGCAAGGGCGGCACGCTCGGCAGGATAGAGGTTCAGCTCATATTCGATTATGTCGGCCGGTTTGATGTCGAGATAGTCGGCCAGCATAATCTTCACAATGCCACCTTTGGCTTTAATGTCGGCAATCTGCTCCGGAGTGTAATAGCCCACCACGGGGAGCATATCTTTCTGCACCGACAGGGGGTTGCCTTCGTTCACGGCGCGGTTGAAATGTATGGCCAGATGCGGAATGAAAGCCACCGGGCGGCGCAGGTCAACAAGTACTTCGCGCGGATGCAGGGCATCTTCGCCGCGCAGCATCACGCGGCCCGATATTGACAGCGGACGGTCGAACCAGGTATAGAGGATGCCGCCGCCGTATTTCTCAACGTTGAGACTTATCACGCCGCCGTCGCCGTAAATTTCGGCGTTTGGTTTGATTTTGAAGCAGGGTGAGTCGGTGTGAGCCGCGATGATGCGGAACGCCGGTTCGGCTATGGTGTTCTCAGGCATGATGAAGGCGAACAGTGCCGACGAGTTGCGCGTAAGGAAATAGCGTCCGTTGGGTTTTACGTTCCAGTCTGTGGAGGCCATGTCAAGACGTGTGAAGCCGGCTTTCAGCAGAGCGTCGGTTACGGTCTTTACGGCCAGGAAGTTGCAGGTGGAGGAGTCGAGTTGACGTAATATGCGGTCAGTCATGGTGTTAGAGATTATTTTCGGGTTATAGTGATTCGGGGTTATAGCGCAGCTGATTCAGCGGCCTGAGCACATTGCAGAGACGCTGGCTCCAGTAAGCGCGGAAATTCTCGTGGCAGATTGTCAGCGCCACGGCCGTCTGCATCCCTTCCGATTCGCGTATGGCGCTCACGCAGTCGTAGAGAGGCTGGAAGATGTCGGCCAGATTCTCCGATATGGAGGCGGCTATGGGGGTGTCGGAATACTTCATGTCGGCCTCCATGGTGTCGAGATACGTGTCATGTTCGCCATAGATGCGCGCCAGAGTCTGACGGATGCTCTCGTAATATTCCTCGTCGAGATACGAGGGCAGATATTCGTCGCCGAAAGCGCTGAGCATGTCTGTGTCGAGGTTGCCGAAAGCCAGATAGAGCCGAGGCAGCATATCGAGCATCTCGGCGGTGAGCACAGGCTCTTCCGTCTCAGCCGCGTTCTCCAAAGTGATGCAGAAATTGCGCATCAGTTCTATGAGCGGAGCCATACGAGCCGTCAGCTCGCCGGATTGAGTGTCAGGCATCGCCAAAAATTTTGTCGTTTAGCAGTTTTGAGGCATTGCGAAGCAGAAAGTCGTATTCGCGGGTGCCCATATATTCTGTAATGGATTGCAAATGCTTGTGGTTGTGGAGGTCAGTGCCCACAAACTCCACCATATTCTTGTCAAGCATTTCCTTGGCCAGGTCGCGCACCTGTTTGCCGTAGAAGCCCGAGAGGCTCAGCAGGTTTATCTGGAAGCGGAGACCCATGCGGCGCAGACGCAGATAATTGCTCGGTTCGCGCTGATAATAGGGGTAACGCTCCGGGTGCGCCAGAATCGGTTTGAAGCCGTAAGTGCGCACCAGTTCATTTACGAAAGCCTCCAGGCGGAAAGGCTCGCTCACCCACCCACATTCTATGAGCAGATAATCGCCCGGCATGGGACGCACCAGCCCGGCCTTCAGCTGGTCGTAAAGCTGGTCATCTATGCGATATTCGCCGCTCACACGCAGTTGCAGCTTCGACCCGCGGTTTTGCAGCTCGCGGCGCAGCTCGGCAAACGGCGGGTCCACCGTCGACGGGTTGTTGGGAAAGACCTCGTCTGTAACGTGCGGTGTCAGTATGATTTTCTGAATCCCCAGCGCCTCCAGTTCCGTAGCCAGGTCTGCGCCGTGGTCCACGTCGCGGGCGCCGTCGTCGATGCCCGGCACCAGGTGTGCGTGAATATCCGTAAACACCGGCAACGGACGGAGGGGTTCCGCCGGCCGGTGTTCGCGCGATGTGAATAATTTTATGCCCTTGAACATGTATGGGATTGAATGTCTGTGTCAGGGCGCCGGCGACTGCGGGCCACTCGCCGGCGCTCTGAGCGATTACTGTATTTTCAGGTCTTTGAGGATGGCGTCGATGTGTTTATCGGCTTTCTCCACCGTGGCTTCATAGTCGGCGGCATCCTTCAGCGGCTCGCGCACTTCCACATAGAACTTTATCTTGGGTTCCGTGCCCGACGGACGGATGGATACTTTGTCGCCCAGCGCGTTGAAGAACTGAAGAACGTTACTGGTGGTGGGGAAGTCGAGCTTCGACACGTTGCCGTTGATGAGGTCGGTGGCGTTCAGGTCAAGATAATCCTTAATGGCCGTAACGGGGCTTCCTGCCAGCGTCTTGGGCGGATTGGCGCGGAATTCGCGCATCATGGCGGCTATCTCTTCGGCGCCGCTCTTGCCCGGACGTACCACGCTGATGCCGCGTTCGCGCGAGAAACCGTATTCCAGATAAATCTGTATGAGCAGCTCATAGAGGTTCATGCCCTTGTCGGCAGCCCAGGCGGCAATCTCGCACATCATGGAGATGGCGCTCACGCTGTCTTTGTCGCGGCAGAAATCCTCGGCCAGGAAGCCGTAGCTCTCCTCGCCGCCACCCAGATAGCGGGCGGTGCCTTCGTGGTTGCGCATCACGTCGGCAATCCACTTGAAGCCCGTGTAGCAGTCGTAGCACTTAACGCCGTTGGCATCGGCAATACGCTTTATGGTCTCGGTGGTTACAATCGTCTTGACGCAATATTCGTTGCCGGTGATGCGGCCGAGCTCGCGGTTGCGCGTGATGATGTAATAGAGGAAAATCATCACAATCTGGTTGCCGTTTACCAGCTGATAGTTGCCCTGTTTGTCGCGCACCACCAGACCGATGCGGTCGGCGTCGGGGTCGGAGGCGAGCACTAATTGAGCGCCTGTTTCGCGGGCTTTGGCAATGCCCATGGCCATGGCTTCAGGGTTCTCCGGGTTCGGGCTGACCACTGTGGGGAAGTCGCCGCTCTGCACATCCTGCTCGGGTACGTGGATGATATTGTCGAAGCCCCACAGCTTCAGCGAGTCGAACATCAGACGCGACCCTGTGCCGTGTATGGGGGTGTAGACAATCTTCATGTCGTGATGACGCAGACAGGCTTCGCGATCCATCTGCAGACCTAAAATGGCACTGAGGAAAGCCTTGTCAACGTCTTTGCCTATTATCTGAATCAGCTCCTTGCGAGGAGTGAATTTTATCTGGTCAACGGAGGTGATGGCGTTTACGTATTCAATGGTCTTTACGTCGTGGGGTGCTATCATCTGGGCGCCGTCGCTCCAGTAAGCCTTGTAGCCGTTATACTCTTTGGGGTTGTGGCTTGCCGTTACCATTACGCCGCTCTGGCAGCCTAAATGACGAATGGCGAAGCTCACTTCAGGAGTAGGGCAGCAGCTGTCGAAGAGAGATACCTTGATGCCGTTTGCCGAGAAAATGTCGGCGGCCAGTTCGGCGAACTTGCGCGAGTTGTGGCGCACATCATGGCCAATGGCCACGCTTATCTGCGGCACTTCGCTGAAGGCGTCGTTGAGGTAGTTGGCCAGACCCTGGGTGGCAGCGCCCACGGTGTAGATGTTCATGCGGTTGGTGCCGGCGCCCATTATGCCGCGCAGACCGCCAGTGCCAAATTCCAGGTCTTTGTAAAAGGCTTCTATGAGAGGGGTCTTGTCGGCTGCGTCGAGCATTGATTGTACTTCCTGACGCGTCTCGGCATCATATTGAGGGGTAAGCCACTGACGGGCTTTGGCTTCTACCGTTTTCAGCAGTTCGTCGTTATTCATAGTCTGTGTGTGTTTTTGCAGGTTGCGGAGGCAAGGCGTCGCACCTTATATTATGATTTTTAAGTATAAACGCCTCAATGACCCCGTTAGTTTGCTATAAGCAGAGAGGTAAATGGTTTGGATAAAAGGAGAAAAAAACAACAGACAGCCGGAACAAAGACGGTTTTTATGCACCGTGCTTTGCGGCCGGCTGTCGCTTTTTGTGGCGAGGTTGTTGCTGTGTGCCGGTGACCACACGCAGTGTTGCCGGCGTTTCGCTGTCGTTGACTTACTTCTTGATGCGGTTGCCGTAACGCGAACGGAATTTGTCCACACGGCCGGCCGTATCCACCAGCTTCTGCTTGCCGGTGAAGAAGGGGTGCGACGATGAGGTAATCTCAAGCTTTACCAACGGATATTCCTTGCCGTCTACCGTTATTGTCTCTTTGGACGCTACTGTCGAGCGAGTGATGAAGATTTCGTCGTTCGACATGTCCTTGAACACTACCTCGCGGTAATTTTTGGGATGGGTGTTTTCTTTCATTTCTGATCAGTAATTTTAGTGTACATTAATCACAGGAGGATGGCTAATCCTCCGGCCTTCGGGTAGCGACTCCGCAGGCCTTTTCTTAATGGCGCTGCAAAATTACCACATTTCCGTCAATTATGCAAACCCTCCTTGAAATCCTTTCTCTTCTTTTCCCTTCTTTCTCATATTTTCGCGCCCCTGTTCCCTGCCTCTCCTTAGCCCTTACCTCAATGCGTAAACCAACCCCCAATGCTTAAGACAAAAGGAGCAAAGCATCCGTTGCTCCGCTCCTTCTGATATTTTTGCGACTTCGGTCAGCCCTTTAGCTGTTTATGTCCACTTTCAACTTAAACCAGAAACCCCGAGATACGGGAGGATATGATACACCGTCAACCCACATACCGAACTTATATACCTCAAGGGCAACGTCTGCGGCTGTGGTGTCTGCCATAAAGGCATCATATTGTTTTTTGAACGCGGTGTTTGGCTCCACGTAAGCTCTTATGGTATGTCGGATGTTACGCGATGGCCACACAAAATCGTATGTTATATCCACCGGCTCCTTCATTTCAGCTATCTCTTGCCACTCAAGCGTGAAAGGCGCAAGAATGTCACTTACGCGATCCATATTGCCAAAAATTCCAACTTTCTTGGATAATCCGGCAACCGGAAAGTTTGTATCTCCTAAATGATATTTCTTGCCTTGATATTCGAAATAGAAATCACTGTCGATAACGTTATTGGGGTTTGTGATAGACATAAGGTCATTACCATTCTGATCCACTATCTGCATTGCGGCGAAGAATCTGTATGTCATGTCAAAGCTACCACCTCCTCCAAATAAAGTTGGGTGATGGGTTAATCGCATAGTGAGAACGCGAAGGTCTTTTCGCCATTCTTCCGTCTGCTGTCCTTCTTTGTTATCGGGTTCGTCGTCGCTGCATGAGATGAAGCATACCTGAACTGTCAGAACAGCTATCAGCGCCCATAGGACTCTTATTGTCTTCTTCATTGCGTTATTGATTTAGTTCTCGGTTGAATTTGTTTTTCCTTGTAAGCTTGGTGTTAAGTTTGGTTGAATTTTTATCTGCGGCAAAGTTACAATATCTATTTTATTGATGCAATAGCTTGTGTAATTTTTTTTAATAAAAAATTTAAGTACATGACAAAAATTTGAAC
>FR897803.1:0-4573 GCA_000437495.1 Prevotella sp. CAG:485
GCTAATCAAGTCAAGGAGGCCGAGAAGTTTATTCTTGAAGGACTGGAATATGCTGACCAGGCCCATAATTCTGGACGAAAGGCCATTCTGCTCGGCATGGCATCGGAGGTATATCATAAACTCGGCGACAACAACAAGTCGCTTTCCTTTGCGCGTAATGCTTTTGAACTGGATTCTATAAATGGCCGGAAACCCAAGATGGCGATGCGCCTTTCCCAAATGGCCTCTGCGCTTGCCGGACTGAAGAGGTACAACGAATCGGAAGCAACTTATCTTCGCGCCATCTCGCTTCTTAAAGAGGTTGGCAATCTGCATTCGGTTGGCATTGATCTGAATCAGCTCGGATTCGTTTATCTGGAGCAGAAACGCAATAGGGAAGCCGTCCAATGTTTCACCGAAGCTTCAGAGATATTCTCGAAGATTGGCGACCTATATAATAATGTGTATTCCCATAAGGGCATCTATGAAAGCTATTGGTCAATCAATCCCGATTCAGCCAAGATTGCCCTTGACCGATTCAACACATTGAAAGACTCACTTTACCATCAGGCTTCGGCCGATGCTCTTGCCAGATACAATGCCGAGTTTGGTAAAGACAGACTGCAGGAGGAGATCCAACGGACCAAGACCGCCAGAAGCCGAGATCTCATTATGGCAATCGGACTATTTATTGTCATAGCAATTATTGCCGCCGTAATCATTCGAGCACGGTATCGCCGGCATCGGTCTCAGATGCTTCAGCTTATCAAGAAGGTAGAGGAACTACAGGCGAAATGCAATGAGGCTGAGAAGAATATGGCCGAAACTCCGAAGGAGGGCATTGAGATACCCGAAACCTTGGCGGATAAGACTGACGATGGCCAGGAATTCCTAACTAAATTGTTTGTTGTCGTAGATGCTGCCCTCACCAACAAAGACTATGGTGTGGCCAAAATAGCATCGATGATGAACATGACCGAAAGGACGTTCAGCCGGCGCCTTAAAGAGGTAACCCAGCAATCGCCCAAGATGTTCATTTCCGCCATCCAGATGGAACGCTGTGCCAAGCTGCTCTTGGAGAATCCCAATAAGACCATCGGAGAGATAGCCAATCTTTGTGGCTTTGAGGAAGCCAGCGGATTCTCCCATGCTTTCAAGCGGGTCTATGGATGTTCGCCGACATCCTACCGAGAACAGGCCAAGCAATAACCTCAATCATAAAGATTTTATCCAATCCCTTCAGTCTCAGACCGGAGGGATATTTTTTTGTCTGATTTCGTCATGGTTTTGTCGCCTTTTTACACGTCGAAAGGATAGCCTCCAATCTACTTTTGCCATTTTAAAATTTGTTAAAATGGCAAAGCAACTTACTATTGATGATGTCAGAAAAGCTACGGAAGAAGCAATCACTGCAGGCGAATACAGCATTGCAAAGATAGCCGCTTCTCTGAACATGAGCGAGCGCACCTTTTGCCAGCGCATGAAGGAACTCATCGACATTACTCCCAGAGTTTTCATTTCCGACATCCAGATGAAGCGGTGTGCCCGGCTTCTCCTGGAATTTCCCGACAAGCCATTGCGGGAAATAGCCCTGATGTGCGGTTTCGAGGAGGCAAGCGGACTGTCGCATGCCTTCAAGCGTGCTTACGGCCATTATCCCACTGCATACCGTGAGATCCATAGGACGGATTCTTGAAGAAATCAGACAAAAGAGGTCCATTTACCGAATAAATGACGGCCAATACTCACTTTGTCTGATTATTACATGAGATTGGCAGACTTTTACATGCGATGTTGGGCAATGCGGGCCTACTTTTGCATCTTGAAGAGATACTATCTCTTTCTAACGCAATCATCACACATCATGCAATGATACTCCGTGAACTGAAAATAGCACTCCTGCTTGCGACAACCCTGATACTCGGCCGCCCAAACAGTTATGCCCAATCAGAAATCACATGGCCGGGAGGTACGGTATTTGACTTTGGCATGATCAAAGAAGCTGATGGCGATGTCTGCCATAGGTTCACTTTCCGCAATACGGGCAAAGAGCCGTTTGTGGTTCTCGGTGCCACAGGGAAGTGCGGTTGCACCAACGCCTCCTATTCAAAGGAGGAGATAGCACCGGGAGACACAGCCTCAGTTGTCGTGAAATTCAATCCGACAGGGCGCTCCGGAACTTTCAAACAACGGGTTACCGTGTTGCTGAGTAGCCCGTCGCGCCACAACACCTTATTTATAAAAGGTGTGATAGAACCAAACGATTCAACTATAAACATTAATAATCTAAACCTCAACCAATGAGAAAGACGATCTTACTCACAATCATGCTATTGCTCGGCGTCCTCGGGATGCAGGCAAAGCTGACGAAATGGCCTGAGCATACAACAAAGTCGTTCCCCTACGACGCAGTTGTCTATGCAACCCTTGTAACCTCAGATGGTGAACCGGTAGTCATGCATGACTCTTTTATCGGCGCAATTATCGGGGAAGAAACACGTGCGTTCACCACGGGCACCTCTAATACGGATAATGACGGTGTAGAGAAGATGATTTACACAATCCGAATCCCTGTCGGAGCTGACGACGCAAACAAAACTGTGAAATTTGCCATCGGAAACCAGGGAACAATGTGTTTCGAAATGGCAAAGACCATCACCGTCAGTGGTGGTGACCAGACATTCGGAATGCCCTCCAAACCAATCGAGTTTGTCTACAATCCCCTGACCGGCATCACTATCAAGGATGATCTGAAAGAAATTACCGTTCAGAAAGGAGAAACAATCAATGACTATCTTAAGGCACTTGTGGTGTTGAATCCGGCAAATGCCAACGTAAATGCCGACGATATCGATTTTTATCCGGCAAACTCGGATGTTGTAGAGAGTACAGCAGAAGGCGAACTTAAGGCCATATCTGTAGGTAGCTGCGAAGTAAACATCTCCTACAGTGGGCCCCGCTACATCTGCACTGAAGTAACAGTCAAGGTAATCGATAAAGTTCCCGACAAGAGCATTTTCGAGGTTCTACAGAACCCCCTGACCATCACCCTCTCCCAACCAGAACTCCTTAAGAAGGATATTTATATGCAGCTTGCCGACAACGTCATTGTCGGCGACAGCGCTTATGCGCTTTACGGCGATACCTTCAATGCCGATAATCTTAACTTTGAAGAGGGGAGCAATGTGGCCGAGAAGATCCTTTCAGTTGAATACTATACCGGTGCTGCAGCCTTCCAGGTATTGGCCAAGAAATACGGCTCAACTCAAGTGAAATGGACCTATACTGTCAAATCTGCAGGCTTTGACGCTGACGGCTCGTTCAATCCGGAAAAAGAATACAGCCATTCTTTCGGCTTCAACCTCAACATCCAGGCTGCACTCAGCGCCATTATTGCCAATGGTTTTGTGATGGGGCTCGACGATGAAGCCACCATAAAGATTGAAACTGAACCTGCCGGTATCCTCCTTGATGAAAGCAAGTTGACATGGGATATCCCCATGGTAGGCAGCAACTCACAAACCCCCATGATCATACTTGGCGAACGCATCGCAGGAACTAACGAATGGAAATTCGAACCCCAAGCCCTCAACAAGGACAAGGCTATCACAGTAACATACGACAAAGACTATATTGACACCCTCAAGATACAGATTCTTCAGCACGTTGAACTTGTCGAGGGATGGAACTGGATGTCGCTATATTCCGACCAACTTTACGAGGACCAGATCAAAACCTATTTTTCCAACGCGCATGAAATTCGCTCTCAGTATGAGCTTCTTTACAATGATCCCGACTATGGCTTCTTTGGCTCTTTGGGATATATTAACTGTGGCAGCACATATAAAGTCAATGTAAAGGAAGGCCAGAATGTAGACTTTTACGCTCCCGAAATCCAATATTACACCGGAGACGCTGCCGATGCAAAGGCAGAATATATTAGTTCGGGCTGGCAGTGGAAAAGCTTCCCCTATTGCTTCCGTCATTATGTGGCAGAAGTGTTAGGCAAAGCGTCATTTCCCAATGGTTCCCGGATTATCTCCAAGGACGGCTTTACCGAATGCTATGAAGGTAAGTGGGCCGGAACTCTCGAAACAATCGTTCCCGGAGAAGGCTATCTCATTTACAATTCCTCCGAAGATTATCTTGAAATTACATGGCCGTCCGAAAGCAAGCTCACCAAAGTTGAGAGGTCAAAGGCAGCGAGGTGCGCTCCCTCCTATAGCCCCTTCTCCTACAACAAAAGCCGTTTTGCAGACAACATGACCATAATCGCCGAAAGCGACGAATATCTCGATGGCGAACGCTACAGCGTTGGAGCCTACGTGGACGGTGAATGCCGCGGAGCAGGTCGCATCATAGATGGCAAGATGTACATCACTGTCCATGGTGAACAAGGCGATAAGGTTGCCTTCAAACTCTATGACAAATTCAGCGGTCAGTATATCGACATGAACGAAACCGTAGGCTTCGCACCAATATGCGGCAGTTCTGCCCGGCCCATGTCCCTCAACGCCCCCGGCACCGTCACAGGTGTGGAGGAAATAATGGCCGACGATGACTTCGAAAATGCTGAAGTATTCACTCTTTCCGG
>FR897803.1:4647-4858 GCA_000437495.1 Prevotella sp. CAG:485
AGACCTCGACCCGTAAGCTGATCATCAAATAAATCCACTATCATGTCAATCCCTTGCCATCCGGACTCGGAAGGCAAGGGGCTGACTTCCCTTTCATGCGACCAATCATTTAACAACATCATGCAATGATATCGAACACGCCACGGCGAAAAACAAGTATGCTGAAAAGATGGACAGCAGCCATTGTCATGGCTTGTTCAATGGCTAGTGT
>FR897803.1:4897-6409 GCA_000437495.1 Prevotella sp. CAG:485
AGCACAGGACATATCCCAGATAGCCAAGCATGACCCTCTGATTATCACCGGCTCCATCGGCACCAACAATACTTATTTCCACAGTTCCAACGGCAACAACTATATGTCGCCTTTGAGCAACAGTGTTTTCGCCAACCTTAATATCAACGTCTACGGATTTTCGTTGCCTTTCTCCATCTATTTCTCCAACGACAATCTGAATTTCAACTATCCTCAATTCTCCTTCAACATAAGTCCGAGCTACAAAAATTTCACCGCGCATCTCGGCCAATCATCGATGCCTTTCTCCAATTATATCCTCAATATGTCCTTCAATGGAATTGGTCTGGAGTACAAGGGTTCGAAATTCAGGGCTTCGGCCTTCTACGGTGTTTTGCGGCGTGCTGTCAACGACAATCCGGAAGATCCCAATCCGCGCAGAGCACAATATAAGAGATACGGCTGGGGGCTATCAGCCGGATATGGAAAGAACGGCAACAGCATCGACGTCTATTTCCTTCGCGCCTATGACTCCAAGGGATCTATAGACGAATATTGGAGGCAATTCTATCGCCCGCAGGAAAATCTGGTTGTAGGCCTTAAGGGTCAGGTGAGTTTCAAGAACTGCATCTCTCTTACAGCCAATATGGCAACCTCCGCGTTCACAGCCGATACCGAATCGCAAAAAGTAACGACAGGAGAAGCCGCCCGTTTTGACAAGATCTTTGAACCTCGGTATACTTCGAGGGTAAGATTCGCTGGCGATGCAGCCCTCAATTTCTCTTTCTCATGGCTGAATGCCTCCATCTTCTATAAGATAATCCAACCGGATTATGTATCCCTCGGCACATACTATACATCCAACAATTACCATAGTCTGGGAGTGAATCTCGGGACTACTTTGTTCCGCAGGGTTTCCCTTTCAGCATCTTTCTCGGGACAGGCCGACAATCTGGCCAAACAGCAGCTTTATACCACAAAGGGCTACGTCTACAACGGAATGGCATCGTGGAGACTTGGCAATAATTTCAATGTATCGGCCATGTATAATGGCTTCCTGCAGAAGCAAGGCGACGGAACAGCTGCCGTCAACGACACGACTGAAGTCAAACGAGTGCTCCACAGCATAAGCCTTCTCCCGACTTACAATCTTCCCGGAGAGAAGCTGGATCATACTATCTCTCTTTCCGGCAACTATACACTTAACAAAGACCTCAACAAGTTTTCCATAGGCCAGACGGATGTCAAGACATTGGCTCTCGGCGCATCATACAATATGAACGTAAAGCCATGGGAAACCAACTTCACCCTTTCCCTCAGCCATCAAGGCTCGAAAGGCTTCAACACTGAATACAATTCGGATGTTGCCTCCATTTCTACGGGACGCTCATTCCTCAAGGATAAGAATCTCAATGCTTCGGCTACGGTGTCATTATGTTACAATGAGGTGAAACACCAGTCGAAAAGTCTTTCCATGGCTCTCGATCTTAATGCCGGGTATACTCTAAGGAAGTATCATACCTTCAGTTTCTC
>FR897804.1 GCA_000437495.1 Prevotella sp. CAG:485
CGGAACTATCTTTTTTACCAAAGAATCCGGTTAATATTGTCCCTGGCAGACATATGGACACGACGAATGCTCCCTACCTGAAACAGAAGGGCTCTCGGCTGAAATATTCAGGCATTTTTATCGGGAATAGCGGAGCATGAACGCCACGCAAGCTACGGTCGCCACGTGACAGGCCGTCCTCAGATACTTCTCGTAATTGCAGTTGTTGCGGCGCATGCCGCCCAGCCACGAGAAAGTTCTCTCGACCACCCATCTGCCATCGATAGGTATGAAGTCCTTCGTGCCGTGATTCGACTTCACGCATCTGAAGGAGGAACTTATTTCTTCCGGTCTTTCTGCGGAGAAGAATCACGAGTCAGCGCAATACGGCCTGAAACTATCCGTGGTCAGACCATGAGCGGAAATGATTGTAGACGGTTCTCCATTTCGGGAAGTGAGGAGGAAGCATCCGCCACTGACAACCGCTTTTCATCAGATAAAAGATGGCATTGAGGATTGCGGTGACGATATATTTTCGTAATTTTGCACCCGGAGGCGGATTGTCCCCGATAAGAATCCGGACCTGAGCCGGAGTCAGGTC
>FR897805.1 GCA_000437495.1 Prevotella sp. CAG:485
GTTCCATATACTCAACCTGACGGCGCAGTTTCGTCCGGTCGCACCAGTAATCATCAGCATCGCACATGGCCATATATTTGCCTCGGCATCGACCCATGGCACGCAGATAATTCTTCTGCAGACCTACGTTGGTTGAGTTGCGAAACACTTTTATAATATCCGGATAGCGTTGCTGCCACTCGCAAGCCCGCTCATACGTCTCGTCGGGTGAACAGTCGTCGGCAATTATAAGCTCTATGGGGAACGGGGCTTTCTGGTGGATTACGCCTTTAATGGCTCGTTCAATTAGGTCTTGCTGGCGGTATGCAACCATCACCACGCTCACCATGGGCTCTCCGGTATGTTTGAAAAGTGTCATGATGCAAAATTACAGAAAAATCCATAACTCCAAGCATCGGAGTTATGGATTTTTTTAATCGGGTTTATGCCTGAGAAGTATTATTTGCGCAGAGCCTCCTCTTCAGGTGTGAGTTCGGGGTCTTGTCCCCATGCCTGTTTGCTCAGACGCACATAGTTGTTGTAACGCCAGCGTGCATTGTCTTCTGCAGCCTTGAAGAGCTCGGCTGCTTCATCGGGGTATTGTTTCAGCACTGAAGCGAAACGAACCTCTCCTTTGAGGAAGTCGATGAATTTTGACCAGTCAGGCTCTTTGCTGTCGAGTACGAACGGATTCTGATTCTGAGCCTCATTTTCGGGGTTGTAGCGCCACAGCTGCCAGTAACCACATTCCACGGCACGCTTCTCTTCATCCTGGCTGCGTCCCATGCCGGCTTTGATGCCGTGGTTGATGCAGGGTGAGTAGGCTATTACCAGCGACGGTCCGTCGTAAGCCTCGGCCTCGCGCAGAGCTTTCAGCGTCTGAGCCTGGTCGGCGCCCATGGCTATCTGAGCCACATAAACGTATCCGTAAGTGGTGGCCATCAGGCCGAGGTCTTTCTTGCGTATGCGCTTGCCGGCTGCCGCAAACTTGGCTATTGCGCCTAACGGGGTGGATTTCGACGACTGGCCGCCGGTGTTGGAGTAAACCTCCGTGTCGAGTACCAGTATGTTAACGTTCTTGCCGCTGGCAATGACGTGGTCAAGGCCGCCGTAACCGATGTCGTAGCTGGCACCGTCGCCGCCTATAATCCACTGACTGCGTTTGGGCAGATAGCCGCTCAGGCTGAGCAGAGTTTGGCAATCGGAGCAGCCTTTCTCGGCGCCTTTCTTTGCCAGCTCAATGAGTCGGCGGGCTGCCACAACCGATTTCTCGGCGTCGTCGCGGTCGTTGAGCCACTGCTGAGCTGCTTCGCGGTTTTCCTGCGGCATTTCAGGGCAGTTAACCACATTCTGCAGCATCTCTACAAGGCGTTCGCGCATCTTGTCATAGGCCAGGGTCATGCCGAGGCCATATTCGCAGAAGTCTTCGAACAGTGAATTTGCCCATGCGGGACCGCAACCGTTGGCGTCGGTGCAATAAGGCGTTGAGGGAATGGAAGCCGAGTAGATGGAGGTGCAGCCGGTGGCGTTGGCCACTACCTCGCGGCTGCCAAACAGCTGCGTGATGAGCTTGAGGTAAGGTGTCTCGCCGCATCCCGAGCAGGCGCCGGAGAACTCAAACAGAGGCTGCGCAAACTGGCTGTTCTTGACGTTGAGTTTTACGTCGACCAGATTGGCCTTGTTGCTTACGTTCTTTACCAGGTAATCCCAGTTTGCCTGCTGGCCTTCCTGAGTCTCGAAATGCTTCATCGACAGCGCTTTGTTGCCGCGCATTCCCGGACATACATCCACGCAGTTGCCGCAGCCCAGACAGTCGAGCACGTCAACCTGCTGCACAAATTTAAGACCGGTGAAATCTTTGCCTATGGCCGGTTTCATGTGTTCGTCGCCGAAGGGAGCGGCGGCCTGTTCGTTGGCATTGAGCAGGAAGGGACGGATGGCAGCGTGAGGACAAACATACGAGCAGCGGTTGCACTGTATGCAATTATCCTTGTTCCATTCCGGCACAAAGGCTGCCACGCCGCGTTTTTCGTAGGCTGCTGTGCCCTGAGGCCAGGTGCCGTCAACACTGCTCAGGAAGGCGCTTACGGGCAGCGAATCGCCGTTCTGACGGTTGATGGGAACAACTACGTTGGTGATGAACTCGGGTGCGTCGGGTACCGGCAGCGAGCTGTCGGGAAGTTCTGCCCAGGCAGGGTCAACCTCCAGCTTGTGATATTCGTTGCCGCGGTCTACGGCCTGATAGTTCATGTCGACTATATTCTGGCCCTTCTTGGCGTAGCTCTTAACGATGAATTTCTTCATCTGCTCAACGGCCAAATCAACTGGAATGACTTCCGTGATGCGGAAGAAGGCCGACTGAAGTATGGTATTGGTGCGGTTGCCAAGACCTATCTCCTGAGCTATCTTCGAGGCGTTGATATAGTAGAGCGAGATGTTGTTCTGTGCCAGATATTTCTTGACGCTGTTGGGCAGATTCTTGGCCAGCTCATCGGCATTCCAAATGGTGTTGAGCAGGAAAGTGCCGCCGGGCTGAAGACCGCGCATAACGTCGTACATGTGCAGATATGCCTGAACATGGCATGCCACGAAATTGGGCGTGTTCACCAGATATGTTGAACGGATGGGTACGTCGCCGAAACGGAGATGCGAGCATGTGAAGCCGCCCGATTTCTTTGAGTCGTAGGCGAAATAGGCCTGACAGTATTTGTTGGTGTTGTCGCCGATTATCTTCACCGAGTTCTTGTTGGCGCCTACAGTGCCGTCGGCACCCAGACCATAGAACTTAGCCTGGAAGATGCTGGGGTCGCTGAGGTTTACCTCCTCGTGAACGGGCAGCGAATGGTAGGTTACATCGTCAACAATGCCTATGGTGAAAGCATTCTTGGGCTCCGGCAGGCTGAGGTTCTCGTATACTGACAGCAGCTGAGCCGGAGTGGTGTCTTTTGAGCCGAGACCGTAGCGGCCGCCAACAATCAGCGGGGCATCTTCGCGGCCGTAGAAGGCATCTTTCACGTCAAGATAGAGCGGCATGCCCGGAGCGCCCTGTTCGCGGGTGCGGTCGAGCACGGCGATGCGCTTGGCTGTGGCCGGGATGGCGGCAAGCAGATGCTTGGTGGAGAACGGACGGAACAGTCGTACGCTTACCATACCTGTCTTTTCGCCTTTGGCGTTGAGGTAATCAATGGTCTCGCGCAGAGCCTCCGTAACGCTGCCCATGGCTATCACAACGCGGTCAGCATCCGGTGCGCCGTAATAGTCGAACAGATGATATTTGCGACCCGTGATGGCAGATACCTTATCCATGTAGCTCTGCACAATCTCGGGCACTTTCTCGTAATATGAGTTGCTTACCTCACAGTGCTGGAAGTAAGTGTCGGGATTCTCGGCGGTGCCTCTTGCCACCGGTTTGGTGGGGTTGAGGGCGCGCTCGCGGAACTCGGCCAAAGCCTTGCGGTCGAGCAGCGGCTCCAGGTCCTCATTGTCGAGATATTCAATTTTCTGTATCTCGTGGCTGGTGCGGAAACCGTCGAAGAAGTTTACAAAAGGCACGCGTGCGCTGATGGTGCTGAGATGAGCCACACCGGCCAAATCCATCACTTCCTGCACACTGCCTTCGGCCAACATGGCAAAGCCTGTCTGGCGCACTGCCATAACGTCCTGATGGTCGCCGAAGATGCTGAGAGCATGGCCGGCAATGGCACGTGCCGATACATGAAAGACGCACGGCAGCAATTCGCCGGCTATCTTGTACATGTTGGGTATCATGAGCAACAGACCCTGAGAGGCTGTGTATGTGCTTGTCAGTGCGCCACCCTGAAGCGATCCGTGAACGGCTCCGGCAGCGCCTGCCTCGCTCTGCATCTCCTGCACCAGTACGCGCTCGCCGAACAGGTTCTTGCGGCCTGCTGCCGACCAGTCGTCTACATACTCGGCCATCGTAGATGACGGAGTGATGGGGTAGATGGCAGCAACTTCGGTAAACATATAACTGATGTGGGCAGCAGCCTGGTTGCCGTCGCACGTCATAAACTTCTTTGCTTTTTCCATATATTGATAAGATGTGTGTTTTTTATAGGTGTTTACAAAATTAGATTTTACGGCCCCGATATTGGTCAGACCGCTTTCTTAAATGATAACACCAATGTAGAACTTTTGTTTGCGCTGCAAAATTATTGAAAATCGGCGAAATATGCAACCCTCGCGCTTATCAGGGGTGCCAGCAGCCGGTTATCAATAGAGATAACGAAGAGAGAGCATAAATTATTTTGCGCCTTGCGTCAGCGTTCGCCAGCGGGCAAGCAGGTTGGAGAAGTCTTCGGGCAACGGAGCCTCAAAGTCCATTTCCTTGCCGGTGGCGGGATGGCGGAAACCGAGTGTGCGGGCATGAAGAGCCTGTCGAGGACAAGCCTCAAAACAATGTTGTATGAACTGGCGGTAAGCCCCGGAGGTGGTGCCGCGCAGAATCTTATCGCCGCCGTAACGGGCATCGTTGAACAACGGATGTCCGAGTGACGACAGATGCACACGTATCTGATGCGTGCGCCCCGTTTCTAGCTTACATTCAATCAGAGTGGTATAACCGAAATGTTCCAGCGTGCGGTAATGCGTAACAGCATGCTTGCCCACAATCTCATCCGGCGCAATGGCCATGCGCAGCTTGTCGCGCGGGTCGCGGTAGATGGGAGCGTCAACAGTGCCGGTTTTCGTTTTAGGCTCGCCCCATACCAATGCGTTGTAGAGGCGGCGCGTGGTCTTGTTGAAAAACTGTATGCCCAAATCGGTCTTTGCTTCCGGCGTCTTGGCTATCACCAGCAGGCCGCTGGTGTCTTTGTCGATGCGGTGCACCAGACCGAGACGCGGGTCGTTGACGTCGTAACCGTCCGTGTCGCGGAAATAATAAGCCAAGGCATTCACCAGCGTCCCCGTCCAGTTGCCATGACCCGGATGCACCACCAGACCCGCAGGTTTGTTGACCACCAACACCACATCATCTTCATAAACCACATCGAGGGGTATGTTCTCGGGCAGAATCTCGAAGTCGTAACGCGGCCTGTCCATGACGATGCTGATTTCGTCGGCCGGTTTTACCTGATAGCTTGATTTTGCGGGGCGACCGTTGACGAGAATGCAGCCGGCGTCGGCAGCCTGCTGAATACGGTTACGCGAGGTGCGTTCCATGCGCGTAACCAGATATTTGTCAATGCGCAGCGGCTTCTGCCCCTTGTCGGCAGTAAAATGGAAATGCTCGTAGAGTTCCCTGCCGTCTGGCAGAGTTATCAGCGTGTCGGGAGCCTCTTCCTCCCCTTCCGGGCAGGGCAATATGGGTTCGCGCTCTTCCACTCTTATAAGCCTATGGTCTCATTTTCACCCTCTTCCGAGCCGCCGCCTTCACCTTCGTAATGATAGGTGCCTTGACCTGATTCCTCCGTAGAAGGCTGCACCTGATAGGGAGATTCGCTTTCCTCTTCCTCAATCAAGGAGGGTTCTACAGGCGGATTGAACATCGGGTCACGCAGCATTTCAAGATTATATAATGAGTCGAAGAGCAGGTTCAGACCGTCGTTGTATACCTCAAGAACAATCCGGGCCGTTACGGGCACAATCTGGCGTTTGCGCACCGGTCGCCCGTCGGCGAGCACACGAACCACCATATCCTTGTTGTCGCCAAGCACATATACCACCTTTATGCTCTTGAAGCCAAGCTCCTGCAGATGCGCCAGGGCAGAGCGATAGGGCATACCGCGCATGGCGTTGAGACCCGGACGATCTTCCTCGTCAATCATCACCTGCTTGGGGTGTAAGGCGTTGATGTAGAGGAATACCTTGCGGCCTGGTTTGGCTATCTCGCCATATTTGGGGAATTGCTCAATGACGATGCCGGGACGCAGGTCGTCGCGGTAGAGCGAGTCGCGAATCTCCACGCGGAAACCGGCGTCATGCAGTTTCTGCGTGGCGTCGGAGTAGTTGAGATTCTCCACATTCGGCACCTTTGTTGTCTGCCCGTGTTTGGTGAAGAGCGCGAGCGAGAAATAGGTGATGAACAGACCCAGCACAGCCAGGGCCACGATGAGCAGGAAATTCACCCAGATAGGATGCTTTCCGCCGAAAATGCCTCTTTTAGGCTCCTTATTTTGGACGTCGTTAGTCTTCAAATTGAATCGATCTTGATTTCAAGCCACAAAATTAGTGAAAAAATCAGAAACTATGGTCAAGAATCAAATTTTTTTATTACCTTTGCAGCCGATTATGAGAAGGAAAATGCGTTGCACTTTCTTGCTTATGCTGTTACTGGCCATGCTTACAGGTTGTGGCGAGTATAATCGTGTGCTGAAAAGCAAGGATGTGGATGTAAGATATAACTACGCCAAGAAGGCGTATGAACAAGGGAAATATCTTCAGGCTTCAACAATTCTTGACGGCCTGATAACACCATTGCGCGGAGGGCCGCGTGGCGAGGAGGCGCTCTATCTCCTTGCCATGAGCTATTACAAGAATCAGGATTACCTGAATTCGGGCGTCTATTTCCGCACCTATTACGGGCGTTATCCCAAGGGCATTTATGCCGAGGATGCGCATTTCTATTCGGGCTACGGCTATTACAAGGAATCGCCCGACCCTCAGCTTGACCAGTCGCTGACGCTGAAGGCTACGCAGGAGTTGCAAAACTTCCTCGACCTCTACCCGAAAAGCGAACGTGCCGAAACGGCGCGCAACGCTCTTTTTGAACTGCAGGACAAGCTGACTATGAAGGAGCTGCAAAACGCAAATCTCTATTATAACCTGGGCATGTATCTGGGCAATAACTACCAAAGCGCCGTTATTGTGGCTCAGAATGCCCTCAAGCTCTTCCCTTATTCCAAATATAAGGAGGACTTCGAGATGCTGATTCTCAAATCAAAGTATCAGATGGCCCGCCAGAGTGTTGAGGAGAAAAAGGAGGAACGTTTTCGCGATGTTATCGACGAGTATTACTCGTTCATCAACAACTACCCCGACGGTCCTAATCGCAAAGAGGCCGATAACATCTACAAGATAGCAAAATCACACACGGGAAAATAAAGATATTGTTAAAGGCTGGCTCCGTGCCATGCCTGCAATAAGATAAAATATGGATTACAAGAGAACCAACGCGCCACTCAATACCGTTACCCGCGACCTGAACAAGATGGCCGAGCAGACCGGCAACGTCTACGAATCGGTATGCATCATAGCCCGCCGGGCAAATGAAATTGCAGTGGAAATCAAAAAAGACCTCGAAAAGAAACTTCAGGAATTCGCTGCCAGCGACAACATGGAAGAGGTTACCGAAAACCGGGAACAGATTGAGATATCGAAGTTCTACGAGCGTCTGCCCAAACCTACGCTGATAGCAACGCAGGAATACATAGACCATAAGCTCTATTTCTCCAATCCTGCCAAACAGCGCGATCAGCTCGAAGACTGATACACAGTGCATTGCACAGATTTTTTAAGCCCGCCGCAACCCGGCAGGCTTATTTTTTTGTTTATATGGCAGGGAAGGATAACTGTATATATCAGAGAAGGATAACTGTAATAAAAAACGAAAGGAGATAACCGTCTCGGTCGCTCCTTTCGATAAGTTCTACAGGTAAAAATCTTAAGGTAAAAAAGATTGCTTTAGGTTCGGTGCAAAGGTAATACATTTTCTGACAATCTGCCAAATAAATTGTCTTAAAAATGAACAAACATGTTGTAAAACATAAAAATTTGGCGGTTGAGAAGATTTTCAGTCCGAAAAATATGTTTTAAAACATATTTTTCAGCTATGCCCTTATCAAATTATTGGAGCTGAGAAGTGGTGTCTGCGCTCGGGTGAAAAGAGTGCAGCGACAGCGAGTGGCCGTCGAAAACGGCATAGCTGAAATGCTTGAGCCAGTCGCCGAGCACAATCATCTCAGACTCTTTGCCGAGACTTCGTCGCGCCATAATGTGCAGATGCCCGAAGAGGAAATATCGCGTCAGCGGATGGTCTGCCAAATACCCTTTGCAGAAATTTTCAAGACGCAAAAGAGCTGCTGCGCTCCGTTCGTCATTGTCGCTAAGCTGCGGCTTTTGGCGCGATGAGGCACTCCAGCGCAAGGCAAAAGGAATTGTCCAGCGCGGATTCAGACTCGCATACAGACGCTGGCAGAATTTATTGCGAAATAACTTCTGCATGATGCAGAACCAGCGCGAGTCGCACCCGGTCCGGTCGCCGTGAGCCAGATAGAAGTCGGAGCCATTGATGGTTACGGCCAGACTCGAATCTACCACCCTAATGCCCAATTCCGTGGGCAGATAATCGAATATCCAGATGTCGTGATTGCCGGTGAGCCACGTTATCTCCACCCCTTCGTCGCTCAGCTCGGCTAATTTGCCGAAAAGTCGCACGAAGCCGCGCGGCACCACATAGCGGTATTCATACCAGTAATCCAGGATATCGCCGAGCAGATATACGGCTTTGGCCTTATGCTTGATGCTGTCGAGAAACGCCACGGCGCGGCGTTCGCGGTCGCGCGACCCCTTGTCGTAGGCCGCACCTAAATGCAAGTCGCTGAGAAAGTAAGTGTTGCAGGCGTTGCGCATACCCCTGTTCAGAGGAAGCCGAGTTCCAGTTTTGCTTCCTCGCTCATCATATCCTTGTTCCATTCCGGCTCAAAGACAAGGCGCAAATCCACACCTTTGGGGCCTTCAATCGACAGAAGTTTCTGCCTTACGTCTTCCATTATAAAATCGGCGGCAGGGCATGACGGCGCTGTAAGAGTCATGTCAACATGCAGCTTCTCGTCGTTGGGGTCGAAGTCGATTTTATATATAAGGCCCAAATCATATATGTTAACCGGTATTTCCGGGTCATACACAGTCTTCAAAACGTCGATGGTTTTTACCGTTATTTCTTCGCCGGAAATATTGTTTGCATTCTCCATAGGTGCAAAATTACAAATTTCGTTTCTAATAACAAAAAAAATTTGTAACTTCGCAGTCTAAACCAAAACACGATAAGATGAAGAATCTTTGCAGAGCCATGTTTGTGGCCATATTAGCGGCAGTTTGCGCGTTTGGTGCTTCTGCACAGTTCAGAGTAGGCGTTCGTGCCGGCATGAATATCAACAAGCTTCACCTTCAGGATGTAGGCAAGAATGTAGAGAGCGACAACCGCTGTGGCTTCACTGCCGGCGCCATGGCCGAATTCACCATTCCGGTCGTTGGCATCAGCTTCGATGTCAGCCTCATGTATACGCGCATGAACTCGAAAATGTATTACGATGGCTCTACAACCGACGTGCCCGCAATGAAGAGCTCATCGAAGGATTTCTTCCAGATACCCGTGAATTTCAAATATAAAATCGGGCTGCCTATAGTGGGCAAAATCATCACCCCGTATATCTATACCGGTCCTGATTTTGCCTTCCGTCTTGGCCACAGCGACGCCTTCAAGCATTTCCAGGCTGCATGGGACCTTGGCATAGGTGTGGAGCTGGTGCGTCATCTGCAGATTGGTGCCGGATATTCATGGGGCATCAACAACATAGCCAAGAAAGTAACCGGCTGGGAAAATATCGACGGCGATTTCAAGACAAAAAACAACTATTGGACCATCACCGCCGCTTACCTTTTCTAATTAAGGTCTAAACAAGGCAAGGATATGAAAAAACGCATAACGGCTTTTGTAATGATGGCCGTAATCTGCCTCACGGCCTCAGCGCAGTTCCGGTGGGGGCCCGTGGCCTCGGTAAACCTCTCAAACTATTACTTCAAACAGGATCTGCTGAAGACCGGCAATGTGTTGGGCGGCGGCGTAGGCGTAATGGGCGAGCTGATGTTTACCAGCGTGGGTATAGGCATAGACATGAGTCTGCAGTGGAACATGCACGGCTCCAAACTCCATTTTGACGAGTATCCCGTGTTTGCTCCCACCAAAACCACCACGAGCTATCTCCATACGCTGCAGCTGCCCATCAACATACGATATAAATATACCCGTCTCAACGGCTTTGAGGAGAAGCTGGCGCCGTTCGTCTACGGCGGTCCCATGTTCTCCGTCACGGTAGGGCATAACAAAGTGGAGCCGCTGGAATATCCGGGCGGATGCTTCGGGCTTCAGTGCGGCATAGGAGCGGAAATCTACCGTCATTGGCAAGTTTCGGCCGGCTATGTGTGGGGAATGACTTACGAGCTGCGTACTCGCAAACTTGACAATTACAGCGCCCGCTGTCAGTACTGGCAGCTCAAAGTGGCTTATCTTTTCTAAAGCTCATTTCCACTATGGCTGATTATGCCGAGGTGATTTTACCGCTTGCGGTTCAAGGCACCTTTACCTATCTGGTGCCCGAAGAGATGCAGTGCGACATTTCACGCGGTTCGAGGGTCTATGTGCCTTTCGGACCGCGCAAGCTTTACACCGGCATAGTGGCTGATCTGCATACCAACACGCCGAAGTTTAAGGTAAAACCCATAGCGTCGCTTCTCGACGGAACTTCTATCCTGCGGCACCCGCAGCTGAAGTTCTGGCAATGGATTGCCGATTACTATCTTTGCACCTTAGGAGAGGTGTACAGAGCGGCAGTGCCTACGGGGCTGAAGGTGGAAAGCGAAACAAACCTCAGCCTCAACAAAGCCATAGACCTTGAAGAGATAGGGCAGACCCTGACACCCGCCGAGACCGAGTTGCTCAATGAGGTGATTGTGGCTGACCATGTGCGCATGAGCGATCTCGACCGCGAGCGCTCGCACGCCACAACGGCAAGGTATGTGAGCCGTATGCTGCAGAAAGGCATCATAGTGGCCGACGAGAAAGCAACTTCATCATACAAGGCCAAGACCATAGCCATAGTGTCGGCTTGTAACGATGTCAAGAATCACGAATGGCTGCATCAGGCCTTCGACGCAGTAACTACGGCGACCAAGCAGGAGCGCCTGCTTATTTCCTTTCTCGAGCTGATAAAGAATCAGGCTGTCCCGGAAATAACGCGCGAAGAGCTGTTGACGAAAGCCAAAGTGTCGCCCGGCATTCTGAAAGCCATCTGCGACAAAGGGATATTAAAGGTTGAGAAGCGAAAGATAAACCGCTTTGACGCCAAACCCGGCAACAAACCCGTTGAGCTGCCCCCTTTAAGTCCCCTGCAACGCGAGGCACTGAGGCAGATTGACGAGCAATGGCGCGAAAAGAACGTTGTGCTCTTGCGCGGCATTACCGGCAGCGGCAAGACCGAGATTTACTGTCATGCTATACTGTCGGCCCTTGAGGCGGGTCATCAGGTACTTTATCTGGTGCCTGAGATAAGTCTCACCACACAGCTCACCGACCGTTTGCGGAAAGTCTTTGGCAACCGCCTGTTGGTGTATCATTCCAAGTTCTCCGATTCCGAGCGCGTGGACATCTGGCGCAAGCTGCTGCACAGCCACGAGCCAATGGTGATTCTCGGCGTGCGGTCGTCTGTGTTCCTGCCCTTTGCCAAGATTGGCCTTGTGGTGGTTGACGAGGAGCATGAGGCCAGCTACAAGCAATATGACCCGGCGCCACGGTATAATGCCCGCGATGCCGCCATCATGCTGGCTCATCTGCATGGCGCCAAGACCCTGTTGGGCAGTGCAACCCCGGCAATTGACACGTATTACAAAGCACAGACCGGGAAATTCGGACTGGTGGAATTGCTTGAACGTTACCAGGGCGCTCAGCTGCCCGACGTTACGGTGGTGGATATGCTCGACAGCCGTAAACGGCGCCTCACCGACGGCCTTCTGGCCAACCCGGTGGCCGAAAATCTGCGCCACACAATAAAGAGAGGGCGGCAGGCAATCATGTTTCAGAACCGACGCGGCTTCGCGCCCCTGATTCAATGCACACAGTGCGGATGGCAGCCCAAATGCCAATACTGCGACGTGTCGATGGTTTATCACAAGAGCATAGATGTGATGAGCTGTCATTACTGCGGCTATCAGATGCATTTGCCGCGCTTATGCCCGGCGTGCGGGCAGAATAGCGTGCGAATTGGCGGTTACGGCACAGAGCGTATCGCCGAGCATCTTCATTCACATTTCCCGGAGGCACGTGTGAGTCGCATGGACCTTGACACCACACGCAATAAAGATGCCTATCAGGAGATAATTGAAGACTTTGCCGGCCATAACACCGATATCCTCATCGGCACCCAAATGGTGAGCAAAGGCCTGGATTTTGCCAATGTCAGCATGGTGGGTGTGGTAAATGCCGATTCTCTGCTGCACTTTCCCGACTTCAGAGCCAACGAGCGCGCCTTCAACATGCTTGTGCAGGTGGCCGGCAGGGCCGGACGGCGCAACGAACAGGGACAAGTCTTCATACAGACCTCCGACGCCGCCAATCCGCTGCTTAAATTCATCAGCAGTCAGGATTATTCCGGCTATTATGAATATGAGCTTGAACAGCGCCGCCGGTTCGGCTATCCTCCGTTCACCAAAATCATCATGCTCTACGTGAAGCACCGCGAAGAGGCGGAAGCCGCACGGCTGGCAACGCGTTATGCCGGCGAGTTGCAGAAAGTCTTCGGCACCCGCGTGCTCGGGCCGGCCAAGCCATCCGTGGCACGAATCTCCAACTACTATATTCAGACCATCATGCTGAAGATAGAAGCCGTAGCGTCGATGATTAAGGTGAAAAAACTCCTGTTCGAGATTTATTCCCGAATGGCCGCCGACCGCAGTTTCCGCAATGCTCAGGTTTACTATGATGTGGATCCGGTGTAACATTTTGCAAAGCCGCGTGTTTTAAGAATATATGAGAGAAAAAGAATTTCTTCGGCAGGCGCTTGAGCGTATGAACATTGAAGAGCTCAACGCCATGCAGCGCAACATGCTCGATGCCGCCTCAGCCTCAGGCGATATACTGTTGCTGTCGCCCACAGGCAGCGGCAAGACACTTGCCTTCCTGCTCTATCTGCTGAAAATTCTCAAAGCGCCGTGCAACAGGGTTCAGGCGGTGATTATAGCGCCCACACGCGAGCTTGTTCAGCAGATTTACGGCGTGGCCCGTACCATCATGACCGGATACAAGATAACGGCTCTGTATGGAGGTCATGACGTGGCCGACGAGAAGGCTTCGTTAGCCGTAACACCCGACGTGATTATTGCCACTCCCGGTCGCCTGCTCGACCATTCACAGCGCGCAAATATTGAGTTGCTCGACGTCAGCTACCTTGTGCTCGATGAGTTTGACAAGGCTCTGGAATTAGGCTTTGAAAAAGATATGGCGAAGATAATTTCGCGCATGAAAAATGTCAGTCGCCTGATTCTCACCTCCGCCACATCGCTCGAGGTTTACCCCGACTTCATCAAGCCTAAGAATCTGCGCGTTTTCAACTATCTGGCCGACAGCAAAGACCTGCGCCGCCGTCTGCGCATACATCGCATAGACAGTGATGCTCGCGACAAGCTCGACACGCTGCGTCGGCTGTTGATTGACATCATGCCCACAGGCAGCGAAAAGACCATCATCTTTGTCAATTACCGCCAGAGCGCCGAGCGGGTGGCTGAGAGTCTTCGCAAGCTGGGTGCCGACCCGGGTCTGTACACCGGAGCCCTCGACCAACATGACCGCGAAAAAGCGCTCGCTCTCTTCAACAACGGCACGCGGCCGCTGCTCGTTACCACCGACCTTGCCGCACGAGGGCTCGACATCTCGGAGGTGAAGAACATAATCCATTATCATCAGCCGCTCACCGCCGAGAGCTATATTCACCGTAACGGCCGAACGGCGCGCGTGGATGCCTCCGGTGATGCTTACCTCATCATCGGTCCCGACGAGGATGTGCAGGAGTTTATCTCTTTTGATGACACCCGTTATCTTGGCGATAAACCTGAAAGCAGAATCCCTCCCTCGAAGGTATCCACCCTTTACATCTCAGCCGGCCGGAAAGAGAAGATTTCGCGCGGAGATGTGGTGGGCTTTTTGGTGAATTCGGGCGGACTTGAGGCTCAGCAAATAGGGGCAATAAACGTCTATGACCATTACATACTCGTTGCCATTCCCCGGTCAGAGGCCAAGAGAGTCCTTCAGACCATAACGCCACTGAAGATTAAAGGCAAAAAGCCTCGGTATTCGTTGGTGAAATAGCCTATTGAGCGTTAAAGCTGTGTAGAAATAGCAAAAGATGTAACATGAATAAAATTCTGTTGATATTGTTGGGTGTTGCTGTGTCGCTGACAGTCTCAGCCGCCGCTCCGGCATTGCAAAGTGCCGACAGGGGAGAGGTGCATCGTCATTATCTCTGGTCTCCGCAAATGGGCGACACCATAACTGTGGATGTCTGGACGCCCGAAGGATATAGTGCCAAGGGCAAACCTTATCCGGTAATCTATGCTCACGACGGACAGAATCTCTTTGATGCCAACACCACATGGAATCATCAGGCCTGGGAGCTGGATTCCGTCTTATCGCTGCTGCAGGACCGCAACCTTATAGCACCTCCGGTGGTAGTGGGCATTCACTGTTTCCCTGAGAGCCGGGTGGGGGATTTGGCGCCGCAGAAAGCCATAGAATCCATCCCCGATTCTATTCTGAAGGGCTTTGCGCGGTTTACCTCGAAGCCTATGCGCGGCGACGCTTACGCTGCTTTCATGGTCAACACTCTGAAGCCTTTTATCGACAGCCGTTATAACGTCAGCAAGGACCCGGAGCAAACGGCTTTGCTCGGCTCCAGCATGGGCGGGTTGATGTCCATATATGCGCTCTGTGAATATCCCTCTACCTTCGGCACTGCTCTGTGCCTTTCCACTCACTGGATAGGCGATGCGCAGAGAAAGGAACCGGATTTCCAGAAGGCTATGGCGGCTTATCTGCAAAAGAATCTGCCGCCAAGGACTCCTGACTCCAAATCGGCAAAACAAATTCCGCACCGCATCTATTTCGACAGAGGCACTTCCGGACTCGACGCTCTCTATGATGCCTGGGAAGCATATATGATAACTCTTCTCAACGAAAAGGGCTATAACACTGTGCCTATGTTCCCCTCTCTTGCAGTTGATTTACCCGCCTTAGCCGATGCTCGTCTTGCCGCTCAGCTTTCGGCTCCTTTCATGGCCTTTACGGCTCCCGATGCCGAACATCAGGAACGCTTCTGGAAACGCCGCGTGGCTCTGCCGCTCGCATTTTTCCTCTATCCGCTGCGGAAATAATCTGCGAATAGACCTTTAGTCCAATATAAAAATCCGCGCCTCAGGCTTTCTGAAGCGCGGATTATGTTTATGACAGGTTGATTACCAGGCAAACATCGGCATGTCGTTCATCATGTCGTTGACTTCCTGACGAACTTTGGCGATTTCCTCCTCATTGTCGGCGTTGGTGAGAACCCGGTCAATGAGTTCAACTATTGTCTCCATCATGTCCTCTTTGGCTCCGCGGGTGGTGATAGCGGCGGTGCCGAAGCGCAGACCGGAGGTCAGGAACGGTGAACGGCTGTCGTAGGGAACCATGTTCTTGTTGGCGGTGATGTCGGCCTCCACGAGAACGCGTTCAGCCTTTTTGCCGCTCATTTCGGGGAACTTCGGACGCAGGTCAACCAGCATGGAGTGGTTGTCTGTGCCGTCGCTGATAATCTTGTATCCGCGTTTCATCAGAGCCCCGGCCATGGCTTTGGCATTCTTCTGCACCTGGATGGCATATTCTTTCCATTCGGGCTGCAGAGCCTCGCCGAAGGCAACAGCCTTAGCAGCGATTACATGCTCCAGCGGGCCGCCCTGTACGCCGGGGAAGACGGCTGAGTCGAGCAGTGCGCTCATCTTCTTGATTTCGCCCTTGGGAGTCTTCTTGCCCCAGGGATTGTCGAAGTCTTTGCCCATGAGAATCATGCCGCCACGCGGGCCACGAAGGGTCTTGTGAGTAGTTGTAGTTACGATATGGGCATGCTTCAGCGGGTTCTCAAGCAGACCTGCGGCGATGAGGCCGGCGGGGTGAGCCATATCCACCATGAAGATGGCGCCAATCTCATCGGCGAGTTTGCGGATGCGGGCGTAGTCCCATTCGCGGCTGTAAGCGCTGGCGCCGGCAATGATGAGCTTCGGCTTCTCGGCGCGTGCCTTTTCTTCCATCTCCTCGTAGTTGACGCGGCCGGTCTCCGGGTCTACCGTGTAGCTGATAGGCTGGAACATGAGGCCTGAGAAGTTTACGGGGCTGCCGTGGCTGAGGTGGCCGCCGTGGCTGAGGTCCATACCCATGAACTTATCGCCCGGCTGAAGCACTGCCATGAATACGGCCATATTGGCCTGTGCGCCCGAGTGAGGCTGCACGTTTACCCATTCGGCATCGAACAGACGCATGGCGCGTTCTTTGGCTATATTTTCGGTCTTATCTACCTCCTGGCAGCCGCCGTAGTAGCGCTTGGCAGGATATCCCTCGGCATATTTGTTGGTCATGCATGAGCCCATGGCACGCATTACTTCGTCGCTGACAAAGTTCTCGCTGGCTATCAGCTCAATGCCTCTGCGCTGACGCAGATGCTCGCGGTCGATGATGTCAAAGATCTCGTTGTCTCTTTTCATGATTTAGATTTTTACTTTTTCAGGTGCCCGCCGCGCGGGACTTGAAAACCATTTTGATTATTTTGTTGATTTTTGTTTTTGTTGCTTATCCTCCGAAATTGTCGTAATGGACGGATTCCGGCTCAACGCCCAGGTTGTAGAGCATATTGTTAACGGCATTGCTCATCGGTCCGGGACCGCACATGTAGTACTCAATGTCTTCAGGTGCCGGATGGTCTTTGAGATATTTCTCAAACATGACCTGATGCACGAAGCCAGCCGTGTATTTCACGCCTGCGGCGTCGGCTGCCGGGTCAGGACGGTCAAGGGCCAGATAGAAATGGAAGTTCGGGAAGTCCTTCTCCAACTGCAGGAAATCGTCGAGATAGAACACCTCATTAAGCGCACGCGCGCCGTAGAAGTAGCTCATCTTTCTGTCGGTGGTGTGCAGAGTCTTGGTCATGTACATTATCTGGCTGCGCAGAGGTGCCATACCGGCGCCGCCGCCTACCCAAATCATCTCCGCTTTGGAGTCGAGAATGGGGTGGAAATCGCCGTAAGGACCGCTCATCAGCACCTTGTCGCCCGGTTTCAGGGTGAAGATATATGACGAGGCTATGCCCGGCGATACGTTCTGGAAGCCTACCTGAGGCTTCGGCTTGAAGGGTGGTGTGGCTATGCGCACGGTGAGCATGATGCGGTCGCCTTCTGCCGGATAATTGGCCATTGAATAGGCACGCACGGTGGCCTCCGTGTTGCGGCATTTCAAATCGAACAGGCCGAATTTCTGCCACGCAGGGAGATATTCGTCGCCTATGAGGCTTTTGTCTATGTCACCGTCATACGTCATCTCATATTCCGGAATACGTATCTGAGCGTAGGAGCCGGGGATGAAATTCATGTGCTCACCCTCGGGCAACTTCACAATGAATTCTTTGATAAAGGTGGCTACGTTGCGGTTGCTGATTACCTCACATTCCCATTCTTTTACTTCCAGGGCAGCCGGGTCAACGGCCAGTTTCAGGTCTTGTTTCACTTTTACCTGGCAACCCAGGCGCCAGTGATCTTTTATCTGCTTGCGCGAGAAATGTACAGCCTCTGTGGGCAGCATATCGCCGCCCCCTTCCAGCACTCTCACCTTGCATTGGCCGCATGAGCCTTTGCCGCCGCATGCCGACGACAAATGCACGCCGCCGTCGGCCAGCGTCGACAACAGTGAGCCTCCGGCAGGTGCATTGAAGCTCTTGGTGCCGTCGTTTATGTCAATGTGAACCTCGCCCGAGGCCACCAGGAAATGTTTGGCTACGAGCAACACCGCCGTCAATACCAATACTATGCAGGTGAATAACAGTGCGGCAGCCCATACTGACGACCAGATTATATGCAGTAACATCATAGCTCTTGTTTACAGTTTAATGCCTAAGAACGACATAAAGGCTATGCCCATAAGTCCGGTGATGATAAACGAGATACCCACTCCGCGCAGGGGCGCCGGGATGTGCTTTACGCTCAGGCGTTCGCGTATGGCCGCAAGCGCTGTGATGGCAAGTAGCCAGCCTATGCCTGAGCCTGCGCCATAAACCGTGGCTGTCCATGCGTTGTCAAATTCCCGTTGCTGCATGAACAGCACAGCGCCAAGTATGGCACAGTTCACCGCTATCAGCGGCAGGAAGATGCCGAGAGAATTATACAGCGACGGTGAATATTTCTCTATCACCATTTCCAGTATCTGCACAAGGGCCGCTATGACGGCTATAAACATTATCAGCCCCAGAAAGCTGAGGTCTGTTTCAGCATACTCCTGACCCAACCAGCTCAAGGCTCCGGGCACGAGCAGATACTGATTTATGCACCACGTTATCGGCAATGCTATCATCAACACAAAGCTCACGGCTACTCCCAGGCCAAACGCCGTCTTGACATTCTTGCTGACTGCCAGAAACGAACACATGCCCAGGAAGTAGGCAAACACCATGTTGTCTACAAATATCGACTTTATGAATAGATTCAGGTTGTCCATATCAATTCGTTGTTTAAGAATAAGATATCAGTTAATGCTCCTGAAGGTCCTTGTGTCTTGCTCTGTGAACCCAGATTATGCAAGCCACTACAATGAGGGCCATGGGGGGCAGAATCATCAGTCCGCAGTTTGAGTACCCGGCATCATACCACGATTGCGGCACCACCTGGAAGCCGAACAGCGAGCCGCTGCCGAGCAATTCACGGAAGAAGGCCACTATCAGCAATATGGCGGCATAGCCAATGCCGTTGCCCACTCCGTCGAGAAACGACAGCCACGGGCGGTGTGTGAGCGCAAAGGCTTCCAGACGGCCCATGATGATGCAGTTGGTGATGATGAGCCCGATGAATACCGACAGCTGTACGCTGACGTCGTAGGCAAATGCCTTGAGCACCTGGTCTACTATCACCACCAACGCCGCAACCACCACAAGCTGCACTATGATGCGTATGGAGGTGGGTATGGTTTTGCGTATCAGCGACAGGATGACGTTGGAGAAGGCCAGCACACAGATTACGGATATGCCCATAACGAATGCCGGCTCCATTTTGGCGGTTACTGCCAAGGCTGAACAGATACCCAGTATCTGAACAATTACCGGATTATCCTTCGACAGCGGGTTGAGAAAGGCCTGCTTTACTTCTTTGCTTAGACTGCTCATTATTTACCCTGATTTTGAAGGTTCTTGAAAAATGCATTATAAGGGCGCATCGACTTTTCGAGCATTGTCTGCACACCCTGCGACGTTATGGTGCCGCCGCTAATGGCATGCACATAACTGCCTGAGGCCGGTTCATGACCGCTCTTTACCACTTTGATAGGCTCGAAATTGCCGTCTTCGTAGAGCGTTTGGCCCTTGAACTGATTGCTGAAAGCCGGTTTGGCAATCTCGGCGCCAAGACCCGGCGTCTCGCCCTGATGAGCGAAATATGCGCCATAGATGCTTGTGCCGTCGCTGTTCATGGCTATGTAGCCCCAGATGGGACCCCAAAGACCCATGCCATACACCGGCACTATATATTTCGTTTCATTGTCTTTCTGGCACACGAACACCGGCAGCATGCGCCTGTCGTCGGGTTTCTTCATCTCCATGGCCGGATTGATGTCGAAGGCTGCCGGGGCGCCAGCAACGTCCAGTCCGCGCGAATTGACAACCCGCGTGCTCACTATGTATTTCTGATACAGGTCTGCAACACTCTCACCGTCCTGCGGCACTATCAGCGCTGCTTCCAGAATCTGGCGCTTCTTGTCGTTGGCTATGTTTTCGGTCTGTTGGGGGCGCAAAGCCTGATATACGAGCGACAGGCCAACGCCTACCACCAGCACAAGCACTACAATGTAGACTACCGTATAGAGATTGCTGTTTTTATTTATCTTCATGGCTGCCTCAGGCTTTTACACGCGCCATGCGGCGACGTATGTTAACATTCACTATGCACCAGTCGATGAGAGGCGCGAAACAGTTCATCAGAAGCACTGCCAGCATGGCACCTTCCGGATAACCCGTGTTGTAACAGCGTATCAATATGGCTATTACGCCTATCAGAAAGCCGTAGATATATTTGCCCAGACGGGTTCGGCACGAGGTTACCGGGTCTGTGGCCATAAACACCACCGCAAAGGCGAATCCGCCCAGACAGAGCTGCCACCACGGACCGAGGAATGCCACCGGATATGTGGGTGTGGCGGTTGCCTGTGCCAGAAGCGACATCAGGATGCCACCCACCGTGGCCGACAGCATTATGCGCCACGAGGCCATGCCGAAGAGTAGCAAAACGGCCGCTCCTATCAGTATACAGAAGGTTGAAGTCTCGCCCCACGAGCCCGGAATGAAGCCCCAGAAGGCGTCGCTGAGCGTGAGATGCTCGCCTATGGCGTTCGTTACATCTGCCAGCGGGTTGGTGCCACCGGCCGAGGCTATCTGGCCAAGGGGTGTCGCTCCCGTAAAACCATCAACTGTTGGCTGGCCCCCAAGCGAGATAAAGACCTTGTCGCCGCTCATCTTTGCCGGATAGGCAAAGAAGAGGAAAGCACGCGCCACCAGGGCCGGGTTCATGAAGTTGTAACCCGTGCCACCGAACACCTCTTTGCAGAAAATCACAGAGAAGGCCGTGGCCACGGCCAGCATCCACAACGGCGTGTCGATGGGGCAAATCATCGGTATCAGCATACCCGACACTAAAAAGCCCTCCTGTATCTCATGGCCGCGTATCTGAGCAAAGATAAACTCTATGCCCAGGCCCACAATGTAGGTTACAAACATCATGGGCAGCGTCATCATAAAGCCATACCACCAACATTCAAGCACATTGCAACCGGCACCGGTGGCGAGTCCATGCTGATAACCCACGTTCCACATACCAAACAGGCAGCAGGGCAGCAAAGCCAGAATCACTATTATCATAGTGCGTTTGGAGTCGTTGCTGTCGTGAATCTGGACCCCGGTTTTTGATGTGGTGTTGGGCGTATATAAGAATGTGTAGAATCCGTCGAACACGGAATGCAGCTTAGCATACTTGCCACCCTTCTCAAACTGTGGCTTTATGCGGTCGAGCTGCTCTTTTAACCTACTCATTGTTATAACTTATTTAAGAGTTAATGTTATTCCATTTCCTTGCGCAGGCTGTCGAGGCTGTCGCGAACCATCTGCTGCAGCGGCAACTTTGAGGTATCTACAAACTCGGGCAGCGCAAAGTCTTCGGGAGCCACTTCATAGATGCCCAACTTCTCCATCTTGTCGATGTTGTTGTCGGCTATGGCACGTAGCAGAAATTCCGGATAAATGTCCATGGGGAATACGCTGTCGTACTCCTCGCTGAGTATGGGAGCGCGCCTGCCACCACGCAGCCTTGCGTCGAAGTCGAACTTGGCGCTGTGGCGGCGCAAGAATCCGGGGAATGAGCGTTTGACGCTGTATTTGCGCGGATTCAGACTTGCCCAGCCCATAAATTCGTCGGCATTGTCACCCTCGGCAATCACCGTAACCTGACGCCACGGACGCCTCAGATAACCCTCTGTGGCGCTTACGGCATGGCCGGTGAGCACATTGCCCGAAATGATGCGGTCTTTCTTCTCCGTTTTAATGGCAAAAGGCTTGAGCAGCGACGCTATGTCGCATCCTATCACCGTTTTCACCATGGCCGGATTCTCTACCATCGGTCCTGTTACAGCCACCTTGGCCTCTGCATCCAGCTCTCCGGTGAGTCTAAGCCTGCCCATACGCACCGCTGTGCGGGCGTCGAGAGTCCATACCGTCTCACCCTTGTTCACCGGTTTGATAGCAGCTATCTGCGTGCCGACGTTACCGGCCGGATGAGGCCCTTCAAACTCCGTCACCACAGCTCCCGTGGCATTGATGCCTGAGCCGAAACGCACGCCAAGATACACTTTGCCGTCGGTTAGTTGGCTCAACATCTCAATGCCGGCCTGCAGAGCGTCCTGGTCAGCGGCATCAATAAGTGCCGGAGCCAGAGGTGCGCTGTCGAACGCTGTGATAAAAATATCGCGGGGGCGGATGCCGGGAGTCGGTATAATGTCATACGGACGCTGGCTCATCATTGCCCATAAGCCTGAGCGGCAGAGGGCGTCGGTAATGCCTTCTGCGTCTGAGCCGATGGTGAATTTCACAGTCTCAAGGCCCTCTTTGCCGCAGTCAATCACCACCGACAATATGCGGCGGCGTTCTCCACGGTTGATTTCGGCTACTTCGCCGGCTGCCGGACTGGTAAGATAAAGGCCCTCATGCTCTTTGGCTTGAAGCACCGGAGTACCTTTGCCAACCTTATCGCCCGGCTTTACAAGTAACTTCCAGGTAAATCCGCCGAAGTCGGCCGGTACGATGCCGGCTTTTGACGGTGATATAGTTATTTCCCGCGACATATCTGCTTTCCCGGCCAAAGGTATGTCGAGGCCTTTCTTAATCTTGATGATTTCAGCCATTCGGATTATATTTAAACCGCACGCTCCGCAATGGAATGTGGTCATGCCGAAGCGTATGCGTTGCAAAGGTTAAATTCTCTGCAAAAATAATAAAAATTAACCACTCTTACAACTATGGGGTGATTTTATGGCTAAGGTGATTGGGAAGGGGAAGGGAGTTTAGGGAATTAAGGGCTTTAAGGAATTTAAGGAGCTTAAAGAGGTGAGGGAAAATAAGGATCTTAAGGAGTTTAAGGAATTTAAGGAGCTTAGGGAGATTTGGAAGGGTAAGGGGGAAGGGGAGAAGGCAAAGAAAAACTGCGCCGGCAATGCTGGCGCAGTTGTATTTGAGTGCTATTCTAATATCTTACTTCAGATTCTTCAGACCGTTGGTGGCGTCGGCGTTGCCGGGCTGCAGGGTCAGAATCTTGTTGTAATAGTTGGTGGCAAGCTGTTTGTTACCGGCTTTGGCTGCTGCCATGGCAAGATAGTTGTACATGGTGATGGCATTGTTGATGAACGGTTTGTTCTTGTCGGCGGGGAGCTGCTCAAACAGGCTTACACCCTTGTTGAAGTCATCTATGGCTATGCTGCTTACTGCTGAAACAGGGGCATTGAGAATCTTTTCGCGGCCCATGAAGAAGTAGGTTGCCGGGTCGTTGGGATAGAGAGTCTTGGCTTTGGCGATGTAGCTGTTCAGGTCAGCGCTATACTGCTTGAAGGCCTCGGGATTCTCCTCTTTCATCTGCGATGCCATGGCATAATTCAGAATCATGGCTGTGCGCAGTTCGCCTGAGCTGGGATTTTCAACCATCTTCATATAGTCGTTATAAGCTGCGGTGGCTGCCTTGTTGTCCTCTTTGTCGAGGTACAGATAGGCGAGTGCCTGGCGATAACGCGACTCTTTAGGATGCCGGTTGATAGCCTCTTCAAGCACTGTCTTGGCTTTGTCAAACTCTTTGGCTTTGCTGAACTGGTCAGATACCAGAGTGTAGTCGATAAGAGCAAACGGGCGCATCTTCGGGTCTGCCTCGTGAGCTGCCCAGAGCTCCTGAGCCATAGCCGGCATCTGAGCTGCCAGTTCCGGAAGCTGAGCCGCATTCATGAAGCGGAAACGCATGGCTGAATAGTTGTTCGGGTTCTGACGAAGCAGCTGGCTGGCATAGTCATAGCCTTTCTTGTAATCCTTGTTCCAGAAAAGGAGGAAGGAGTATTCAGCCTCATCCTCGTCGAAGTGGTTGGGGTTGTTGACGTATTTGCCGTACTGCTCCACAGCCTCGCGGAACATATTGTTGTTGTAATATGTGCGGGCGAGTTCGCGCTGGCCAAGAGCCGACTGCGGGTTGTGGTTGAGAAGCAGCTGAAGCACGCGGATAGACTCTTTCGGGTTACGTATCTTCAGAATGTCGGCATAGCGAACGTATGACTCGGCGGCTGTGGGGTCATAGCCGTAAGCCAGCTCGAAGTTTTGGTTAGCCTCACCCCATTTGCGGGCGTCGGCTGCCTGGTCGGCAAGGAAAAGATAATATTCCGGGTTTTCGGCATTCTTCTTGTATGCCTTCTGCATGTGTTTCTCTATCTCTTTGGCGAAACGGTCGGCGTCAACGTCGTAGTAAGCGCGGGCTATTGCCACTTCTACCGATGATGCGTCTTTGCCGGCATTCTTGCCTGCGAGTTTGAATTGCTGTTCAGCCTCTTTGGAGTTGCCGTTCTGCAGGTCAACAAGACCTTTGCCCACGTAGTTGTAGGGGTATTTGGGGTTGGCGGCGATGCCGTTGGTGAAATCCTTTTCAGCGGCTGCCAGATCGGGTTTCTCCACCTGCATCTCTATCATGCCCAGATAATAGTACGATGCGGCTTTGTCGGTGCCGGGTTTGTCGAGGTTGCGCTCCAGAAGAGTGCGAGCCTGAGTAAAGCGCTGAGCTTTGTAGAATTCCACGCCATCTTTATAACCCTGAGCGCTTATGCTCATGGTAATGGCGGCAAATAAAAATGCTACTATGTATTTCAGTCTCATAGGTATGATTGGTTTTCCGGGTTTGAGCCGTTGAGGTCTGTTTTTATTATAACGCGCGTCCGGAGTATTTAATTACCCCGGCGCACGTTTTAGATTGCAAATTTAACACTTTTTTTCAATCCGCGCAAATCCGCTTGTGGTGGCCGATAAATCCTTTCGATACATTCTTTATCGGCCGGCGGAGAGCCTCTCCGGTTTTACTAAAATTGCTTTTCCGGTGGATGATGCCTACTTGCTCACCTTCACCACTCGGGGCTGTACGTTATAGGGCAGAATTCCCGTCTCGGAAATTATTTTCTGGCCTATAAAGCCCGTAAGGAAGGCATAGAAGCTGTGAGGCAGTGAGCCGTTGGGCGCTGTGCAGATTGCATATACTTTGCGGAACAGAGGATAGGAGCCGTTGAAAATATTGGCCTGATAGGGCTTCACTGGTTTCAGAGCATCGGTGGCACGCACAGGCAGCACCTTCACCTTATCGGTGAATTCAACGTTGACGGTATCGGTGGTGTTCTCAAGTTGCTTAACACGCTGTGCCATAGGCTGTTTGCCGGCGGCCTGAAGGCTGTCGCCAAGCCAGCTGACAGACATGATGCCAAGCACGTTGCGATTTTTCTGCACCATCTCAAACACATCCTTGTTGTTCTTTTGAGCGAAGGCGTTGGGGTTTTGCGAAATCATCTGTCCCTTGGGCAGGAACTTGTCGCGCATATAATTTACTGTAGAACTGCCTTCGTTGTCAAAGACTATCTTTATGGCCGAAGTGTCTGTGCCGGCAAGCTGATTCCAGTGCGAAATCTCGCCGCGCATAATCTGGCCCACTTCCTCCTCGGTGATGAAGTCAACGGGGTTATCCTTGTTGACCACAATAGCCACCGCGTCAACGGCAATGCACTGTTGCCTTACGTTGCGTTCCTGCTCCTGATGAATGCGCTGACATTCATCCTTGGTGAGTTCGCGCGTAACAATTATCAGTCGGCATTTGCCGGCTTTCAGCGAGTCTATGCAGGCGTTTTCGTTGAGGTAGCTGGGCAGGATGAAGGCTTCGGGATACTGATACTCGAAAACCTCGATTTCCTCTTCAAGTATGCGCCGGAAGCCGTCTTCGCAGGCTATGAAATCAGAACCTTTGGCGTATTCTCCTTTTTTATAGTCGGAGCAGGAAGAGGTCAGTGCCGTAACCACCAGAATGGCTGCGGCAAAGATGCTTATAAGTTGCGGTCTGTGTTTTTTCATTTTCAAGGTTTGTTTTTCCACAAACGATAGCCGCGCCAAACGCCGTATGCGCATAAGATGGCTCCGACTATTATTGCTATGGTAGGGGTGAAGATTTCAAATGTCTTGTTGGCCACGATGAGCAGAATGCCTATGCCGATGTAGAATATCACCATGAAGATGCCGAACCAGATGCGCATGGGAGCTGCTCCTTTCATGCTGTTGTTTCTGTTTCTCTCTTCTCTCTGATTGTTTTCCATGTTGCAGTGTATTTTTTGTTTTATCTTTTTAACAACTCTGTTTAAGGTTCTGTTCGTTGGCAACGGCTTTGCAGCTCAAAAAATCGCGCGGCCGCATAACCGTCTGAAAAGAGCCTCCCGCAGGTGTCGTAAACAGGCAGCTGAAAAAATCCCGACTGCTTAGACAGCTTAATCTGTCAGCTTAAGATTGAACGACGCGCATAGCCGTAACAGACTATGCGCGTCGGGTTTTCTTAGCTGAGCGCCGGGAATTAAGCTTCTTCAGCAGGTTTCTCTTCGCTTTGAGCTGCTTCGGCTTCGAGAGCGGCTTTAGCGGCAGCTTCTTGCTCGGCAAGCTTCTCTGCTTTTTTCTTGGCTATGCTCTCTTCACGAGTCTTGTTGACGTCAGATTCGTGTTTTTTGCGAGCCTGAGCCTGCTCGGTAGCCTTAGCCTCTTCCTTAGCCTTGCGGCCGGCGAGAGCTTTCTCGCGGTCAGCTTTCCAGGCGTTGAAACGACGTTCGGCCTCTTCCTGGCTGAAAGCGCCTTTCTTTACACCGCCGCGGAGGTGCCACATCAGCAGCACGCCTTCGCGCGACAGAATGTTGCGGGCGGTATCGGTGGGCTGTGCGCCCTGCTCTATCCAATACAAAGCGCGGTCGAAGTCCAGACTTATTGTAGCAGGATTAGTGTTCGGATTATAGGAACCTATCCTTTCAATAAATCTGCCATCTCGTGGCGCCCTGCTATCGGCGATTACAATCGGGTAGAACGCGTAGCCTTTGCGGCCATGCAGTTGCAGTCTGATCTTCGTTGCCATAACTTACGGTCTGTTTTGAATTGAATTTTGGTTTTTGTTTTCTTTTTGCTTTCGCAGTTTTTGCCTCGCTGAGGCCTTCACTTGCTTTTGCGACTGCAAAGTTAATGCTTTTTCGCGAATTTTCATTAATTTCGCGCAGAAATTTTTAAAAATAATGCCTACACCCTCTTTACTCGACCGTCTGTCGGTGCTTGAAGACCGTTATCGCGAGGTGTCGACGCTTATTGCCGACCCTGATGTTATTGCCGATCAGCAACGCTATGTGAGGCTCATGCGCGAATATCATGATTTGGGTAAACTCGCCGAAACAGGTGCCCGTTACCGTGCCCTCATCAATGGTCTCAATGAGGCCAGAGCCATTATTGCCAACGAGTCTGACGAGGAGTTGCGCGAGATGGCCAGGCAGGAAGCTGACGAGAATGCACGCCGGATTCCCGAGCTGGAAGAGCAGATAAAACTGATGCTGATTCCGCCAGACCCTGACGATGCCAAAAACTGCATTGTGGAACTTCGCTCGGGTACCGGCGGCGATGAAGCGGCTCTCTTTGCCGGCGATTTGTTTCGCATGTACGAGAAATTTGCCGAACGCAAGGGCTGGACGCTGACTGTCTCTTCTGTCTCGCCGGGAACTGCCGGCGGCTTCAAGGAGATTGTCTTCACCCTCAGCGGTAACAACACTTACGGGGTGATGAAATATGAAAGCGGTGTTCACCGTGTGCAGCGAGTGCCTGCCACGGAAACGCAGGGTCGCGTGCATACGTCGGCGGCAACGGTGGCAGTACTCCCCGAAGCCGCGCCATTTGAGGTGGAGATTCACGAAGGTGAGATTAAATGGGACACTTTCCGAAGCAGCGGCGCCGGCGGTCAGAACGTCAATAAGGTGGAGAGCGGCGTGAGGTTACGCTATCCGTGGAAGAACCCGGAAACGGGTCAGACTGAGGAGATTCTGATTGAGTGTACGGAAACGCGCGACCAGCCCAAGAATAAGGAAAGGGCGTTGGCAAGGTTGCGTACCTTTATCTATGACCGCGAGCATCAGAAATATGTTGACGACATAGCCTCGCGCCGCAAGTCTATGGTCAGTACAGGCGACAGGTCGGCAAAAATCCGCACATACAATTTCCCGCAGGGTCGAATCACCGACCACCGCATCAACTTTACGGCTTATAACCTGCAGGCTTTCCTCGACGGCGATATACAGCAGCTAATCGACGCTCTGACGGTGGCCGAGAATGCCTCCAAACTGGCGGAAGCAGAGCTGTAAGTATCTGGTAATAAGGATAATACTTTTACACACACTAATATAATGACAAGAAACGAACTGACAGCAGAGATAAAGCGCACAGGCAGCTTTTTGTGCGTGGGTCTCGACACTGACGTTGAAAAAATTCCGCAACATCTTCGGTCCAAAAAAGATGCCGTTTTGGAGTTCAACCGTGCCATCATCGACGCAACTGCGCCTTATTGCGTGGCTTACAAGCCCAACAGCGCCTTCTATGAATGTCGCGGCGCAGAGGGATGGGAGGAGTTGCGCCAAACGTGCCGTTACATCAAGGAGAAATATCCCAATAAACTGCTCATCATCGACTGCAAACGCGGCGATATAGGCAACACGGCAAAGATGTATGCCAAAGCAATGTTTGAAGACCTTCAGGCCGACGCTGTTACGATAGCACCTTATATGGGCAGCGACAGTGTGATGCCTTTCCTGGCTTACGAAGGCAAATGGGTTATTCTGCTTGACCTCACCTCTAATCCCTCGGCAAGTGATTTCCAGCTCATCACCGATGCCGATAACACGCCTCTTTTTATTAATGTGTTGCGCCGCTCGCAAAAATGGGAAGGCGTGTCGGACTCAAACATGATGTATGTGGTAGGTGCCACAAGGGCAGAGATGCTTGCCGAGATTCGCAAGGAAGTGCCTTCGAGCTTTCTGCTCGTTCCGGGCGTAGGCGCTCAGGGTGGTAGTCTCGAAGATGTCTGCCGTTATGGTCTGACAGCCGATTGCGGACTGTTGGTGAACTCATCGCGCGGCATCATCTATGCCTCCTCAGGTGAAGATTTTGCTCAGGCAGCTGCGGCAAAAGCTGAAGAAATGCGGAATCGGATGGTGGCTTTTGTGTGAAAATTTGCATGACTTTCGGATTTTATCCTTAAATTTGCAGATTCAAACACGAAAGTACCATAAACTCAAACGCATGAAACACAATTACCTGTTTGCAATGGCAGCATTGTTACTTTCGGGAGCAGCCCTGTTGCCATTGACCTCCAACGGCCAGATTGAGTATGTAGATCTCGGACTGCCGTCAGGCACTCTGTGGGCCAACATGAATGTGGGCGCCACTCAGGAAAGCGATTCCGGCTTCTACTACCAATGGGGCGATACCGTAACCCGCAAAGCCGATTTCTCCTGGAAAAACTACAAATGGTGTAACGGCACTCAGCAGCACATGACCAAATACTGCACCGACAGCACTTATGGTGATGTGGACAACAAGCTGGTGCTTGACCTCCTGGATGACGCCGGCGCCCTCGCCGCCAACGTAGGCAGCCCCACAAAGGCTGAGTTCGATGAGCTGCTCGACAAGAAGCTCTGCAAATGGACCCTCGACACCGTAAACGACCGCAAGGGTGCCCGCGTAACCGGACCTAACGGCAATTCCATTTTCCTGCCGGCTTACGGCTTCCGCACCGGAACGCGCGTGTCGTCAAACAACTTGGCAGGCTGCTACGCCACCAACACGCTCAAGGATGCCCCCGCGCGTTACAACTACAACTCTTATGTGGTTCGTTTTGGCGTGTCGCGTACGGGTGTCAGCATTGACTCCCGCGACCATAACGGCTCAGGATATGTGCCCCGCAACTACGGTTACAACATCCGTCCGGTAAAACGTTCGCAACCGGCCGGAACAACGTTCACGGTAGGCGATTACAAATACGTCATCCTTGACGATTCCCTCCGCACGGTGTCTCTGACCCCTGCCAACGACACGCTGGTGGATGTGGTGATTCCCGAAACGGTGAAGTTCGATGACTTTACCTATACCATTACAGAAACCACGGAGCGCGCATTCAACAATATGAAGACGATGAAGAGCGTTGATGTGCCTCGCACACTGGTGAAGTTCGGAAAACAGTCGTTTAATGGATGCTCGAATCTGAAAAAGACCACTATCCACGACGTCAACGCCTGGATGAGAATTGACTTCTCAGGCTCCTCACTGTCAAATCCTACCTATCAGTCGAAGAACCTCTATCTCAACGACTCAGTTCTTGAGACGGCAATCATTACAGATACCATAAGCCAGGTAAATCCCCTCTGCTTCTACTATTGCCAGACTCTGAAGAAAGTCGTGCTGCCTCCCACGGTTAAGAAAATTGGCAAATGGGGCTTCTACAGATCAGGTGTTGAAGAGGTTTCACTGCCCGAAGTCCTCACCACTTCTGAAGATTATGCCTTCCAGTACAGCGGTCTGAAGACCCTGTCAATGCCCGCCAATTACACGGTGATGAAGAACGGCACATTCGCCCACTGCAAGAGCCTGCAGAAGGTGAAGATAGCTGACAACATGATTACTCTGCCCATGAACACTTTCCAGGGTTGCAATGCTCTGACAGAAGTTGAGTTCAACAAGCGACTGAAGACCATTAAGAAAGGTGCTTTCGTAGCCACCGCTCTTAAAGATGTCGTCTTCCCCGATTCACTGGAGAAAATCGAGAATCAGTCGTTTGTAGACCCCATCTATTTGGAAACCATCACCTTCGGTGAGAAAGTGAACTTCATCGGCTATATGTCATTCTACGTTAACGCCTCTACAATTCAGCAGTTTAACTGGAAAACGCCCATGAAGGCTGTGCTCTGCAAAGCTGTTGTGCCTCCCACAATCGAGTTCACCACGAACAAGGAGGGCCAGTCGTACGCCGAAGTATGGAACGAGGAAGTTTACACCAAAGCCACCCTTTATGTGCCGGCAAGCAGCATCGAGGCATATAAGAATGCTCCCGAATGGAAACGCTTTGTCAATGTCAAAGACATCAACGAATACAACGGCGTTGAGGGCATAGACGGCGATGCCGAAGTAGTTTATGTGAAATGGTTCACCATGGATGGCGTTCAGGTGTCGAACCCGGCTCCCAATAACCTTTATGTGAAAGTAACCGGTTATTCCAACGGTCAGCGCCTGGTAAGCAAAGTGCTTTATCGCTGATAGTTTAGTCTAAAGATTAAGAGGCTGCGGAAAGTTGCATTAGCAATGTTTTCGCAGCCTCTTTTCCTGTTTTTGAGTCGGAGAGAAAAACCTTACTTTGGGCCGAGTGTTATAGTATAAGAGAATGAAAAAGAGATAAGAACAATTTGACAGTTACAACAATGAAGACAATTTCTATTTTAGCCTATTTCCTTGGATCAATATTGCTGATAGCCTCCTGCTTCACTTCCTCACTGGCTCTGACTTGGTGCTTTGGAGCCGCCGCAGTGGTTTTCCTTATAGTAGGATGTGTATTTCAGTTTAACAGCAAACAGTCGGTTGCGCATACCTACGTTCACACGTCGCACACGCACAACGACCATTTCAACCAAGCTCGCTGACAAAGGCCTCAGCCTTTGCCAGAGCATCCGGCTTGCCGATGTCGAGCAAGCGCAGATTCTCCATATAGAATCTGCTGAAAGTCATTTCAGCGCAGGCAGTTAAGAAGAAATCCATGATGGGAAAGACAGGTTTGTCCATGTCTTTTCTCATTTTTATTATAGCCCCCTTGCCCATAATATATATACCGCTGAAAGCCTCCTCACACTCCGAGTCAGGGGCGTAAGATGCCGGTTTTACAGCTCCCGATTTCAGGTCATGCCAGCCGCATAAAGCCCCATTTTTGTCGAAGGCTAATTTGCGCGAAGACACACGCCCCGAAGTGAGCAGAGTGGCATGAGCCTGCGTGGCAATATGCTGTTGCATTATCATTTGCAACGGCGCATTGCTGAGAATATCCACATTATGTACTAACAGAGGCTCGTTGCCGCCTAAAACCTCGTCTGCCTGCAAAATGCCGCCGCCCGTGTCGAGCAGCTGGTCCCTTTCATCGCTGATGCAGATTTCAGCCTTGTTATCACGGCTGCTCAGAAAGCTGATTATCTGGTCGCCGAAGTGATGCACATTGACCACTATGCGGCCGAAACCCTCATTTTCCAGCTTCGTCAGAACCCGCTCAAGCATCGGCACGCCGGCAACCGGCACCAATGCCTTCGGATGCTCTAAAGTCCATGGCTTAAGCCGGGTACCCAAACCCGCTGCAAGAACCAACGCCCTCATAGCTCCTCATGAATATTCTGTTCGCGGTGGCAGAGCGATACGACCACCTGAGGAAATTTTTCCTTGATGTGCCGGGCAAGATGTTCGGCACTGTATACAGACCGGTGTTGGCCGCCTGTGCAGCCGAAACCCACTGATAAATCGGTAAATCCGCGTTTCAGATACTTCTCTACAGCCCGGTCGGTGAGAGCGAAGACATTCTGCAGGAAAGGCTGTATCTCACCCTTCTCTTCCAAAAAACGCTGCACAGGCTCATCGCGCCCTGTCAGCATCTTGTATTCATCGTAACGGCCCGGATTATGCAGACAGCGACAGTCAAAAATAAATCCGCCTCCGTTGCCGGCTGTCTCCACGGGATAGCCGCGCCGATAAGAAAAACTTTCTATATGAAGCCTCAGAGGCTTTTTCTCATTTTCCGGTTGACACATATATCTCAGGTTTATCACATATATACTGTGAAATTCGTTTTAGCTCGGGGTAAGGCTCAAAAGTGCCGTTATCAATAAGACCGCGCAGAGAACGCAGAGCCAAAGGAATGCTTTTCAGAAAATGTTCCTTGCGCTGAGTGAGACCCCTCATGCCGTATGCCCCCAAAGTCTGCAAAACCCGCAGCGGAACCATTTCATAGACAGCCTGCGTTACCTCTTCCTCAGAAACGGGGCGCAAAGAGGCCAGTTCACGGGCGTAAACATTGATGAATCGGCGCTGAGTGGCATCATTAAGCGCAAGACGAGCCTGCCAAAGCATCGACACCACATCATAGACAATCGGTCCCGGGCGTCCACCCTGAAAATCTATCCAATAGAGGTCTCCGTTGTGGGCCATGATATTGCGGCTCTGGCAGTCGCGATACATGAAACCCCATAACTCAGGTTTGCACGAAGAGAGCCTCTTAGCCATGAGCTGAAAATCATCTTCAAGCAGATTCTCGTCCATGGCAATGTCCTTGGGCTTGAGGAAACAATATTTGAAATAGTTGAGGTCCCACAAAATGAGCCGGCTTCCGAAAGGGGGACGCACAAGCGCCGCTGTGCCCACAGTCCTCGCTCCCGTCTGCAGATGCGGCAAAGTACGCATTGCCTCCTCAAACATCTTGCCAAGCACAAATGAGGCAAAGTCGGGGGCCTTGGCCCTGTCAAACAGCGATATATTGCCAAGATCCTGCTGCAGATATACCATACGGTCGGCACTTACAGCATAAACATCCGGCACCTTAATGCCGTCGGCCTTTAAGGCGCCCTGCAAGGCGAAAAAATCCTCATTCTCAGCCGCGTCAGTGCCCACGGTGGCTATAACCGAGCGGTTCTTCCCCGCGATACGGTAATACCGCCTACCCGAACCCGAAGCGGCTATCGCTTTCATGGCCTCAGGCTGCCCGAAATGTTCCCTGAAGAGCTCCAAGGCCCTCTTCTCAACCTCTTTCATACTGCAAAATTACGAAATTTCTCTCTACACACATTACATTATATTATTTTTAGTTAATTTTGCAGCGGCATTGAACACCACTTACCATTATCGGTGTTTATACAAAAGGTAAATGTCAGAAAACACACAAGTAAAAATGGCAAACATTAAAGACTTTAACTTCGAAGGCAAGCGTGCCATAGTACGCGTAGATTTCAATGTGCCCCTCGATGAGAATGGCCATATCACCGACGATACCCGCATCCGCGGTGCCCTTCCCACCCTCAAAAAGATACTCGACGACGGCGGCAGCCTTATCCTGATGTCGCACATGGGCAAACCCAAAGGCAAAGTCAATCCCAAACTCTCGCTGCTGCAAATTCGCGACGCTGTGGCGAAAGCCCTCGGCCGCGACGTTCAGTTCGCCCCCGACTGCATGAAGGCTAAAGAGGCAGCCGAAAACCTCAAACCCGGTCAGGTGCTTCTGCTTGAAAACCTCCGTTTCTATCCCGAAGAGGAAGGCAAGCCTGTGGGCATAGACAAAGCTGACCCCGGCTATAAAGCTGCTGCCGAGGAGATGAAAAAACGTCAGAAAGAATTTGCCAAGACCCTGGCTTCTTACTCCGACGTTTATGTAAACGACGCCTTCGGCACAGCTCACCGCAAACACGCTTCAACAGCCGTGATTGCCGACTACTTCAAACCTGAAGACAAGATGCTCGGCTTCCTGATGGAAAAAGAGGTAAGCGCCGTTGACAAGATTCTGAAAAACATTCAGCGTCCCTTCACCGCCATCATGGGCGGCAGCAAAGTCAGCACCAAGATTGGCATCATTGAAAACCTGATGGACAAGGTTGACAACCTGATACTCTGCGGCGGCATGACTTACACCTTCGCCAAGGCTCAGGGCGGCAAGATTGGCGATTCGCTCTGCGAAGACGATAAGCTGCAGCTTGCCCTCGACATCATTGCCAAGGCAAAAGAAAAAGGTGTGAACCTGGTGCTCGGCACCGATTGCGTGGCAGCCGATTCATTCAGCAACGACGCAAAGACGCAAATCTGCCCGGTGAACAATATCCCTGACGGATGGATGGGTCTGGACGCCGGTCCTGACAGCATTCTGGCCTTCCGCAACGTCATTCTGCCCGCCAAGACCATACTGTGGAACGGCCCGGCCGGAGTCTTTGAGTTCGACAATTTCTCAAAAGGCTCGTGCGCAATAGCCGAATCCATAGCTGAGGCAACCTCCAACGGCGCCTTCTCGCTGGTTGGCGGCGGCGATTCCGTGGCCTGCGTCAACAAATTCGGCCTTGCCGACTCCGTTTCCTACGTCAGCACAGGCGGCGGCGCTCTGCTCGAAGCTATTGAGGGCAAAACCCTTCCCGGCGTGGCCGCTGTAGAAGGCAACAAAGAATAAGCGGATAACACTTCGCCCCAAAAGTTACTGAACTACCGGGAATGACGCAGCAGACGCCATTCCCGGTTTTGTTTTTGAAGCGAGGAAAGGGTAAGTGAGGAGGAGAAAACTAAAAAAATAAAAAATAAGAGTGTAAGGGGCGAAAGCGGCTTGAGTAACACAATAAACCGGGCTGATAACCGATTTAAGAATAAAAGCCCGTTAAAAATGGAGCGAAAACATGTTTTATAACATATTTTTAACGGGCATTAAATTTTTTTCAATTCAAAGGCATTGTAATGCGAAAGAATTTTAGTAACTTTGCAATGTTAACGCACAACGGTCTGACCGAGGTTCTACAGACATACCAACCCATCTTAGCGGCGAGGTAAAATGAGCAGAACAGCGAGGTCAACGCATGGCGCTCAAAAACACACACACAATCAACGGGCGACGAGTCCGTAAAACCGGAACTGAACAAAAAAACTAATAAACACAACAACAGTTTTTCAAATTAATTATGGAAGCTCAGAATCCAAAAGCTCAGCCCCAGGCAAACGCCACCAAACCGGCAGCCCCTGCTGCTCGTCCGGCAGCTCCCGCTGCACGCCCCACTGCAAAGGGACCGGCAGCTAATCCCAAGTCAGCCATCCAGCAGGCTGAAAAAATCAGCAACATCCGCGGCATCCGCAACGCCTTTTTGGTAATTCTGGCGTGCGCCGTAGTAGCAGTATGCGTCTTCCTGTTCGTGATGGGCGCAGACAGCAACTTTGAAGAGGGTCATCCCAAGAACCTGCTTGGCACCGTTTACAAAGGCGGCTTCATCGTTCCTATCCTGATTACCCTTCTTCTCACGGTAATCGTGATTTCAATCGAACGTACCATCGCTATCATGTCGGCCAGCGGTCGTGGACACACCACCCGTTTCGTAGCTGACATCAAGGCTCTCCTTGCCAAGAACGACATCAAGGGTGCCATGCAGCGCTGCCGCACTCAGAAAGGTTCTGTAGCCTCCGTAGTATACAACACTCTGGTGAAGTATGAGGAGATGGACAAGAACACCGTCCTGAGCAAAGAACAGAAACTGACCACCCTGCGTGACGCAGTAGAGGAATCAACCGCCCTCGAAATGCCGTCGCTGAGCCAGAACCTCCCCATCGTGGCTACGCTTACCACTCTCGGTACTCTGGTAGGTCTGCTCGGTACTGTAATGGGTATGATCAAATCGTTCCAGGCTCTGGCACAGAGCGGCTCGCCTGACTCCACCGAGCTGTCAACCGGTATCTCCGAGGCCCTTGTGAACACCGCCTTCGGTATCGCCACAGGTGCTTGCGCAGTTATCTCCTATAACTTCTTCACCAACAAAATCGACAACCTCACCTACGCTATAGACGAGATCGGTTTTTCAATCGTAGCAACCTTCGCTGCCACTCACAAATAATTAAAGGCAGAGAAAAGCAAGTACAAACCGATTAATCCATAGATTAAATGGGAAGAGTAAAAATAGCAAAAAAGAGCACGTTCATCGACATGACTGCGATGAGTGATGTTACTGTACTGCTGCTTACCTTCTTCATGTTGACCTCTACCTTCCTTAACAAGGAGCCTGCCACCGTTATAACGCCTCCGTCAGTATCGGAGCTGAAGGTGCAGGAGACGAACTACCTGCAGGTACTCGTCAATCCGCAAGGCAAGGTATGGATAACGATGCACAACGACACATCGCAGGCATATTCCAATGAGGCGATGCGCGCCAAGCTGATAAGCCAGGCGGCCGTGCTCTACAACGAGCAGCATCCATCGAACAAGGTAAACTTCAGTCAGGAACAGATCGCAGCCTTTGCCAAACTCAACACCTTTGGCGTGCCGATGAAGAATATGGGAGAGTTCCTGGATCTGGCCAAGGAAGGTCCCTCAGGCGTATCCAAAATGGATAAGTGGCTTGAAGGCAAATTCCCCAACCCGAAACGCCCGGGACAAATGATGCCCACCGGCATACCCATTGAAATGCAGTCAGATAAGGAACATCTCGACGAGTTCCAGATCTGGATGAAAGCAGCCCGTATGGTAGCCAACGACGAGGGTTCACCTCTGGCCGAAAAAATCAAGGAAGGCACCGGCGTAGCCATCAAGGCTGACCAGAACACCTCTTTCGAGGTAGTACACATGGTTATGGATAACCTCCAGACCATCAATCTCAACAAGTTCACATTATTGACCGCTCTCAAAGAAGGAGAATAACCGATGGCAGAAGTACAACAAAATGATTCTGGCGGCAAGAAGAAAAAAGGCGCCCAGAAAAAAATGACTATCCGCGTCGACTTTACTCCTATGGTCGACATGAATATGCTTCTGATAACCTTCTTCATGCTGTGTACCACGATGATTAAGTCGCAGACTCTGAACATCAACTTGCCCAGTAACGAGAAGGTGGACAATCCGGAGCAGATGAACCAGGCATCGGAGACTGATGCTGTAACCATCATCATCGATGCAAAGCGCAAACCGGGCACGGACGAAGTCGATTCCGTTAACCACCACGTAGTAAACGAAATCTACTATTACTTCGGACAGGCAGGTGGCGAAGCAGGTATTGAAGGCCCCAACGGCACTATTCTGTCGCAGAACAACAATCTGCAGCTCACAGAACTTCTCAGCACCGAGACTTCGGCATCAGGCGCTAAGACCTATCGCGGAATACGTAAGATAATACGTGAACGCAATAAGCAAGTAATAGAGCAAATTGAAGCCTTAAGAGAAAAATACATACAGCAAGGCAACGGCAAGATGCGCGACCAAGACAGAGCCAAGTTTGAGGCAGAAGCCACGGCTATCCGCCGCAACGACAAGCTCACTCGTCCGGTTATCATCATCAAGTCGACCCCGCAAGCCTCTTATGGCGCTCTTGTAAGCGTTCTTGACGAGATGCAGATCAACAACATAGCAAGGTATCAGATTGATAACATGACCCATGCTGACACGCTGTTGCTGCAGGATTACTGGCGTACTCACAGTAAATAATGTGATGTTGGATTAATAAACAACTTAAAAGCTTAAGAAAATGGCAGATCTGACATCAAAAGAATGGCGCGACCTTGTTTTTGAAGGTAAAAACAAAGAATTCGGCGCATACCAGCTTCGCAAGGCAAGTGACAAACGTCACAATCTTGCAGTGCTGTTTACTCTGATTGGCTTAGTAATTATCGCCCTGTTAGTATGGGGCTGGTCAACTTACTCAGCTTACCGCGCTCGCGTGGCAGCCGAAGAAGCTCTTGCAGCAGAACGTATGCAGGCAGCTCAGTTTGAGGCTGAAGCAGAGCAGGAAGAAGAGGAAGAAGAACAGAAATACGAAGAGGAGAAGAAACCTGAAATGCCTAAGGAAGAGGTTGTAGCCACTGTGCAGCAGACAGCTATCGCCATCGTGCCCCCCGATAAGGTGAAGAACGAGGTGAAAGACGTTGTTGAACAGCAGGAAAACAAAGAAACCGTAGGTACTATAAACCAGGAAGGTACCGGTGATATTGACCGTGCCAAGATTCTTACCTCAGAGGTTAAGATAGCACCCGCTCCTGTGGTAGAAGAGAAACCGCAGCCTAAGAATGAACCGGAGAAAGTGTTTGAGGCCGTAGAACAGCCGGCAGCTTTCAAGGGCAATGTAAACAAATGGCTGTCATCTCACATCAACTACCCGCCGGCAGCAGCTGACGCCGGTGTTCAGGGCAAGGTTCTGGTTCGTTTCATCGTCAATAAGGACGGCTCTGTTTCTGACGTAACCGTGCTTAAAGGTGTAGACCGCGACCTCGACAAAGAGGCAGTGAGAGCCGTAAGATCGATGCCGAAATGGCAGCCCGGCAAGAACAATGGTGTAGCCGTTCGCTCTTACTTCACACTCCCCGTAGTATTCCGTCTTGGTAACTAATCTTTGAAAGCATAGAGCTTCAGTGATGAGGCTTATGTGAGAAAAGATTTAAGTTTGATAAAAAGGAGTCCGGCAAAGAGTTGCCGGACTCCTTTTTTGCTGACGAGGCTATGTGAGGCATGGGAATTTTGGGAATTTTGGGAGGCATGGGAGTTTTGGGAATGATGGGAATTATGGGAGCTATGGGAATAGACGACAGTTTAAGGAAGAAAAGGCTTATTGGTGAATGTGGCTGAGGCTTTAAAGGGAAGGGGGCAAGGGGCTTTAAAAGGAAGGAGGTAGAGCCTTTTTGGGGAAGGTAATAGAGGGCGTTTGAGAGCATAGAGGCTTTAGAGGATAGGAGGCAGAGACTTAAAAGAGAGGGGATAGAAGATGAAGATGTAAGGAAGGGGAAGGTTGGGTGAAGTGAGAGAGGAGGGAGGAATAGGAAGGGAGGGGTGTGGTAAAGAGGAGAGAAAAAGGGGAGGATGAAGGGGGAGGAATTTGCGGTTATCAGAGTTTTGCATTAAATTTGCATATTATAATGCCTCAGAAAGTAGGATATAGGTTTTTTATGTTATTGTGGCAACGATAATGGTGTCGTTGCTGTCGGCTTCTTTGCAGGCAGCACCGCCTTTGCCTGGAGCAAGTGCGCTTGCGCGGTCATACGCCGATGAATATACTGATTTGCACGGTCTGCCGGCTGATGTGTTGCTGAAGAAGGGCGCCTATTATCACGATATCCGGCACAGGCTCGACTCGGCAATGGCCTGCTTCTCGATAGTGGCTATGCGCACACGCCTAATATGGGTCAGAAAGATGCTGAGGAGTGTCTGGGAGGCTACTATGGCCGCTGGCAGACGCAGTTCTTCAACACAGCCAATTTCCTCGGCTCGTTGGAGGATTTGCAGATGGCTGAGGAGATTATAAATCGCCATAATCTCTCAAAGACGCTGCTTTATTACTGTTATGGCTGTGTGTATATGACCTTGGCTGTTAGCACTGATGACGACGAATATGACCATAAATCGTCGATTATGTTGCGGGCGTCGTATCAGCAGGCATATAAGGAGAAAGATTATCGCACAATGCACCGGGCTTTCGACAATCTTGTGTCGGTGTACAGGGTGCGTGAGAGCATTGACAGTTTAGCTCCTGAGGCGGCGATAATGTACAGGCTGAAAGAACCGGAGATGTGGCGTCGCAAAGTGTCGCTGCTGATTTATGAGGGTGCTTTGGCGCAGGAAAAAGAGGACTATGACAAGGCGCTGGCCAAATACAATGAATTGATACAGACCATTCCGCAGGATTTGGAGAACGGCAGGTATATGGCTTCGGCATACCTCAAACGCAGTCGTGTGGAACGTTTGATGCAGAAGCCCGAAGTAGCGCTGGAAACGCTCAAAGAGGCACTACGCCTGACTTACCGGTATGAGATAGCGGATGTGCGGTCGAGCGTGTAGGCGGCCATGACGGATGTGCTGCGTACTTTGGGCCGCGAACAGGAGGCCGATAAGACCAATATGCATTATATGGAGCTCAAGGACTCCATTATGAACAGCCGCTATGTTATTAACTGCGAGCAGATAGGCTTCAACAATGAGCGCAATAAGCTTCAGCAGGCACTTGGCAAAGCCGAGAGTCAGCGCACTTTTCAGACGTGGCTTTTAGTGTTGTGTGTTATAGTGATACTGACCGTTACGGTATCTCTGCTGGCCATACGGCGCAAGAACAGGCGGCTGCGCGACCAGTCGGAGGTGCTTTACCGCCAGTTGCAGGAGAGTCTTCGACAGGAAGATGAGCGCAATGAAGCGGAAACGCCCAAACCTGAAGAGACCGGCGTGCGTTATCAGAACTCGAACCTTGACCAGGAACAGAAACTGGCTCTTGCCGACAAGATTCGGTTGGCAAGTCGCAGCGAGGAGTTTCTCAATCCCGACTTTAACCTTACACGTCTGGCGGATATGATTGACACCTTGCCGAGGTATGTGTCACAGACTGTCAATGAAATCTTCAGGTGTAATTTCTCCACATACGTCAATCAGGTTCGCATCAGAGAGGCAATGAGGCGACTGGGCAATAACCCTAAATATGCATATTATTCCATAGAAGGCATAGCCGAGTCGGTGGTCTTCAAGAGCCGCAGCGGCTTTACTGCATGGTTCAAACGCATAGCCGGCCTGTCGCCGTCGGAATACAGGCGCATGGCTCAGAAAGATCAGAAAGATTCCGACAAGAAGTCTTAAGTTCTGATATTCAGGTAGTTACAAATATTTCAAGCGTGCTGATTCATGAATTTGCACCCACATTTGGTGGAGTGATATGTGCAAATACATGAATGTGCCAAGGCTTGTTGTGCGTTTGCCGATAATTTTGCAACGTAAATAATCGCCCGACAATGAATCCATCATCCAAGGGCCATCAGTACAGCGACAACAAATTCTAATACAATAATTATGAGAAAATTTCTACTCACACTCAGCCTGGTCCTTGCCATGACAACACTGGGCAAACCGGTGCAAGTCGGGAACATCTTCTATGAGATAACCGGCGCCAACACAGTGAAGGTAATGCCCGACCGCAGCAGCAGTCCTACTTCCAACAGCTACAAAGGCGACATCGAGATACCGTCGACCGTAACCATCGACGGCAAAACCTACACCGTGAATGAAATCGGCACACGCGCCTTCAGCAGCTGCTATAACCTCACAAGCCTGAAAATGCCGAACACGATTGTCCGTATCGACAGCTCGGCCATCAATTCATGCTACAAACTGACTACTCTGGAATTGTCCGGTTCAGTACGCGTCATCGAGAATATGGGCATCAGCAGCCTTCCGTTGACCAAACTCACCCTGAACGAGGGTCTCGACTCCCTTGGCTATCAGGCCATTGCGATGCTTAACTCACTTCCCGACACCCTTAATCTGCCGGCCTCGTTGCGTGCCATGGCTCCCGGCGGTGTTGGTTTCTGCCACAAGCTGACGGCATACTCCATTCCCGAAAGTAACAAGAACTTCAAAACGGTGGATGGCGTAATCTTCAGCAAAGACGGCAAGACCCTGTGGGCCTTCCCGTGCTACATAGAGTGTCCCGATGGCTACACTCTGCCCTCAGGAGAAACCGCATTGAGTCTTACGGCATGTCGAATCTTGACCGCCTGCACAGTTCACCTTCAGCTATACCACCTGCGACGTAGCACCTTACGCCTTCTACAGCAGCGCAAAGCTGTATAACATTGAGCGAGCCACTTCCGTACGCACCATCGGCACCGCCGGTTTCGGCAGCTGTATCCGTCTTACCAAAATTGAGTTTGGCTACAATCTGCAGCGCATAGACTCCGCAGGCCTTGCCAGCGTAGGTTCCTCGCTTATCAAAAACAGCGACGGTCTGCCCGAACACGCAGTAATCAGTCTGAGCGGCTGCCGCGCACTGAAATATATAGGCAAACGTGCATTTACCAGCGGCTCCGTTGAACAACTGGATATTCCGGCAGCTGTAGACACCATAGAGAATGACGCCTTTGTGTTTGCCTCTTATCTGAAACGCATTGACGTGGCCAGCGCCAACCCAAGGTTCGTTTCCATAAACGGTGTGCTTTATGACCGCGACATGACCACGTTGCTCTGTGTGCCTGCCAACTACGAGAATCAGCTGTTTGAATTCCCCAAAGGAGTTAAGCACATTGGTGCCAACGCCTTCTTCAACTGCCGCAACATGCGCGAAGTTGTGCTTCCCGACGACCTGGAAAGCATGGGCGATGAGGCTTTCTACTACTGCGGAATCTTCCGTGTCATCTTCCCCGCAACGCTCACCCATCTTCCCATCAACTGCTTTGCCTATACAGCTCTCACAGATGTAGTTGTTCCTTCAACCGTAACAAGCATGGATGGCGGCGTATTCAGCAACTGCCAGAGCCTTGTCAGCGCTCAGCTTCCCGACGAGCTTCCATACGTGGCTCCCAGCACATTCTTCAACTGCGTAAATCTTGAAAAGGTGAATATTCCCCATGATGCTGAAGTAGTTGGCTACAACTCGTTCAATAACTGCTACAAGCTCACCAAAGTGGTTATTCCCAACAAAGTTCGCGAAATAGAATACCGTGCTTACGGCTGCAACTTCAACCCTTACAACCACGGCACTCTCGACACCCTTATCTTAGGCAAAAGCCTGACTACCATTGGCAGCAATGCTTTTGTAGGACAGAACATGATTAACTACATCAAGAGCTACAATACAGTTCCGCCGGTAGTAGACGAAGAAGGCGCCTGGACCTCAACCGCACACAATAAAGCCATGGTATGCGTTCCTCAGCAGTCGCTTCAGACCTATAAGAGTGCTTCTATCTGGAGCCTGTTCAAGAATTGGAGCGATTTCATCTTAGATGTAAACGGAGTTTCCGAAGATAACCTGCAATATCGCACCAGTGAAGGCGCAATTGAATTCCAGGGCGAAGGCTTAATTGAGGTCTACAGCATTTCCGGAACGTGCATCTACCGTGGCCAGGCCACTCGCTTAGAGGTGCCTGCCAAGGGTGTTTACATTATCCGCGCCGGAGGTCAGACCGCCAAGGTTATTCTGTAAAAGAGATCAATCGTTATATAGCATAAGCATTTTTTTCAGCCCTTTGGCTGAGCCCTAAGTGAATGAGGGTGCGTCGTAGGTATACGGTGCATCCTTTTTTTGCGGCGAAAGTTAATGAGGGAGGCCGGCAATATGGCTGACGGAAGGGGCGCTGAAGCGCTGAGCCGAAACAAATTTTTGGCGGGAAAGGAGAGTGGAAGGCTGGGAGAGAAGGGGGCGCTGAAGCGCTGAGGCGAAACAAATTTTTGACGGGAAAGGGATTATTGGTGAGGGAAATTGGGTTGGTGTGGGTTTGAGGGAAGAGAAAGGAAGCCGCGCCTATTCGTTAGACGCAGCTTCGCTCAGATTATGGGAGCTATTAAGTGGCTTAGTAAGCTATCTTGATGGTTTGTTTGCCGTTGGTAACAATGTAGATGCCCTTGGAGGGGAGGGTCATTGTGGCATATCCGTCGGTGGCGACGGCGTTGCCTATTTTGCGGCCGGTGTAGTCATAGACAGAGATGATGGCGTTCTCTGAGAGCACTGTGAGGATGCCGTCGGCAGAGATATAAGCGTTGAGCGAGGCAGCCTCATCGGTGAATATGCCATTTACGGCCGAGTTGATGCCGCGCATGTGTACGTCGTCAACATAAACGCGTTTTGAGTCGGAGCCGGTAACGACTTTGAGCTGAATGCAGAGGCTGTCGCGGGCTGATTCGGGAATGTTGAAGCGCAGAGTGACGGCGCTGTTGGCTTCGAGCGTTGTACCCATCTGACCGTGAGTGTCTTCAAGCACTACCCAGCCGCCTACTTCTTTGTCGTAATACTGCACACGGACGTTTGAGGTGCGGTCGGCAGAGTTGAAGAGACGCATGCTCATGTTGCTGGCGTCCTTAACAGCCGAAGTGGTGAGCGTGCCACCCTTGAGCAGACCGGCAGCCTTGGTGCCGTTACAGAGCGTTGAACCGGGCGAATATACGCCGCCTTTGGTGAATGACCAGTTGCAATATTTGCCGGCAACGTTCTTTGCCGAAGTGCCGCTTGTGGTCATATTCTCGAAGTCTTCGCAGTCGTTGCCTCCGGCGGCTTTGGTGGCTTTGAAAGTGATGACGCCGTTGCTGTCTTCGTTGATTTCCTCAAGCTGCAGATTAACGTTGAAGCGGTCGTTCCAGCTTATGAGAGCCGGTTCGGTGAAAGGACCTACCTCATGCACATTGCCGGAACCGGGGAAGGGGTCGCCGTCGCTGTCTTTTATTGCCAGTCCGGTGCCATTGGGTTTGGCACGAACCATCTCATAGTAGTTGTGTGAGGGGTCGGCATTGATGGTATTGTTTGACCACTGCTGAACGTCGGTGGAGTCCACGCGATATATCAGCATGCCTTCGCCGGGGAGATATGTGTTCCACTTGGTGCCCGTTTTGCGGCGGTTTTCAAGCAGGAAATATTCGCGGGAGTTGGAAGTGTTGATGATGAAACCCTCGCCGTTGAGGTCGATGTTATGGAGCGTGAAGCTGCCGGGGTTGGTGATGCGTTTCGGCACGGTGAAGTTGCTCTGATAGCGTTGCAGCAAGGAGTACCCAACAGGAGTGCGCGAGTAGTTGTTGTAGCTGCCGCCGGCCATGATTGACCAGGCACCCGGGTCGACGCTCTGGCCGCCGCTGCCGGAGTAGTCGGTGTCATACTCGTCCATGAGACCGAGCACATGGCTGAACTCGTGGCAGATGGTGCCGATGCCGTCGATGCAGTTGTAGAGGGTAGTGCCGTAAAGCTCTGTTGAGCAGGCATAACGGCCCAGTTTAACGCCGTCGTATACATGCTGCGGCATGGAAGAGGCGTGCGGCCAAACCAGACGCGAGTCGTTGCCGGTGTTGTTGGAGCCTAAGCCGGCAAAGATTACGTAGAACATATCAACAACGCCGTCGCCGTCGGTGTCATACTTCGAGAAGTCAATCTGGGAGTCGAGTTTGTCGAGAGCCGCTTTGATAACGGTGCGGGTATTGGTTGTACGCTGAATGTAATATTGCGAATAATCGACAGATACGGGTCCATAGACATCAAAATTCGGACTGAATTTCTGATAGCTGTTGTCGTAGAAATAGTCGCGGACACTGCCCGTGTAAACCTGCTTGGAAGAGGCACCAGACGGAGTGAAGCCCGTGTAGTTCTCCTTGTTCATGATGTCGTTGAACAGCGAGTTGGTGCTCGGCTGAGTGAAACTGCGGTCGTTGAAGGAGATGAGAATGACAAGACCTTTGAACTTCTTATAGTTATAATTGCCGCGCAGGAGACCGTTTGTCACATTGGCCTGAGCGGCTTGGCGCATCTGTTTTTGTTCCGAAGAGAGGTCTTGCGTCAGACCTTTTGGTATAGAGGCGAGGAAAGCGTTTTCAGCGGGAGAGCGGAGTTCTGCATCAGTGGCCGCGAAGGCGCTGGGCTGCAGCGAGCCGTTGTCGGCTGCAATGGCATAGCGCCATACACCCTGAGCATCCTGAAGCACGGTATAGCCGTCGATTGTGGTGAGGAAGCTGTGGAATTCGTCGCCATGAAGGCGCCCGGTGAAGAAAGAGCCGTCGGGCTGCTTCACCTGTCCCGGTGCCGGATTGGCCTGAACTGCCATCGATACTCCTGTTCCAAGGAGTGCCAGAAGCAAGGATAGGATAAATTTCTTCATTTGAAGTGATTGATTGAGGTTAGTTAGTTTGTTCCAACTTTGGAATGTGAGTTTTTTCTATGCCACGAAATTAATATAATTTTTATGAAATTACAAACTACGTTCGGCAGGAGGCACAATTTTTATGCATATACATTCCGTATTTTTAAATAGGAACCATGTAATCAGGCGTAAATTCCATGGAATCATAGATTATGTAAACAACGGCAAGGTAAAGGGTTTTGAAAGAGGTTATATGCGCAATGAATGGCCAGATTTTACATCAAAATAACAGGATACGAAGACTGCTGAATTTAACTAATCTACATATATATAAATATATATATAGCCTGAAAGCGCCCTAAAAACTCCTTAAATGGGGTTGAAAGTATCAGAGTAAAGGAATAAAAGGAAAAATTATTTAAGATTAATTAACATTTGGGATTGTTGTATTTTATAAAAATATTATTAATTTTGGGCGAATTTTTTTCGGAAAGCACCGGACGGATTCAAAAGCTTTTTCGGTTAAACAGTATAAAAAGACTCACTTTTTAAAAAGCGAAGGAACAAATCCATTACTTAATAAGGGTCAGACGGAAAAGGCGAAGATAGTTGCACTAAGCTATAGCACATCCTTGCGCGGAACGAATAAGTCGCATTAAAAACAAGAGCAACTTCATTTTCCGTATGAGTCACACTAAAGGTCGCTGATTAAAAAAAGACGAAATTAGACTGTTAACTATATCACTAATCTTCTGTTTCGGAGTAAAAGGATTCAACTCCGGAATTACATCAAACGAATCCAACAGAACAAAATGCGAAAACCTATTCTTGGACTTATGGCAGCCTCATTGGCAATAGCCATAGCCGCGCCCATCGGGGTGAAACAGGTGCTCACAGTGAAGACCCAGCGGACGGAGAAAGCCGTTGAGCAGGGTACAGCTGCCGAGACTCTCACCACTCCGACGCTGCAACAGCCATCATTCGAGGGTCGCAGCGACATCAAGAGCGCTCCCAACGACGATGCACAGAAGGAGTCGACCGTACAGCTGGCTCCCACGCGCAACGCAAACGGACTCTTCCTGGAAGATTTCCAACAGAACGGAACTGTAAAGTTTATTGACGTAGAAAACGATGGAAAATGCTGGTATTGGGGTAGTTCCTCCAAATGCCTCATCCACTCGTACGACGGCGAACACAACAAAGATGACTGGGCTATCCTCCGCAAACAGGTGCAGTTGGAAGCCGGCAAAGTCTACAGCCTCAGCCTCGACACTCGAGTATATTCTGCAGGCACCAAAGAGAAATTTGCAGTAATGTTGGGCAATGACTCAACAATCAGCGCCATGACCAATGTGGCAATGAGTACTGTAACAGTCGACAACGGCAGTTACGAAAACATCCACTCGGTATTCACAGTGCCTACCACCGGAAAATACTTCATCGGTATTCATTCCGAGACACCGAAGGGCGGCACATACGTCTATGTGGATAACGTGGCTATTTCCAACGCCATGAATCCCGGCATCCCGTGCGAAATCACCGACCTGCTGGTTACAGCACCCGGCACCGACGGCAAAGCTAACGTAAGCTGCACGGCTCCGAGCAAGGACATCAGTGGCGCAAATCTGTCGAGCATCACCAAGATAGAATTCTGGCGCGACGCAACTCCGATTAAGACTATCGACAATCCGACACCCGGCCAGAAGATTTCCTTCGTTGATGAATGTGGCGCAGGCACTTATACCTGGTCAGTTTCAGTTACCAACGCCAGCGGAACATCGTTTGTAGCTTCTTTCAAAGAGACCGTTATCGGCCCGCGTGGTATTCCTTTCCTCAAGACCTTCCCCACGGCTGACTCAATGAAAGAAATGACCATTCTTGACGCCAATAATGACTCCAAGACATGGTATTGGGACCAGTATCAGAAATATGCAGCTCTGAGTGCGCCTGAGACGGGCGACGACGACTGGTTGTTCACACCCCCGTTGATGCTAAAAGCCGGCAAAGTTTATGAATGGTCTTCACTTATCAGCGCAGGTAACCCCAATGCCTTCCCGCCCATTGTAGCCGCTTCTATAGGTAATGCTCCTACGGCTGAGGCTATGACCATTGAACTTGCTCCCAAAACTACCATCACCAAATATGACACCTATTTCTCAAAAGAATTCAGTGTTCCTGCCGACGGTCTTTACTATCTTGGCATACATGGTTGCTCAGAGCAATGGCTGGCCCTTATCAAGTTGATGAATATCAATGTTGTTGGTGGCGCCGAACTGGAAGGCCCCGCCAAGGTTAATGATGCAATTATTGAAGCTGACTGGAGCGGTCGCACCAAGGATGTAAATATCTCTTTCAAGGCTCCGACCAAGACGGGCAGCGACAAGCCGCTTAACTCAATTACCAAGATTGAGATTATGCGTCAGGGCATTGTACAGAAAACTTTCAATAACCCCACTCCCGGTGCTGAACTGACATACGTTGACAAGCCGGATGCTGCCGGTGAATACATCTACCGCATTGTGCCTTATAACAGTGCAGGTCAGGGTGGCGTTGTAGAAGCTACCGTTAACGTAGGCGCACCCGGCAAGAGCGTGCCTTATGTTGAGGACTTCTCTTCAGCTGACAGATGGGAAAATGAACTGGTATTCATTGACGCTAACAACGACGGTACTTGCTTCTGGCATGCTACTTCCACTACTCCTCCCTATGCATGGGTTCACAATAACGGAAAAGATGGAACTACATTCGACGATTACCTGATTACTCCGGGCATCGAACTCAAAGAGGGCGACACTTATAAGATTTCTGCCGACGCTTACGGTTATGGCCACAATATGAGCATCCTGATTGGTTCTGCTCCGAAGATTGCTGACCTTACCAATAACGTTAAGACTGAAACCCTTGGTGAAGACTGGGTTAACTACAGCGGCGAATTTGTAGCTCCTTACACCGGCAAATTCTATATCGGCATCCGCGACTTTGCTGAAGCAGGCAAGGCCCTCTCCGATTTCCATGTTGCCAATATCCGTCTCGACCGCATTGGCGGCCCCGGCACTCCGGCAGCTATCACCAATCTCGTAATCACTCCTGACGCCACCGGCGCTCCGAAGATGACGTTCAAGTTCAACGCTCCTAACAAGACGTACGACAACAAGACTCTGGAAAGCCTGACGAAGGTTACCATCAAACGCGACGGTGCCGAAGTCAAGAGCTTTGAAAACCCGGCTCCCGGCGCAGCTCTGGAATACACAGACGCTCCCGGTGCTGACGGCGAATATTCATACACCTTCATGGCCTTCAACGACAAGGGCGATGGCTCTCCCACGGAATATTTAGGCTTCGCAGGCGTTGACCTGCCCGCTCTGCCCACTAATATCGTTGCTACCGATATGGGCAATGGCAAGGTTAAGATTACATGGGACCCCGTGACCAAGACTCTGCACGGCGCTGAAATTCCCGCTCCTCCCATCTATGTAGTGCTTGAATCAGGCGACACTGACGAAACTCAGCTTGGCCAGACAACGAAGTGCGAATACATCTACGACGCTTACGATGTCAACGAGCAGAAACATTTCTGGTATGCTATCTTCCCGTTCAACTCAAAGAACGAACATGGCAGCTATGGCAAATCAAACGACATCTTCGTAGGCAAGGCTTATACTCTGAGCTTCCTGGAATCATTCGAGAATGGTTCGCCGAAATCACCGCTGGCAATCCAGCATCTCGTATTCTCACCGGCATGGAGCCTCTGCACCGATGCCACCTTCAGCGACCTCAATTCATGCGACGGCGACAATGGTTTCCTCGCTCAGAAAGGTTACATCAATAACAAGAGTGTTGCTTCTACGGGCAAAATCAGCCTCAAAGACGCCATTTCTCCCACATTCTCCTTCTACATTGATAACATCAACCCGGAAGACTACCAGAACGAAATAGCAGTTGTTGTTAGAGAGGTAGGCAACCCCGAATGGCATGAAATTTATCACAAGAAGATTCGCGAAGTCGTTCCTAACAAGGGCTGGGGCCGTATCTCGGTTGACCTGAAAGCTTGGAAGGGCAAAGACATTCACGTTGGTCTGATTCCTACTGTAAACTACACAGACGACACTCACGCTTCTTATTACAGCTGGACCCTCATGGACGCTCTGCGTGTTCATAACCTCACCAACAAAGACCTCGGCGGCAATATGATTATTTCGTCGGAAAGCGTTGACGCAGGTCAGGACGTTGACATCAACGTTACCGTTACCAACAACGGCGAGCAGCCTTCAGGCGCTTATCGTGTTGACCTCTACAAGAACAATAAGGTTGTTGACAGCCTCAACGGCGCAAGCCTCGCATCAGGCAAATCGCAGGTTATCACCTTCTCGCAGGGCACAAACGTAGCAGACAAGGATCAGGTTGAATTCTTTGCTAAGGTTGTTCTTGCAGGCGATGAGAATGAGAAAGACAACACCACATCTGTTGGTACCATTAAGGTTAACAAACCTATCTACCCGGCAGTTAACGGCCTCGCAGCTGAAGAAATGGCCGAAGCCAAAGGCTCGATAGCAGTAACCTGGACCGCTCCTTCAATGGACCAAGTTCCTCCCACGCCGTTCACCGAAACGTTTGAAACCGCTCCGAGCTACAGCCTCACAGACGCTTGCGGCTGGACCCTGGTTGACGTTGACAAGACTCCGGTTGCCGGCTTCCAGCAGTTCAACTTCCCCGGTATCACCATCGGTACCACTCTGGCTTCCTTCTTCGTTGTTGACAACACAGCTTCCGAGCTGGGTCAGTTTGCCAGCATCTTCGGCGGCAACAACGGCTCAAAGAAGAGCCTCGGCTCACTGCTCGCTTACAGCGGCACTCCCGACGACTGGGCTATCTCACCCGAACTCTACGGCGGCGCTCAGGTTGTTAGCTTCTACGGCAAGAACCTCCAGGACAATATGCCTGAAAAGGTTGAACTCTGGTACTCCACCGGTTCACTCGACCCCAACGACTTCATATTCGTGAAGAAGTGGGATCTCACCAACAGCGCTTATACCAAGTACAGTGCATACATCCCCGAAGGCGCAAAACGCGTTGCTATCCGTCATAACTTCGAAGGTGGTATCCTTCAGGTCGACGACATCAACTTCCGTCGCGCCGGCGATACCAAAGAGACCGTTACCCTCAAGGGTTACAACGTATACCGCGATGGCGAACTCCTGAATGAGAACCCCATCACCGCCATGCGTTATGTTGACACCAACGTTGAGGAAGGTGACCACGAATATGCAGTAAACGCTATCTACGACAAGGGCGAGAGCAACAGCCGCACTGTTACTGTTCACTCCTCTTCAGTAGGCGACGTTCTTGAAGGCAAGACTGCTGTTTATGGCAGCTACGGCACCATCGAGATTCTCAATGCATGCGGCCAGGCTGTAACGCTCGTAAGCGTCGACGGCACCGTGCTTTACAACGGCATCGGTCAGGACAACATGACCATCCGCGCTGCTGCCGGTATCTATCTGGTGAAAGTTGCTGACAAAGCTTATAAGGTAACTGTGAAATAAATTCTCCCATTGCCGGCGTTGATTTGAGGCCGGTAACCAAAAGTTTAGGGTGTGCAGGAATTACGGCACACCCTAATTCTATTTTGAGTAAACAATCTTAGTCTTCGGGAGCGAACATCGGGTCCCAGGCAGGCAGGGTAGTGGGTTTCTGTTTCAGCACGTTGAGAATTTCTTCTGAAGCATATTTTTTATTTACCACCAGGCGGAACATATACTCGTCGAACCATTTGTCGGTCATGATGAGGTGCCCGTTGTTCGGGCCTTGTCCCCACGAGTTTTCAACCATCCATTTGGTGGGTTTGCCATCCTTGTCAAGGTCAACAGCCATCAGCGTCATGGCGTGTGAGGAGGCGCTGCCGTAAGTGCGGATACGGTCGGCTTTGTTCATGCCGAAGTTGATGCCGAGCAGCGATTCATAGTCGTAGTTGGCCGGGTCCATGACGCCGCGCTGGCGGTCGAGAAACTTGCCTACATCGCATGAGAAATACATCATTGTGGAGTCTTTGATAGAGGCTATGGCCATCTCCTTGATGTTCTCTATGGGCAGATTGATGTATGTCCAGTTCTCACCATCGTAGGTGTGGCGGTCGTAGTCAATCTGATAGAGCTTCCAGTAGGGACGCGTGGGGTCATTCATCACCATGATGTAGTCGTTCTTCAGGTCATTGCCGGCAAATTCCTTATAGAACTGCTGAGGAGTATAGGTGCGAGTGTCCACCACTTTACCCTTGGAGTTCTTGCGTGTCCAGGTAAACTCTGTGGGAGGGTTGCCAATGGTGCGGGCGAGTACCTGATATACTCCCTGCATCATCTGCTCTTTGCGTTGCTGAATAGCTGCCGGTTTGGCGTTTTTCTTCTTCATCTCGCGCAGCTCAAGGGCATCTTCGCGCAGCTTGAGGCTCAGCAGGCGGTTGACTTTTGAGGTATGGTTGGCGGTCCAAGTCTCGGGCATAGCCTCAGCGGGTACCACGCCATATTTGCTGATGTTGTCGCTCAGACCGGTGTATTGGCCGCCGTCGCTGAGCGGGTTGCGGAAGAGCCAGTCAACGGTACGGTCATCCATGGGCTTGTCGCTCGTATCTATGATGGCCTGCAGGAAGAGGTTCGATTTCTCGAGCTGGTCGTAGAAGAAATTGTAGGCCTGGCTCAGGTGGAGTTCGTCGAGGTCGTTTTGCAGCATCATCTGCGAACGGAGCACGTTAAGGCCCGTGAAGAGCCAGCAGCGACCCGACGATTTCTGGTCGGTGATGCCGCGTGAGGGCACTTTGTTAGAGAAGTTATCGTCAACAAGCACAGCTTCCGAGTTGAGTGCCAGTTTGTCGAGGTCAGTGCTGTTAAGCGCATTGCGGATGGCCTTGTCGGCGGCTGTAGGTTTGTAGTTGTTGCGCATACGTTGCAGCATGGCCGCATCGATGCCGCCGCCCGGTGTTGCGCCTAAAGCGCCCAGGAAGGCTGTTGCCGTGAGGGCGAAAGTGAAAAGATATTTTTTCATGTTGTGGGTTTAGGTTGTCTGTTATGTTGGTTAGTATGTGCAAAGTTAGAGGATAAATTTCATTTATCCAAGAAATTGAGCCGAGCAGGTGTTGTTGGCTTACGGAATGTATTCCGGCAGGGGAGTAGATGCCGTTTTAGCCGACTTGAGTGTAAAGACCGTGATTTCGGGCGTTGCTCCAATGCGGAAAGGAAGACCCACTTCGCCGGCACCGATGTTGACATACAGGTATGAGGGACGCTGTTGGCGGATAGGTTCCGAGGCATATAAACCACCCCAAACCATGTATCGCCATGCTGCCGGCGACCACCGGAAGTCGCCTCGTTTTATTTGCGTCTGCATGGCGTGAGTATGGCCGCTGAGGGTGAGGTCGGTGTTCGACTCATGCCTTACGTGCTGACGCCAGTGCTCGGGATTATGGCTGAGCAGAATTTTAAATTCCGGGCCGTAAGGCTGCAGCGGCGCACCACTGTCAACGCTTTGAGTCAGAGCTTTGTGCAAATCACCTATTGCCGAGAAGGGAGGCTCTCCCCAGTTCTCAACGCCCAGAATGATTATTGAATCGTTGGCACGACACAGAGCCAAGTGGCTGTTCTCAAGCATTCTCCAACCCATTTCGCGCTGCAACGACCGCACCAACTGCTCGTTGGCTGCTTCTGCCTTCTTTGATGGCCAATGGCCGTAAGTGGCATAGTCGTGATTGCCCATTATGGTGATGACGCCGCAGGGTGCGCTGAGGCGCTTCAACACCGGTATAAAGGGCTTCAGTTCAGCGGCATCGCGGTTCACTATATCGCCTGTAAAGACTATAAGGTCAGGTTTCTGAGCGTTTACACTGTCAACCAGGTTATGGATGAAAGAAGTGTCTTTGCCCCATGTGCCCAGATGCAGGTCGCTGATTTGAGCTATCCTGAAGTTGTTGAAGTTTTGCGGTAACTGCGGTGAGGCAATCTCCACATTCACCGTTTCGATTTCGCGTCGACCCTCGGTGGCACCCCACCACATTATGGCAAAGCCCACAAGGCCTAACGGAAGTCCCACATACATCCCCAGCGGAATACGTTTCTTTTTCCACAGCGTGGGAATTAACCCTATCAGCCCCCATATCACCATGCTCAACTTCACTGCATAGATGCTCAGCCAGGTAAACAGAAGCCACATTTTCGGTGTCAGGGAAGATGAAATATTCTTCCATGGCAAAGCAATGGCCACAATGAGCAATACCCAGCATAACGCTGCGAAGGTGAAGTATGGAATACGCCATTTGGGCCTCGCTGCCTTCGGGTGCAAAAGCCACAAAGAACAGTCGATGGCAAAGGCGAATATGATGTACGACAGAATTATTATTACATCGAAACGCATATATCTTGAGGTCAGGCTCCGAGAATTGTCCGGAGCTTATTTTTCAGAGGGTTGGAGTACATTATCAGCAGCAGCTCTTCCATATATGCGTGTTCCTCGGCCGTAATGTCGGGTTCATTGATTTTGGCAATCTGGCCGTTTAGGTAATCAAGGAAGGCTTTTTTCTGCTCCTGCGTGTAATGACGTGCGAAACGTTCGGTGTGGTTGAGCATATCGAAGGCTACATAGTTGATTGGGTAAATCATGTAGCTTCTGTGAATGGCCTGGTCAATGATATGGCAAATGTTGCGAGCCGATTCGTTTTTGTCCTTGAAATCGCCAATCTGGTCAATCTTAGCGTTGATGCGCGGCGTGAGCTGGAAGTGCAGTTTGCCTTTGAATTGCAGCAGACCCGTCTCCATGCTGAACAGGTCGTCGCGCTGACTCTTCTTGAAGTTCGGGTCGCGGCGTTTGAGCAGGAACTCGCGCACTTTCAGATAGTCGTTGGGGTCATACTCATAGCTGATGCTCACGGGCAGAATGTTTATCTCCTTGAGGCTTTCCATGAAAGAGCCTTCCCCGCCCAAAGCAAGCATTTTCACCAGTGATTCCTGAGTGTGGTCGCTGGCATCCTTGGCTCTTCCCTCGCGCTGGGCTATCCACACACTCTGCTTTTTGTTCAGGATGGAATCATGAATATAGGCAGAAAGCACTTTTGCGTTCTCCAGACCTTCGCGCAACGATGAATTGCGTTTCACCACAAAACAGTTGTTCAGTTTCACCAGGTCGGTAATCCAGGGATAGATAAGCAGATTGTTGCCTATTGCCACCTGCGTTGTTGACCAACCGTGGCGCAGGAAGGCCAGGTTCAGGAACGAGGCATCGAGGACGATGTCGCGGTGGTTGGTGATGAAAGTGTAGTTAAGAGCCGGATTGATGTATTTGGCGCCCCCGAGAGTGATGCCTGACGTTGTGGCCTTTGCCAGCATCTCCATGAAAGGAAACATGATTTGATGCTGGAAGTCATATTTGGTTTTTATTTTTTTCAGTTCCTCAATAAGAGGCGGCATTTCCTCGCGCGGCATGGTGTAAGAAATTGCGTGCAGAAACCCCGGTTCCTGCACCAAATTCGCCATTTTCTGCTGGAATATGGAGTCGTCGTAAGGCCCTATCTCTTTAAGTTTTTCCTCTTCGATCATAAGGGTCGGTGTATGTTTTTCACGCCCGCAGGCATAAGGTGGTGCAAAGATAGCAATTTTATGGCGTAAAAAGTCATAATCTGTGGAATTATTTTTTCAACTGTCAGCGGGCGGCACGGTAATACAGCACTATGCCTATGGCCAGATAGACTATGTTTGGAATCCACATGGCTACCCGCGCACTTGTGGCTCCGGATATGGCAAACGAGCTTGTTACGGTGGAGAAGAGAATATAGCTGAAACTGAGAGCCAGACCTATGCCAATGTTCAGCCCCATACCCCCTTTCACCTTGCGCGAGCTCAACGCCATGCCGATTAGCGTGAGGATAAAGGCGGCCGCCGTCATGGCATAGCGTTTCTCCTTTTCTATTTCAAACGCCACAACATTGGCCGAGCCACGGTTTTTCTGTTTGGCAATGTAGGTTGTCAGCTCAGGCGTGGTATACGTTTCCTGGTCGTGAGTGGAGACGAGGAAATCCTGCGGCTCCATATCAATCACCGTATCGAGCGAGGCGCCACGTATTATCTTCTCGCGCTGGCCGTTGAGAGTACGAATCATGTAATCGTGCAGAATCCAGTGATGCTGGCGCAGAGAGTCGTATTGCACAGTCTGGGCAGTGAGACGGCTCATCAGCTTCTTGCCCTGGAATTTGTCGAGCGAGAACCCGAAGCCGCGGCTGTGAGCCGTTTCATAACGCCCCATGAAAGCTATCACACCCGGTTGCACCTGCAGCTGCACATTTGAGGCTGACGTCTCCTTCTTGTTCTTCACGTACTTATTGGTGTAAGCCAACCGCTTCACATTGCTTGGTGGAATGGCGTAGTTGGAGAGCCAGAAGGTGAGTCCGGCTATCACGGCGGCTCCTATCATATAGGGCACAAGCAGACGCCGGTAGCTGACTCCTGACGAGAGTATGGCTATGATTTCGCTGTTGCCGGCCATCTTGGAGGTGAAGAAAATCACCGCAATGAAGACAAACAGCGGCGACAGCTGTACGGCGAAGTAGGGGAGGAAGGAGGAGAAATAATCTAAGATCGTCTCCTTCACCGGCGCTGTGAGAAAAGCATCGAGCTTCTCCGTAACGTCGAACATGGCAATGACGGCCAGCACCAGTAAGGTGGCTACAAAATAGGTGCCGAGAAATTTTTTGAGAATGTAGCGGTCAAGAATCTTCAGCCTCCACAGATGCGGCCTAAAGCGCATTTTACGCGGCAGATGACGGCGCTTTGCATGCTTACGGCGCTGCTCAGCACTTTTCGGCTGCTCCGCAGGCATCGGCTCCTGACCGAGGGGTTCGGCATGCTGCTCTGCAACCACATTTATGATGTCTTTCTCGGCTTCTTCCATCATAAACGGCGTGTGAGGTCGGGGAGAATGCCTTTTTTCCAGGCTGCGAAGCCCCCCTCGATTATATGTTTACGGGCCTCGCCAACCAGCCACAGATAAAAGGCAAGATTGTGTATGGAACATATTTGCAGGCCAAGCAACTCACCCGTCGTAACCAGGTGCCTCACGTAAGCGCGCGAGTAATCCTTGTCTACAAAACAGGTGCCGTCGGGGTCCAGAGGCGAGAAATCGTCGGCCCATTTCCGGTTGCGCATGTTCATCACCCCGTTGCGGGTAAAAATCATGCCGTTGCGGCCGTTGCGGGTGGGCATCACACAGTCCATCATATCCACACCCCTGTCAATGGCTTCGAGAATATTTGCAGGCGTGCCGACGCCCATCAGATAGCGCGGTTTGTTGGCCGGCAGAATCTCGTTCACCACCTCAATCATCTCATACATCACCTCGGCCGGCTCACCCACTGCCAGTCCGCCAATGGCATTGCCGTCGGCATCCAACTCGGCTATACGGCTGGCGGCCTCACGGCGCAAATCCTTGTATGTGCAGCCTTGCACAATCGGGAACCAACTCTGGTAATAGTCGTATACCGGCTCCGTTTCCTTGTAGCGCTTCCAACCCCTCTCAAGCCATTGCGTGGTGAGGTCGAGCGACCGGCGTGCATAGGCGTAATCGCTCGAGCCCGGGGCACATTCATCCAAAGCCATCATTATGTCGGCACCGATGATGCGCTGCGTGTCCACCACATTCTCGGGAGTGAAGAAATGCTTACTGCCGTCAATGTGCGAACGGAAGCTCACACCCTCGTCAGAGAGTTTGCGTATGCCGGTGAGGGAGAACACCTGAAAGCCGCCGCTGTCGGTGAGTATGGGCTTGTGCCAGCCGTTGAAACGGTGCAGACCGCCGGCGCGTTGCAGTATGTCGAGCCCCGGACGCAGATACAGATGATAGGTGTTGCCAAGAATAATCTGCGCCTTGATGTCATTCAGCAATTCACGCTGATGCACCGCTTTGACGCTGCCCACCGTCCCCACGGGCATAAAAATAGGCGTCTGCACAGCACCGTGTGCCGTGGTGAAGACGCCGGCGCGGGCTGAACTGCCGGCAGTTGTGGCTTCTATTCTAAATTCCATTCCAAGGCGCAAAGTTACGAAAAAATTTTGTAACCCGGCTTACGTTATTCCGTTTTCAGAACTTATACGCCGCCATTATGCGCAACGCCATGGTCGACGACAGCACATGCGGAAAGTCGCGGTAGTGGGTCGAACGGACGTAATTGGTGAATTCGGCCGCGGCATACAGATGTTTGTGAATCTGCACATCGAGCCTTATGTCAGTAACATTGAAGAAGGCGGTGGAATGGTCGCCCTGCACATTGAGCAGCCGGTAGTCGGAGGTCGCAGGGTCAACGCCGTAACGATAGCCTGCCCACGAAAAGAGCCGGTAATATTCGTTGGAGGCCGAGAGTGCCCAGTATTTGCCGCTGACAAGGTTTATGCCTGCCTTTATGGCAAATCCGCTGGCCCAGTTGTAGTTGCGCTCGTCGGCATGATAATGGTCGGAAAGCACCGAGCCCAACAATATGCCGTTTACGTGCAGAAAAGCGTCGAAGAGATAACGCCTGTCAGGGCGGTCGCGGAACATAAGTCCCACACCCACAGAGGCCGGAATACCCAGCTTGAAAGGCACCTTTTTCAGCGATTTTATGGTGTCGGAGTCATAGAAATTGAAATCCTGATACAGACCTATCGACGCCCAGCTTTTATGCTCTTCCAGAAATTCGCGTGCCAACAGTCGACCCTGAATCGACAGCTGATTAAGCATTGGCTGCCCTTTCAAGACCTGCAATTCGCCGCGCAAGGTGAAATAGTCGTAAGGCTTGGTAGACTTCACCTCAAACCGGTCGCCATATTCCAGGTCAATCTGCACACAGCCGCCATAGCCCATGTGCCGCATCCTGCCTTGAAACGCCATCATCTTGTATCCGGCCGACAGACGTATGCCTATGTTTGGCGTTCCGAAGAGCCTTCCCGGCGTTGCGCTGTGCCGCCATGCCGCACCGGTGAAAATGCGGTTCAGACCGCGCATTGGAGAAATTATGAAGCATGCCAGCTCGCGTTCAAAGCGCTCATGCCCTGTTGTGCGGTCATCCAGGCAGGCATCTGAGGCACGAAACAGCATCTCGCCTATGGCTGCGCCGCCAATCGGTGTGGCAATGACATCGTTCGTGCTGGGATATTCCCTTTCCATAAACAGCTCCCACATGGCTGAGCCGCCTATGGCGAACAGCTCCGAGCCCCAGAAGCTGTATCCGTTTGAGCGGGCGGCATTGAAATAGAGATTGCCGGTGTATGGATGCAGGAAAGTGTTGGTGCCGAGCTTGTCGTTGTCCCATTTGAAGCCGACTTCAAAATTCTTCTTGATGCTCTTGAACGAGATATACGCAAAATCGCCCTTCTGCACATACCTGTCGAATGCCCACAGCCCCATATTGAAGCCGAAAACCTCGCCTGATGCCCTCCAGAAGTGCTTCTTTGCCCCTTCGGCCACGTCGATGGAATCCGGCATTATAGGCTCAATAGCCGATTGTTTTATAGCTATCTGAGCCTCCGTTGCAGGCAGGCTTAGAGCAACGATACAGGCTGTGAGAAAAAGGCGGAGCAAATTCTTAAACATAGCCGCTGACTTTGAGGTTTATTGTGGGTCAAGGCATCTCAGCGAAACTGATTCACCTCCGGCAGATAGTCGAAACCGGCGTCTTTCAGGGTTTTTACCAGATTGTCGCGGTCTATGTCGAGGCTCTTGCACAGTTCATCAAGGCTCATACCGTCGTCGCGCAGGTGCATATTGATGAAGCTGAGAAGCATAAAGGGGTCTTTGGGTATTGTGCTCATGATTTGTTTCCGTAAAAGGTTAGGGTAAGACAAAATCTATCCTTTAAACAATCGAACTCCGAAAAAGTTATCGGGCCGACCCATTGTCAAGGCGCATCTGAGGCCTCGGAGTGCCGCAGATGCGCCTTTATGACGTCTTTGATTGCCGAATCTATTGCCTGATTACTGAAGCATCGGCACCAGATACTTGGCCATCACCCAGCCGCCGGCAATCAGCCATAAGTCGAGGCAGAAAGCCAGGACGAAAGGCTTGGCGCCGGCCTTCTTGAACTTGTCGAAACTCGTTTCGGCGCCGAGAGCCGCCATAGCCATCGTCAGCACGAAGGTGTCGGCGTAGTTGATTGAGTCAATCATCACCTGAGGCAGGTGAATGAAGGAGTTGAAGACAATTACCAGCAGGAACAGTACGGCAAACCAGGGTATGGCAATCTTGCCTTTCTCGCCCGTTGCGGTGCCGTTTTTGCGGTTGCTTATGCCAATCCATACGCTGAGTACAAGAAGCACAGCCACCAGCAGCATCACACGTATCATCTTCACTATTATGGCGCTGTTGGCCACATCCTCGCCCATGGCATTGCCGGCGCCCACGGCATGAGCCACCTCATGCAGCGTTGAGCCGCTGTAGATGCCCATTTGCTGCGGATCGAGGTCGAGAAGGCCGGCATTGTAGAGCGCGGGATAAAGGAACATGCTTATGGTGCCGAAGATGACCACCGTAGCCACTGCCACAGCCGTCTTGTACGGTTGCGAGCGGATGGTGGCTTCGGCGCCCAGGACAGCTGCCGCGCCGCAGATGCCGCTGCCTATGCTGGTGAGCAGTGCCGTGTCGCGGTCCATACGCAGCAGCTTGCCTATGAGCACGCCGCCGAGTATGGTCACTACAACCACTATTATGTCGATTACAACACCCGGAAGGCCTACCACCACAATGTCTTGCAGCGTCAGTCGGAAGCCGTAAAAGATAATGCCTATGCGCAGCAGTCGTTTGGAACAAAACTGTATGCCCGGCACCCACGTCTCAGGCAGATGATTGCGCAGCGAATTGGCGTAAATCATACCCAAGATGATGCCTATAATCATAGGACTTATGGAGAGGTCTTTGAGAAATTGCACCTCGCCTATGTAAAACGAAGCGCATGCAAAAAGCGCAATGAGCAGAATGCCGTGAATCATGCTCGCGCGTTGATTTGATAAGTTTGCCATATTAAAGGTTTCGGTTTCAGATGCAAAGTTAATTCAAGATGGGAAAAATGCAAACGTTAGACTCTTAAAAAGACAAAAATTAATTACCTTTGCACCATGGCTGAGAACGACAACCCGGAGATAATTTTGCAGCAGCACAACGTGAAGCCTACCGCTGTGAGGCTGCTTGTGCTCAGAGAGCTGGAGAAGATTAAGTATGCTTTTTCGCTTGCCGACGTCTGCGACCGACTCCCGACCGTCGACCGCTCAACCATTTTCCGCACCCTCACTGTCTTTGCCGACGCTCATCTGCTTCACACCATTGTCAACGGCAACGGGGAGCATGAATATTGCCTCTGTCATAACAGCCACACTTGCCGCCCTGATGAGCTGCATTGCCATTTCCACTGCACAAGGTGCGGACATACCTTCTGCCTTACCAACGTAACAATTCCGTCGGTGGCTTTGCCTTTGGGTTATGCCGTTGAAAATGCCGAATATGTGATGCAGGGCCTCTGCCCGCGTTGCAGAGGAATCAGGAAGTAAGAACCCGGGACACAAATATGTTAGCTTCAGGGCCTGAAGTTATCTGAGAGGCTTTCGCGCGAGGCAATGGCTATTATATCGCTGCTATATTTGATTACCTTCTGCCTCTGCATCTCGGCTAAATCGGCGATCAGACTCTCCTCGCTTTGGTTGGTATATTTCATCAGGGTTAACTTGTCGGCCTGCAAAGTGATGTTCCGCGCGGTGCTTGGCGTAATCGTGGTTATCCAGGTTGTGAGAAAGTCGCGCAGCCGGCACGAATCAATCTGCGCCAACAGCTCCATCGGCCTCTGCGCCCGCAACGACAGATAATTGATGAAGTTGAGCATATAGATGGACTGTGTCCCTAACAGCGACAGATATTGGCTCTTGTCAATGCTCAGCAGCGACACATCCGTCTGAGCCGTGTAAGTGTATGGGTTCTTGCGCTGCATGCCAAACAGGTGCGAGGCGTCGAGCAACGTGCGCCCCTTTTCCGAAAATGTTATCACAATATCATCGGCGTGGTTGCGCCATTCGGCCTCTACCGAGCCGCTGATGACGTACATCAGGGCGTTATCCTCATCACCGGCTCTGCGCAGCACATCGCCTGCGTTAGCCTTACTGAACTCAATATGTGTCTTTTCAAGCAATGCCGATACATGCTCGCGGCTTATGCCCTGAAGCAGCGGCAAATCCATCAACATATCATACATTGTTATAGCCATATCCCGAATTCAGTGTTATGAAGAATTATCCGATATTTGTTAACAAAATAACTTCATTAGGGGTTCTGTGGAGCCGATTAAATTGATTATGCGTCATGGGGTCTTGGTGGGTCTTGGTCTGTCATACTTGGCGATACAAAGGTAATATAATTTTTTTAAATAGGAGTTTCTGAGGGGCTTTCCGAGCCTTAAAAAGAGGGGCGCTGAGACTAAAATGAAAAAAAAGTTGGCGAAAAATTTTGTGGATTCAAAAAGTTGTCGTAACTTTGCAGCGCAAAAAGGAAACGGTGCCATGTCCGAGTGGTTAGGTAAAGGTCTGCAAAACCTTCTACACCAGTTCGAATCTGGTTGGCACCTCCCGAAAAAGATTGCGTCAGATTGCGTCGTCAACGGCGCAATCTTTTTTTTTGCACATAATTTCCGGCGCACAATTTACGGCACAGAATTTTGGGCGCAGAATTTTAGTCGCAGTGTTTTTCACCGCAGCCTGTTTTGCTAAGCTTATAAGGCCTCTGAAAGGGGAGAAGTGGATGCTATTTCTTGCCGAGCCTGTTATTCAGCAGGTTCACAAACTGATAATTCTTCAGTCCCCATTTGGGCGAAATCACCAGTTCGGGCGGTGCCTGTGCCACAAAGCGTTCTATGACGATATGCTCCGGCACGCGTTGCACTATTTCGGCGCATAACGTCAAATATTTCTCTATTGTCAGCTCTGGCACCTGTATCTCTCCTTTCTTCACCAAATGGGCAAGCTGTGTGCCGCGAAGCACCTGCAGATGATGGAGCTTTAACGAGCCAATGGGGAGTGCGCACGCTTTGTCCACACTTTCTATCAGGTCTGCGTCCGTCTCTCCGGGCAGTCCGGCTATCAGATGCAGCCCTACGTGCAAACCGACTGCGGCACAGCGGCTTACGGCATCTGCCGTCTTTTCTGCCGTATGGCGGCGGTTGAGCAGCTCAAGGGTCTTGTTGTGGAAACTCTCGGCTCCTATCTCCACTATTACCGACTTGGTCAACCGGGCAAGCATTTCTATCACCGGCTGCGGCAGTGTGTCGGGACGGGTGCTCACCACCAAACCGGCCACATCAGCCGGATTGAGGACAGAGGCGTAATCTTCACGCAGTCTCTCGAGGTCGGCATTCGTGGAGGTGTAGGTCTGAAAGTATGGAAGCCATTTTTTGTCTTTATACTTCCTGCTGAAGAATTGTCGACCTGCCTCCAGTTGCTCGGCTAAGGTGAGATGACCGTGACAATATGCCGGTGAAAATGCCTCATTCGAGCAATATATGCAGCCGCCATAGCCTAATGTGCCGTTGCGGTTCGGACAGTCGTGCCCGGCGTTCAGCGTCAGTTTCTGATATTTGCCGGGCCCGAAAATTTCCTCAAGATACTGAGGGTAAGTCTTCATAAGCGAACGGTGCGGGCTATCAACAGTTCATCGGCAATCACCAAGGCTGCCATCGCCTCTGCCACGGGCACTGCCCTCACTGCCACACACGGGTCATGGCGTCCGCCCGGATTTATCACACACGGCTCTCCGGCGTCGTTGATGCTGTTCACCTTATAAGGCCGTGTAGGAGTGGGTTTGAAAGCCACAGAGAGGCATATGTCCTCACCCGTTGAAATTCCCCCTTCAATGCCGCCGCTGCGATTCTCTTTCGTGTGAAGGTGTTTCCCGGCGGCATCTTCTGTTATGCCAGAGTACTCATCTATGGCCTCGGCTCCCGTGCATCGGGCCGATTCCATGCCCAGGCCGAACTCCACGCCTCTTGCAGCATTGATGCTCATCATCGCCATTGCCAACCGGGCTGTCAGCTTGTCATAAACCGGACTCCCGATACCTGCTGCCAAGCCCCGGATGATGACGCTTAAGCGGCCTCCCACACTGTCTTTCCCCTGAAGTGCCGTCAGCACTTCCGTAAAGGCTTTCTCGGCTTCTGCCGTGGGGGCGAAAAGTGGTGATTCCTGAATCTGTTCGGGGGTCGGTACTACTGAATAAGGACAGGCCATCTGTTGCCTGCCAACGCCGCTCAGAAAGGCCGAAACCGTTATGTCGTAATGCTTCAGCAGCAACTCGGCCACGGCGCCACCCACGACTCTGCAAAGGGTCTGGCGTGCAGAGGCACGACCGCCGCCGCGATGTTCGCGCAGACCATATTTGGCATCGCTCACGAAGTCGGCGTGTCCCGGCCTGTAGATATGGCGCAATTGCTCGTAATCGTCGCTCCTCGCATCGGTGTTCCTTATCAGGAAGCCTATCGGTGAGCCTAAGGTAAGACCCTCTTCACTGATGCCCGAGAGCCATTCCACCGTGTCGGCTTCTTGGCGAGGTGAGGTGAATTTCCTTGTCCCGGGTCGGCGAAGCATTACTTTCTCGGCCACATACTCCTTGTCGAGCCACAGTCCTGCCGGGCAGCCGTCTATGATGCCGCCCATGGCTGCTCCGTGGCTCTCTCCGTAATCGGTGAGGCGGAATATGCGTCCGAAGGTATTCATTTTTCGTCTGAAGAGGGGGTCTTAATCAGGTCGCACACGGTGGCGTGAATGAAGTCTATGAGGTCTTGCGGCTTCATTTCCAGCTGCAGGCCACGCTGTCCGGCCGACACATATATCACCTCTTTGTCAAGGCAGGTGCTGTGGAAGAATGTGGGTAACGCCTGCTTCATACCCACAGGCGAACAGCCGCCGCGGATATAGCCGGTGAGGGGTAGCAGCTCTTTTACATGAATCATCTCCACCTTCTTGGCGCCCATGGCCTTGGCTGCCTTTTTCAAATCCACCTCTTCGGCGCCCGGTATCACACAGACAAACAGCTCTTTGCCGGCACGCAGCACAAGGGTCTTGTAGACAAGGCTGATGTCCTCGCCCAACGATTCGGCAACATGGGTGGCTTCCAGATGATTTTCATCCACCGGATAAGCCACCAACTTATATGCTTTTCCGGCGTGGTCAAGCAGTCGCGCGGCGTTAGTCTTCTGGAGCTGCTTCTTAGCCATTCATGTTGTGGAGAATCTCCAGATTGTTCCGGGTGGTCTCCATCTGCTTCTTGATGAATTCCAGAGCTTCTATAGAGTTCATGTCGCTGATGTAGTTGCGCAGCAGCCACATACGGTTCAGAATCTCGGGATTGGTGAGCAAGTCTTCGCGGCGTGTCGACGAGGCTATGATGTCCACGGCCGGGAAGAGTCGCTTATTGCTCAGCTTGCGGTCGAGCTGAAGTTCCATATTGCCTGTTCCTTTGAACTCCTCGAAAATCACCTCGTCCATTTTCGACGACGTCTCGGTGAGAGCCGTGGCTATAATGGTCAGTGAACCGCCGTTCTCTATGTTACGGGCAGCGCCGAAGAAGCGTTTCGGCTTCTGGAGGGCATTGGCGTCAACACCGCCCGACAGTATCTTGCCGCTGGCGGGAGCCACCGTGTTATACGCACGGGCAAGACGCGTTATCGAGTCGAGCATTATCACCACATCATGACCGCTTTCCACCAGGCGCTTGGCCTTTTCAAGCACAATGCCGGCAATCTTGACGTGTCGGTCGGCCGGTTCGTCGAACGTTGACGCTATCACCTCGGCGTTGACGCTGCGGGCCATATCGGTTACCTCTTCCGGACGTTCGTCAATCAGCAGCATAATGATGTAAGTGTCCGGATGATTGGAGGCTATGGCATTGGCAATATCTTTCAGCAGAATGGTCTTACCGGTCTTTGGCGGAGCCACAATCAGGGCGCGCTGCCCTTTGCCTATGGGGGCGAACATATCCACAATGCGCGTGGAAATATTTCCCATCGGGCCCGACGTGATGTCGAATTTCTCCTCAGGGAAGAGGGGAGTGAGATGCTCAAAGGGAATCCTGTCGCGCACTGTTACGGGGTTTTGGCCGTTTACGCGCAGTACTTTGCCCAGAGGGAAGTATTTCTCTCCGTCGCGGGGCGGATTCACCGAACATTCCACCACATCGCCGGGCTTCAGGGCATACTGCTTTATGAAGTTCTGAGCCACATAGATGTCATCGGGACTTGCCAGATAATTGTAATCGCTTGAGCGCAGGAATCCGAAGCCTTCGGGCATAATCTCCAATACGCCGGTGGCGCTGACTATATTCTCAAAGGAATATGACTCAGCCTGCCGGGCAAAGTTTTGCTGACGCTGCACGCGACCGGTTTTCTGCTGCCTTGTTTTCTGCTGCGGCTGAGCCTTGGGCTCCTCTATCATTACGGGCGTTACTACTTGCTCTTCGGCCTGACGCTGCGAGCGAGGGGTGAATTTGCGAGTGCTTGCCACGGGGAAGAAGGAGTCGAGCGACGTGTCTTTTACAGATGCATTGCGGAAGCTCTTCTTGCCTGTTACGGCTTGCTGCGGAGCCTGACGGGGTGTCTCAGCTTCATTCACAGGAGCTTCCTGAGGCTGCGTCTCGGCATTTGCAACTTCTGCCTGAGGCTGTTGCGCCGGAACTGCCTCTTCGGTTATATAAAGGCCTTCGTTGCCTGCCTCGGGTGCTTCTGCATTTTTCACCTCTTCATCCGGTGTCTTCTCTTTGGCTTCTCGGCCACGACGTTTGGGCTGTGATATTATTGGCAGGTCATCGGTGGTAATCACCTTGACCTGTTCATCTGTCTTTGCTTCGGGAGTGTCGGCGTTCGTCTCCTTTTCGGGCTGCTCGGCGGCAGTCTGGTCATCGAACAGTGTGGGTTGCTCCACGTTCTTCTGTTTCGGCTTGCGGCCGCGCTTCTTGGGCTGCTGCTCAGCTGCCGTAGCCTCCTGACCATCCGTAGCCGTTTCTTCAGCTGCAGCCACCGGAGTAGCTGCCGGTTGCTGTTTCTTGGGCTTCCGGCCGCGCTTTTTAGGCTGCGCAACACTCTTTTCGGCTATTTCTTTAGCCGAAGTTATAGCTTGATTATCAAGAATGAAATATTCGGCTTCCTGGCGGTCGGCCGATTCAGCTTTCTTCATACCCATCTCGGCGGCGATGCTGCGCACCCGGTCCGCTTCCATGGCATTCAGTTGGTCTATATTATACATGATATGAATATTCCCGTTCATAGCCGCCAACAACGGCTTAATTTGATTTTCTAAGCTTGGAAACCGAACATATCAGTTCCCGGCAGAACATTGTTCTTGGCTACGGTGCGGGGATTGTGTTTTTATTGGCAATTATCTTACGAGCCGGGTAGAAGGGGGTCTCGTAAGAATTGGCGCAACCGGTTCAGGTTGTGCTGTTAAGTGGTTGAAAGTGTAGTTGCTTGTTTGAAATCGGAAGCTGCGATAGGGTCTCGGATAAGTGCGAGGATCTGTCTCCCAAATTCGCTGCAAAGTTAAAACTTTTTTTTGAAGTACGCAAATATCGCTTCAGATTCAAAAATTTTCCTGAGTCTTCAGGTCGCTGAACATGGGGCCTTCGGGGTTTGGGTAACAAAGTTTAAAATGCGTATTTAAGTGCAAAATTGGCGTGGTATTTCGTGATTTTAACGAAATACCACGCTATAACCTACAATCGGATGTGGTATTTCAATATTCAAAACTAAATACCACGATTGAAATCGCAATCATTATCCGCAGACTGAATAAATTTGCATCAGAATTACGACATGGTTAGTCCGGGCAGCAACGTAATCCAAGCTCTCAGCGCTGCCTCCAAGCGGTAGAAAACCATTTGTTTTTCTGGGGCAGCGGTGTAATTCCGTGGCAGAGCTATCCGAAGA
>FR897806.1 GCA_000437495.1 Prevotella sp. CAG:485
AGTCGGCTTTTTTCGGACGGATACGAATTTTTATCCCCCTTAAAAGTAAGATAGTTTAATAAAATGCGGGGGTAAAACTTTCGCGACTTAAAATTTTGTGGGAAATAAATTTGGAAATACTGTGAAATTGTGTTAACTTTGCAGTACAAATTGAAACACTTTTTTAGAATAGCAGCAAGCATATATCACACTATATTTTAAAGGTAAGAGATGTATTTGGTCAGGGGATTCCGCGAGGAAGCCCCTGTCTGTCACTTTGTGGAAAGCGCTGTATAGAATATTTGCATTACCTTTGCGTGAAACTATGGAAGAGAAGCAGATAAACGAACATAACAAACGCGAATATGCTCCGGCGCATACGGCCGAACATATCCTTAACGGAGAGGTGGCACGCCGATATGGCTGCGGCCGCGCGTTCTCCAGTCATATTGAAAGGAAGAAATCAAAACTCGATTACCGGATGGCCTCGCCGCTGACGGACGCCGAGATAAGGAGCCTTGAGGAATACGTCAACGCCGTTATTAAGGCTGATGCCGAGGTGCGCATTAACTATATCACTCAGGCTGAGGCACGTGGCAGCTTCGATTTGAGCCGCTTGCCCGATAATGCTTCCGACACCGTCAGGGTGGTGGAAATTGGCTCTTACGACCGCTGTCTGTGCGCCGGTGACCATGTGGGCAGAACGTCTGAAATAGGCGAGTTCAGAATCACCAGCAGCCGATATGCCGACGGAGTGCAGCGGATAGTCTTCAAGACAAGCTGATTCATTCCGGAACGGTAAAGCGCTTTGCAGCCCCCGTGGTGGGCAGGCTTTTGAAAAATGTGCAAAAAAAGGATGCGGAAATAGCCCTTATGTGCAAAAATTTTGCTACCTTTGAGCATTAAACTCCGGAACCTAAGCTTTATGAATGATATTAACGAAGTCTTTACCGTATTAAACTCCTGGCTGTGGGGCTGGCCAATGATTGTCTTGCTTCTTGGCACGCATATTTTTCTCACTGTCAGGCTCCGCTTTCCGCAGTTACGGCTGCTCACAGCCCTGAAGTTGAGCGTGAAGCGCGACAAAAACGCCAGTGGCGATGTGTCGCAGTTCGGCGCATTGGCAACTGCCTTGGCTGCCACAATCGGCACGGGTAATATCATCGGCGTGGCCACGGCGATAGCCCTCGGAGGTCCGGGCGCTGTGTTATGGTGCTGGCTCACCGGACTCTTCGGCCTGTCTACCAAATATGCCGAAGGACTGTTAGCCATCAAGTACAGGGTAAAGACACCGCAGGGCAGGATGTTGGGCGGACCGATGTATGCCCTTGAGCGCGGTTTGGGAATGAAGTGGCTGGCAGTGTTGTTCGCCATCTTTGCCGCTCTGGCCTCTTTCGGCATCGGCTGCACTGTGCAGTCGAACGCCATAGCAACCCTGGGCAGCGAAGCATATTCAATATCGCCATGGATAACGGGTGCTGTGGTAACGGCTTTGGCGGCCGCGGTGCTGATAGGCGGCGTGAAGTCGATAGCCCGTGTCTGCGGCATGTTTGTGCCGTTGATGGCCTTCCTCTATGTGGCCGGTTGCTGCTATATCTTGTTTGTAAATATTGATTACCTGGTGCCGGCGATTCAGCTGATTGTCAGGTCGGCCTTTTCGCCCGAGGCTGCCGGCGGCGGTTTTGTGGGAGCTACTATTATGATGGCGGCGCGTTACGGAATAGCCCGCGGTCTCTTCTCCAACGAGGCAGGCATGGGCTCGGCTCCCATTGTGGCGGCTGCTGCCCAAACACGCAACCCCGTTCGTCAGGCGCTTGTATCTTCCACCGGTACGTTCTGGGATACCATAGTGATATGTGCTTTGACAGGTCTGGTGATTGTCAGCAGCATACTGGCGTATCCCGACATTGATTATGCCGACGGCGCCGCGCTCACCAAAGCCGCTTTCGCAAAAATACCATACGTGGGTGAGCCGTTGCTCACTTTCGGACTTTTCACCTTTGCTTTCTCCACTATCTTAGGCTGGAGCTATTACGGCGAAAGAGCCGTGGAATATCTGAAAGGACAGCGTTGGATGCTTGTCTACAGGTGGCTCTACATAGCCTGCGTCTTTGCGGGAGCCGTTATCCAGCTCGACATTGTCTGGAACATTGCAGACTCCATGAATGCGCTGATGGCTGTTCCCAATCTCATTGCCTTATTGCTGCTCAGCGGTGTCTTGGTGGCCGAGACTCGCAAATATCTGTGGGAAGGGCGTCTGGATGAGGCTGCTGAGGAGCTTGTGCCGGAGATTGAAACCGAACCTATGCTTGAGGATGAGAGCGATGAAACGCCAGCTCTTGACTGACGGATAAGAAATGCTGTCGGTAAGAGATATTGCCCGTTTCTTCGATCTTGAAGCCGAAGCTGCCTTCAATAACCACAGGCAGGTGATGGCTCTGTCGCCTGACGAACGCATCAGGCGCAGAAAGGCTATCGGCAATGTGAAGCTACTGACTGACGATTCCGAGTCGTCACGGTCGGCTAATGTGTCGCTGCTCGTGAGTGCTGCTGTGAATATTTCAGATTTCAAGGAAGGCGATGCGCTGGAACTGCACAGGCCCGATGTGAGGCACGGAATAAAATGCACGCTCAGCGCTTACGGCGACAACAACGAGATTGAGTTAGAGGCCTTCAGGGGTAATCTGCCTTACAATCTGAAAGAGTATTACGGCTCTGAGCTGATGCTCGACAGGCAATTTGTTGACCTCCGTGAGCATGTCTACAGCCATTTCCTCGCCGACTTAAATGGGGAGGTAAACTTGGCTCGTCATTTGATAAACGCTCCTCATGAGCCGGTTTTTGTCGATGAACAGGGATGTGCCGAGAGTCTTGACGAAACTCTGCAGAGCCTCAGTCTGAGTCTTCTGCCGGCGCAGCGTCAGGCCGTGATTAAAAGTCTTGCGGCAAAGGATTATTACCTCATCCAGGGGCCTCCCGGAACGGGTAAGTCGTTTGTATTGGGCTTAATCATTCATGAGGAGGTGGTAAAACGGCGCCATAAGGTCATCGTTACCGGACCGAATCATCTGGCTGTCAACAATGCCCTGATAAAGGCTTTGGAACTTTATCCGCAGGGCCGGTATATCAAAGTAGGGCAGAAGTACAATGAGGTAACGACAAAGGTCCGGTCTCAAGATAAAGAATACGGTGTGGAGAATCTGTCGTACGCCGATGTGAAAAAGCTCAACGGCAGTGTGTTGCCGTGGGTCGCGGGTCTTACGCCTCATGCTCTCTATACGCGCCGAGCCCGCGGGCTGCACTGCCACACGCTTATCATTGATGAAGCCGGACAGATGTCTGTGCCGCTCGCTCTCATGGCTATGATAAAGGCTGATAAGGTGATTTTTGCCGGCGACCATAAGCAATTAGCCCCTATTGTCAGTTCCGACAAAATTGAGGGGTCTCTGCGCCTCTCAGCCTTCAGTCATCTCCTCTCGGACAGCAACAGCACAATGCTCGACACGAGTTTCAGAATGTGTGTTGGGGTGTGTCGCTTCGTCTCGAATCTTTTCTATGACGACAAGCTTTTACCTGCCCATGAAATGAACAAGGAGTGTGGCGATGTAAGTCTCGAAAATTCGGCCGATAATCCGCTTTCCAATCTCGCGGTGCCGGTGGTGCTGAAGAACATCGACCATCAGGGTAAGCAGTCGTCTGATGAGGAGGCTCGGTTCATTGCCGACTCTATTGCCGGTTTCCTCCGTCGTGGCGTCAAAGAGGAGGATATGGCAGTATTGACTCCTTTCCGCGCTCAGGCGGCTAACATACGCAGGCTCCTGAAACGACACAAAGAAACCGACGAGGAACAGCGCCGCTCTATTACGGTTGATACAATCGACAAGATGCAGGGTCAGGAACGTGATGTGATTTTTGTCTCTCTGGCTGCCGGCGATGCTGAATATATGGCGGAGATGGCCGACTTTCTCTTTTCGGGCAACAAGCTGAATGTGGCTTTTTCCCGTGCCCGTTTCAAGCTCATTGTAGTAGGGAATCTTGCATGCATTGAGCGTCTTTCTCTTCCCGACTTTCCTCATCTTGGCCGCTTCCTCAGGTCGCCTTTCGCAGCCCGCATCTGACTATAACCCTCTTTCTTGAAAATTTTTTTACTTTTTTGGAGCGAGTGCCGCGTTGTGGCACTCGCCCTGCCTACCTTTGCACTGTGAAAGAGAGATTATTAGTTCAACCGAGTTATCTTACCGGCATTCTTAGGAGTTAGCATTTTATATTTTATGCCGGATTTATATTTATGATTTTATCCACACAGGAAATATTTTTATCCACACTTACTTTTTTTCGTACCTTATCGCTTATCAGGGTCGAGTTCTCATTGGACTCGGCCCATTTTTATGCTTCCGGCTTCAATTGTTAATTCGTGTGAATTTTTGAACACTCTTTAACCGAACGGTTGTTTTAAAAGTGACTGAATTTTCACACATATCAGTCCTCCTTAATCCTTAGTCTTAAGTGATATGAAATTCAATTTTGATAAGATAAAAGACATCAAGAGTCCCGCCGACATCAAACGTATGTCGGTTGAGGAACTGCAACAGGTGGCCGACCAGATGCGTCAGGCTGTCCTCTACCGCACATCGCTCTATTCTGGCCATGTAGGTCCTAACCTCGGCGACGTGGAAGCCATCATCGCTCTTCATTACGTGTTTGACGCGCCGGTAGACAAGCTCGTGCTGGATATGTCGCATCAGGATTTCCCGCACAAAATGATTACCGGCAGGGTCAACGGATTCATCAATGAGGCCGATTTCGACAAAGTGGGCGAATACACGGAACCGAGCGAAAGTCCGGAGTATGACTTCTTTACGCTGGCCATACCTCACCGTCCATCAGCCTCTGCACCGGTCTGGCAAAGGCGCGCGACCTGAAAGGGGAGAAATATAATGTTGTGGCGTTCATCGGCGACGGCTCTCTTTCAGGCGGCGAAGCGTTTGAAGGTCTGAATACTGCCGGCGCGCTGAAGTCTAATCTCATCGTCATTGTCAACGACAATAAGATGGCCATTGCCGAGACTCACGGCGGCTTATATGCCAATCTCAAGGAGTTGCGCGAAACAAACGGCACTGCGGCAAACAATATCTTCCGGGCTTTCGGCTTCGATTATATCTATGTGGCCGACGGAAATAATCTAACTGATGTCATCGCTGCCTATCGCAAGGTTAAGGATTCGCCGCGTCCTGTTGTTGTGCATCTAAACACGCAGAAGGGCGAAGGCTATGTGCCGGCAGAACGTAACCGCGAGGAGTTCCACTGGTCTGTGCCCTTCGACCTCGCCACCGGTGAGCCGAAGGTCTTTGCACCTGAACCCAATTACACTACCATCCTGCGCGACTTCATTCTGAGTGTGCACGCTGCCGATTCACGCTTGTTGGTGGTTTCGTCGGCCACTCCTGACTCGTTCGGCCTGTCGAAGGAGGTGCGCGACACACTGGGCGAACATTACATTGATGTGGGCATCGCCGAGCAGACTGCCGTGGCTGTTATGGCAGGCGCCGCTCGCAATGGCGCCAAAGCTATTTATCCAGTTGTGGGCACTTTCCTGCAGCGCACTTACGACCAGTTGATGGAAGACTGGGCCATGAACCCCGGCGCTTCGCTCATGGTAGTGGCCGGCGGTGGTGTCAACGGCATCCCCGACCTCACTCATCTGGGCTTCTGGGACATTCCGATGATTACCTCAATCCCCGATGTGGTCTATCTGGCGCCTGCCAATGCTGAGGAATTTGAGGCTATGCTCAAATGGGGTTACGAGCAGGATAAGTTCAAGGTGGCCGTTCGCATCCCTACTTACAGTTTCGAGCATGCCGACTATCAGCCGGATTCCGACTATTCCACCCTAAACAAGTTCATGGTAACGCGTCGCGGCAGCAAGGTGGCACTCATTGGCGTCGGCGATTACTACAAACGTGCTGAAGAGGTAGCCGCTCTGTTGGAAAAGGAAGGCATTTCGCCCACAATCATCAATCCGCGCTTTGTCTCAGGCGTGGATACGGAGTTGCTCAATTCCCTTGCTGCCAACCACGATGTTGTGGCCACGATTGAAGATGGCTCCTTAGGCGGCGGCTTCGGCCAAAGGGTTGCCTCTGCCGTGGGTGCCTCTGCGCTGAAATGCCTCAATTTCGGATTGGCAAAACAGTTTGAGAACCAGTATAAGGTTAAAGAGCTTGAGGAAAAGAATGGTCTTCTGCCTCAGCAAATCGCCAACGCAATCCTGTCTGTAATTGGCGGCAAATAAGGACTCATTGATGTGCCTCTGAGCGTATTGGATAGGACTTCTCCTTACTTAACTTCCCGGTCAACGCGTTCAATCAACTGCTCTACTGCGGGCGATAAGGGTGTCAGACTTTCCGGCTTCTGCACCTTTATCGTCCCCGCTGTTTTATCCTTTCTCTGCTCCTTCTGTTCTTTGTACTCCTCCACTGTGAGGTGCGTGATTTCAACCGGATACTGTTCTATGTAGCTGTTGATTCTGATTGGCTGCTGAACGCTGAAAATACGCTTGAACATCTTGCCGCGCCCTAAAAAGGATATCGTGGTCGAACTCGAAATGTAGTTCTGAAGGCCATAATCCTCGCCTTCCTCAATCTTGTATATCTCACGTTTTGAAGCTTCGTCAATGTCCATGGTCAGGCCGAAAATTTTGGCTATCATCGGCGACGTTACGTGGTTCTTATGGTCTGCCAGAGCGTCATATTCACGCTCATAGATGCCGTTGCTTTTCCTGAACATAATCTTCGGATAGTACTTGCCCTGCACGGTATCTGACTTCGCTCCGGCCTTTATAGCCTCCGTTTCCTTAAATCTGTCGCCTGGCAGGTATGCCTCCAAACTCATCATCGAGAGAAGATTGATTTCATCCTCATGTCGTGGCTGCATCACACTGTCAATATCAGGCGACTTATAGATTCTCCCCCTGCGTCTTACGGCCAATACATGAGCCTTTGCATCACCTTTACTATAGCCTTTCACCTTGCCGTCGGCAAGAAAATATTCCACCACATATTCATTGAAAAACTGCAGCGTGTCTGTCGGCGTTGAGCCTGTGCTGTATTCGCGCATATATGTCTGGACGCGCGTTATAGGCCTTCCGGCTGAGCTGATTACCACATCGGGCAGCTCATAATCTTCCGGCTGAAGACTTATTGTGGCATCTTTTGCCGAGGCTTGTGCCGAACGATAACCCATATAACGGATAGTCAGCGGGAAATCGCGGTTCTCAACTTTGATTTTACCCTCATTGTCGGTGATGCCGATAATCATTCCGTTGCTCGAAATCACCGAGGCGCCGGCCAGCGGACTGTTGTCTGTGGAGTCAATCACCTTTATGTCTTTTGCATTGACAATTGCCAAAGTAGCAATCATCAGTATCGTTAGCAGTGTGCGTAACATGGCTTCTTGGCTTTGTAATCTTCTGTCTATTTCTACACGTAGTGGGGTATTGGTCGATTTTACAGGTTCTTAGTCGCTCAGCAAATTATCCTTTTGGGCTGCCGCCTGCTTGTGTGCCTCGTCAAACTTGGCTCGCATCGTCGGATTGCCGTGTGTGAGTTTCTTTATCGTGAACTGATTCTCCATCACCTCGCCGGCGCGCACCAGCTTCTTCGTGCTTGCCTCAAACACATCTTTGATTTTGCGCAGTGCTTCAATCTGCTTCTCGGCAGCTGCTATTGCCTTGTCAACGGCTGTCATCGCTTCATCATGCTTCTTGCAATGACCCTCGATGTGTTTCAGAAACTCAGCTGTGAATTTGTCGCGACGTTCCTCAAAATGTGTTATGTCTATGCTCTGAGCCTTGGCCACCGACAGCTCTTTGCGCAGGCTCACAATGGTCTGAGCCCCACGCTTCGACGCCTGGCTTAGCAACGAGATGATGGCCATGAAGAACTGAGGGCGTATCACATACATTTTCTCATAGCGATACGACACATCAACTATACCTTCATTATACAGCTCATTGTCGGCCTCCAAAGTGGTTACCAAAACGGCATATTCGCAGCCTTTCTCTCTGCGGTCCTTGTCGAGCTTGGCAAAGAAATCCTCGTTACGGTGCTTTGAGACCGTACGGTCATCCTCATTTTTCATCTCGAACATAATCGACAGACACTCTTCGCCTTCCAGATAATCGCGGAAGATAAAATCACCCTTCGTGCCGCCGCTTACCTCATTGTCTTTCTCAAAATAAGCACCCCTGAAGCCACCCATGCTTCGTGCCAGGTTGAACGCATTCTGGCAATGCTGCTCCAGAGTCTCGCCCAACATCTTGGTCGAAAGTCGGCTTTTGAGGTTCTTATACCGCTCAATCTCCTCATCCTTGGCCTTCATGAGTATCTTGTGCTGCTCCTTCAGTTCCAGCTCATGATTCTCTGAGGCCAACTTCTGAGCTTTCAGCTGCGAGTTGAGGTCAGCTATCTCTTTGTCTAAGGCATGAATGTCATCCTTCAGCTTGCCTCGCTCATTGGCAATATCAAGCTCATGTTGCTTCTTCAAGGCATCAACCTTGCCGCTAAGCTCCGAAATCTCCTTGTCTTTGGCCGACCGCAACTCACTCAGCTGACGCGTCATTTCAGCGTCGGCAGCAGCCTTGTCAGCCTTCTTTTGCAAATCATTATTGTCGATAAGACCCCTTAAACGCTCAATTTCCCGGGCCAGACAACCGATTTCCTTATCCTTGACGGCCATTTTGTCGGCAAGGTCCTTTTCCGCCTTAAGGTCGCGAGCCTTAGCCTCAGCCTTCTGCACCTCCGCAAGCTCCTTCATCCTTTGCTTCAGCTCAGACTCAAATTCCTTGTTCTTGACCTGCGACAAAAGCGCTGCATAATGATTCTCATCCACCTGAAAAGTAGTGTGGCAATTCGGACATTCTAACTTCATACCAAACCGGAGGTCTCACCTCCCATTATAAATTAAACAATAAAAAACTACCTTAGAACCCGCATCACGCCACTACGCTGACACCGAGTCCATCGGCTATATCCCACCTGCCTCATAGTCTTTATCCCCTTGATGCATAGGCTTTATACCCACTTGATCCGTAGGCTTCAACCCCTTAATTCCACGGCTTTTTACCCACTTTAAGAGCCATGAAGCCATTCTCCTTTTACCGCTAACCTTGCCCTCAAAAACAAATCCGCCGTCATTGACAAATCCGTTCCTAAAACGAACCTGCCCTTAAGACAAATCTGCCTTCAAGTACAAAGCTACGAGTCTCCGGGTTTATCGCATCAAGTTAACTCTTGTTCTGCAAAGTTAATAAAAATTTTTGAAACCACAAACCCCTTCATGCCCTTTTACCAGCACTTCCTTCCCCGCGCCTTTTAACCGCCTGTAAAATAATCATTTAACCCTCACCTTGTACCCCTCTCATATTTCTTCTTGACCACATCTGACCAAATTTTTTTAGAAAAAAATCCCCAAATACTTGCACAGCTCAAAAAAACTAACTAACTTTGCACCGCAAAAGCAAAGAACCCCGGTTCTTTCGGTCCCATAGCTCAGTTGGTTAGAGCACCTGACTCATAATCAGGGAGTCCTAGGTTCAAGCCCTAGTGGGACCACAGCTATCAACCTAAATTCGCTGAATTTCAGCGAATTTTTTGTTGATTAGAGCGCCTGACTCTCCGTGTCTGCATACCGGCTGGGAGTCCTGTGTCTAAAAATATATGAGGCTGGTGGCGAGGGAGCTGCCGAGACTGTCTATAAGTACTATGACACGCTTACCCTCGTTTTGGAGAGGGTCTTGTCGACTGTCGTGCGGTCGAAGTCGGCGCCTCCGACGTAGCCTTTGAGTGAGATATTATATGCGATTTTCGGCATTGCGAAACTGTTTTTCACCACATAGTTACCGCCACATCATAATAGGAGAAAAGACACTGATTTCTCAGGAAAAAACGCTAACTTTGCCCTTAGAAATCAAGAACAAGCGTAGTATATGGCAAAACTTCAACTACCAGAGAGTCAAAATATAGAGTGTAAAGAAATATGGAAGGACGAATACCTGAAATGGGTATGCGGCTTCGCCAATGCCTCTGGTGGTTATATATTTATCGGAGTTGAGGATGAATCTTGTGAAATAGTTGGTGTCGATAATAGCAAACGACTTTTGGAAGATATTCCAAACAAAATCGTAACTACTCTTGGAATAGTTGTGGATGTCAATCTAAAACAAACGGATAGTTGTTCCTATATTGAAATATTTGTAAAGCCCAGCAATATTCCTATATCATATAAAGGTAGTTATCACTATCGTTCCGGCAGTACCAAACAAGAATTAAAGGGGGGCGGCACTTCAAGACTTTCTCCTTAAAAAAATGGGAAGGACTTGGGATGATGTAAGTATCGATGATGCAAGTATTGAAGATATAGACAGAGAGTCTATCGAATATTTCCTACGCAAAGGTATAGAGGCGCAACGCATACCTGAGAGCTTAGTGTCTGCCTCTACTGAAGAAATTCTTACATCTCTCCAACTTATAGACAAAAAAGGAAAACTGAAAAATGCGGCAATACTTCTGTTTGGAAAGAACCCGTTAAATTTTTCCACAGTGTCGAGTTTAAGATTGGCCGATTTGGTCAAGATGAATCTGGGGGCAGCGGCGTAATTCCGTGGCAG
>FR897807.1 GCA_000437495.1 Prevotella sp. CAG:485
GAATAGGCATCGGTTATCAGAGAAAGGTAGCATACGCCTTCGTCTGTCTCCACATACGTTATGTCACTGTCCCATATCTCATTCGGACGCATCGGGACAATCTCTTTTATCAGATTGTCATACTTGCGGTAATGATGGTTGGAATCGGTGGTCTTGTAGTGACGCCGGCGTTTTATCTGCACCATAAGGCCATTGGCACGCAACAACTCGATGAATGCGTCGCGCCCCGGCATGCAACCTGTTGACTCAAACAAATTCTTGATAATCAGATATAGCTTGGCACACCCCAGACCCGGATTGTCCTTGCGATAGTCTTTTGCCTTTTCGACAATCAACGGTTCTATGGCATTCTCAGCAAAGTCGTTGTCATCCACCCTGTTGTAGAATGATTGTCTGCTGTAACCAAACAGTCCGCAGAGAGACTTCAGCGATGGAGCCGGAGTCTCTTCGCGGAGCAGACTTACTGTTTGGTGCCAGATTTTTTTCTTATCGAAATGTTGAATGTTTCCTCGGCAAGATTTATCATAGTGTCGTAAGCATGAGCGCGAAGTTTCTCAAGTTCAGCCTCTTTGCGGGCTTGCTTGAGCTGCGCTTTCAACTCCCGGATCTGGTCATCTTTGTTTTTATTGGCCATATCTTCTTCGGTTTGTTCCTCCAAAGATAATGATTTTTCCTGACTTACGTACTTGCCAATCCATGTGTAGATGCTGTTGATTGACGTGATGTCATACTTTTTTCTGACTTCCTCCGCCGTCGTGGCACCTTTTAGGATGTCAAGGACGGCATTAACTCTGTCGTGCTCTTCCGGCTTATATACCGTTTTAACTCCTGGAGCCCAATACTGCTCGTTGGTTTCCGGATTCGTTTTCAGGATTAAATCCCGTTTGACTTTCTCTATCATTGTCGCTTTCAA
>FR897808.1:0-5484 GCA_000437495.1 Prevotella sp. CAG:485
CAGTTAGCTATTTTCTGAGTAGCCCTAATTAGTCTAATTAGTCTAATTGGGCTTATTAGTCTAATTGGTCTTATTGGGCTTATTGGATGAAAGGAATGAGGGTGCGCCAAGAGCTATGGCGCACCCTCATTATGGGTTAAGGGGAAAAAGGTCAGGCTTTTACGTCGACGCGTTTGGCATCCCAGATGAGGTAAACGATGATGCCGATGTAGGCTACGCAGCCAAGTATCTGCTGAACGCCTACTGACAAGGGGTTGTCATACTCGAAGCCGCAGAGGCGGGTGATGGCTGAGAAGACGCCGAAGAGGGCGCCGCCGGCTATCAGGCCCGAGGCTATGAGGGTGCCGCGGTCGCGACGTGCGTCGTTCACTTTCTTGTTCTTGCCGCTGTTGCTTACATACCACGAAACAGCACCACCCACCAGCATGGGAACGTTGAGCGGCAGCGGGATAAACATGCCAAGGCAGAAGGCGAGGGCCGGTACGCCGAGCCAGTTGAGCAGAAGCGCCAGGATTGCGCCTGTCATATAGAGAATCCAGGGCGTCTCGCCACCCATCATCAGCGGCTCGATAACGCCTGCCATGGCGTTGGCCTGCGGTGCTACGAGGGCATTCTCGCCGGTGAAGCCGTATACCTTGTTGAGCACCAGTATGACACCGCCCACGGTGGCGGCGCTGACCAGTGTGCCCAGGAATTTCCAGCTTTCCTGTTTGCGGGGCGTTGAGCCGAGCCAGTAGCCTATCTTGAGGTCTGTAACGAAGCCTCCGGCCATGCTGAGCGCCGTGCAGACAACGCCGCCGATAACCATTGATGCCACGATGCCGCTGGTGCCTTCAAGGCCGATGGCCACGAAAATGGCCGATGCTATAATAAGCGTCATCAGCGTCATGCCGCTGACAGGGTTCGAGCCTACTATGGCGATGGCGTTGGCGGCCACGGTGGTGAAGAGGAAGGCTATGACAAAGACTACCAGCCATGCCACTGCTGCCTGCCAGAAGGTGTGGATGACGCCGAACCAGAAGAAGAGCAGTACGGCCACCAGGGCTATTACGATGAAGTAAACCACCTTCTTCATTGAGAGGTCTTGCTGCCAGCGTATCACTTTTGCGCCTTCGGCTTTGCCTTTGAGCTCGCGGCCTGCCAGACCTATTGCCTGCACTATAATGCCCCAGCTCTTGATGATGCCGATGAGACCTGCCATGGCGATGCCGCCGATACCAATCTTGCGGGCATATTCGCTGAAGAGAGTCTGCGGGTCCATGGCGGCAATGTCGGATGCGCCGTATGTGCCCATGAGGGGTATCACTACCCACCAGATGAAGGCTGAGCCGGCAAATATCACGAACGCATATTTGAGTCCGACAATATAGCCCAGACCGAGCAGAGCAGCTCCTGTGTTGCAGCTGAAGACGAGTTTGGTCTTTTCGGCTATTGCGGTACCCCAGCTTGATGCGGTGCTGATAATCGTTTCAGCCCACCATCCGAAGGTAGCCACAATGTAGTCGTAGATGCCGCCAATGAGCGAAGCTACGATGAGGGTCTTGGCCTGAGCGCCGTTGCCTGTGGCTGACGCTGATGCCGACGACACCAGCACCTGTGTGGTGGCTGTGGCTTCCGGGAAGGGGTATTTGCCGTGCATGTCTTTGACGAAGTAGCGGCGGAAGGGGATGAAGAAGAGGATGCCCAGGATGCCGCCGAGCAGCGAGCTCAGGAAAATCTGGTAGAAATGCACCATGATTTCCGGATACTTGCCCTGCAGGATGTAGAGGGCCGGAAGGGTGAAGATGGCACCTGCCACAATCACACCCGAGCAGGCACCTATGCTCTGTATGATTACGTTCTGGCCAATGGCATTCTTCTTGCCTAAAAGGTTGCTGAGACCCACGGCGATGATGGCAATGGGAATAGCGGCTTCAAACACCTGTCCCACTTTGAGGCCCAGGTAAGCGGCGGCTGCCGAGAAGACGATGGCCATGATGATGCCGGTGATGACGGAATAGGGCGTTACCTCCTTCTGTTCGTGAGCCGGATGCATCACGGGAACATACTCTTCATCGGCGCCGAGTTCGCGAAACGCGTTCTCGGGCAAGCCGGTGTCGGTTAGCGGTTCTTTATATTCTTCGCTCATTGTTTATTTAGGTTAGTTTTATCACTTTTAGGGAGAGAGAGTAGCGGCGCAAATATAGCCAAGTGCAAAGTTAACAAAAATTTCATTACCTTTGCCAAAGATGAGCTGTAAAATTGTAGAGGTGGCACGTTTGGATGCCCCGGAACTGGATCCGTATTGCAGGCTAACAGACACGAGGCTGCGTCATGAGGCAGGGTTGTTTGTGGCTGAGAGCCCAAAGGTGATTATGTCGGCTTTGGAGGCGGGCATGAAGCCTGTGTCTATGCTTTGTGAGCGAAAACATATAGTGGGTGACGCCGCGCCGATATTGCAACGTTGCCCCGATATTACTGTCTATACGGGTGAGCGCGAGTTGCTGCGCAGTCTCACGGGCTACACTCTGACGCGAGGCGTTCTCTGTGCCTTTGAGCGACCCGTTTTACCCTCTGTGGAGGAAATCTGTCGCGACGCCCGGCGGCTGGCGGTGATTGACGGCGTTTGCGACACCACCAACATCGGCGCGATATTCCGGTCGGCAGCGGCTTTGGGCGTTGAGGGGGTATTGTTGACGCCTGAGAGCTGCGACCCCCTCAACCGGCGCGCCGTGAGGGTGAGTATGGGGACGGTGTTTAAGGTGCCTTGGACGTGGCTCAACGGCAAGTTGAGCGACATAAGGCAATGGGGCCTGAAAACCGTTGCTTTGGCTTTGAGCGACGACAGTGTGCCCATTGATGACCCGCAGCTGAACGGCGAACCGCGTCTGGCTATGGTGTTGGGCACGGAAGGCGACGGTCTGGCTCACAAGGTTATTGCGGAAGCCGATTATGTGGCGCGCATTCCCATGCAGGCTGGCGTCGATTCGCTGAATGTGGCGGCCGCCTCAGCGGTGGCTTTCTGGCAGCTGAGAGGGGAGAAGGGAAACTAAAAAGAAACGAAGACGAAAACCCTACCGCAAAATAATTTGAGATGAGCTGTAGCCTGATTTTTTTACTCACAGACGCCACGCCCTTTTCGCGTGCTATTGTCGGCGCTTCTGCGCAGGGGAATCTGCCCCTTGACCATGTGGGTATTCTCGACAACGATACGCAAACGGTGATTGAGGCAAATGCCAAAGAGGGTGTGGTGGAAACCCCGTTGGCCGACTTTCTCGCCCGTGCTCCACAGTTGGATGGCGATGCCGGATATCGCATCAGAAATATACCGCCTGAGGCTGAGGTGGATGGCGAAGCGGCTCTGCGGCGGGCAAGGAGCTTTTTGGGCTATGCCTATAATGTGTGTTTTGTGCCCCATGCGGGGGCTTTGTATTGCTCTGAACTGGTGCAGCGAGCCTGCCTGAAGTCTGACGGAGAGCCATATTTCAGCAGTATCAGACTGAACTTCGGCAGCGACGACCCGGCGGCATCCGACTTCTGGCAACAGCATTTCAAACAGCTCGATATGCCTGTGCCGCAAGGTGAGCCTGGGACGTCGCCACTGAGCATCTATCAGCAGACCGAAGATCCGCAATCCTGCTTGAGGCTTGAAAAGGGAAAGCGATAACTTGCGGATGTGCGAATAAATTTGTAATTTTGCAGAGTGGAAACGAGAATCTTTCCACGCTGATTTTGAACAGATAAAAACCCTGAATACCATGACATTGTTTGAACGACTTACAGCGAAAGCCCAGCAGCATCCCCAGCGTCTGGTGCTTCCTGAAAACACCGAGCCGCGCACCCTGCGCGCAGCTGATTATATTATCGGCATAGGCGCCGCAGAGGTATTGTTTATCGGCCGCAAGGAAGATACAATCTCTCTTGCCAACGAGATGAGCCTCACCAACATCAAGAAGGCTACGTGGCTTGACCCCAACGATGCAGAAGTAGTTGAGCCCTATGCAGAGCTTTTCGCCGAGCTCCGCAAGAAGAAGGGCATCACCATAGAGCAGGCTCGCAAGCAGGCTGCCAATCCGCTTTATCTGGGCTGTCTGATGATTAAAGCCGGACATGCCGACTGTATGGTGGCCGGAGCGCTGGCTCCCACGAGCCATGTTTTGCGCGCCGCTTTCCAGGTGCTCAAGACCAAACCGGGTATCTCGGTAGTGAGCGGAGCCTTCATCATGCTGTTGCCGGAGCATCTGCCTTACGGCACGGACCACAAGCTCATCTTTGCCGACTGCGCCGTTGTGCCTGACCCCACAGCTGAAGAGCTGGCTCAGATAGCCATCAGCACGGCCGCCACCGCACGCAACATAGCCGGCTTTGAGCCGGTTGTGGCCATGACGAGCTTCTCGACGAAAGGCAGCGCCACGCACGAGCGCGTAGACAAGGTTATAGAGGCCGTAAGACTGGTGCATGAGATTGACCCGCTGCTGAAGGTTGACGGCGAGCTGCAGTCTGACGCATCCATCGTTCCCGACATCGCCGCCAAGAAGGCTCCCGGAAGCCCCGTGGCAGGTCGTGCCAACACCCTCATATTCCCGTCGCTGGAAGTGGGCAACATCGCCTACAAGCTCGTACAGCGTCTGGCAGGCGCCGGTGCCGTAGGTCCTATCCTGCAAGGCTTGGCAGCTCCGGTGAATGACCTGAGCCGCGGCGCTACGGTGGAAGATATTCAGAACACTATAATCGTAACCTGCAATCAGGCAATAGGCGAAAAGGGCCTCTGAGAAGCAAACAGAAACGTAAAACTCCGGCGGGGTGCAGAGAGGCAACCACCCCCGGGCACTCCGCATCGGAGAGAACAACCAAAGTGACATCATGAAAATTCTGGTATTGAACTGCGGAAGCAGCAGCGTGAAATACAAACTCATCAACTCCGACACCAAACAGGTGCTTGCCGAAGGCGGAGTGGAGAAGATAGGCCTTCCGGATTCGTTCCTGAAATACAAACGTCAGGACGGGTCGAAAGAGGTTATAGAAACGCCCATGAAGGACGCCAAGGATGCAGTACGCAACATCCTCAACCTGCTCACCGACCCGAAAGAAGGCGTAGTGAAGAGCTTCGACGAGATAGAGGCTGTGGGCCACCGTGTGGTGCATGGCATGGAGAAGTTCAACACGTCGGTTCTCATCACCCCCGAGGTGATAGAGAAAGTGAAGGAGTGCTATACAGTGGCTCCTCTGCACAATCCGGCCAACATCACCGGCATAGAGGCTGTTGAGGCCCTGATGCCGAAGGTGCCTCAGGTGGCAGTCTTCGACACGGCTTTCCATCAGACCATGCCTGCCAAGGCATATATGTATGCCCTCCCTTACGAGGCTTACACCAAATACGGCGTTCGCCGCTATGGCTTCCACGGCACCAGCCACCGTTATGTATCGCGTCGCGCGTGCGAATTCTTAGGCCTTGACATCCACAAGGAGCGCATCATCACCTGCCATATCGGCAACGGCGGCTCC
>FR897808.1:5503-36209 GCA_000437495.1 Prevotella sp. CAG:485
GGCTCCATCACGGCTATCGCCGACGGCAAGAGCATCGACACGTCAATGGGTCTGACTCCCACGGAGGGCCTGATGATGGGCACGCGTGTGGGCGACGTTGATCCGGGCGCTCTGATTTACCTGGCAAAACAGGATAATCTGACTCCCGACGACATGCTGCGCGTGGTGAATAAGGAGAGCGGCGTGCTGGGCATCTCGGGCATCAGCAGCGATATGCGCGACATTGAAAAGGGCATTGAGGAAGGCAACGAGCGTGCCAAACTGGCCATGGATATGTATGAATATCGCATCCTGAAATACATAGGCGCCTACACGGCTGTGCTCGGCGGTGTGGACATCATCGTCTTCACGGGCGGCGTTGGCGAGAACCAGATTACCACCCGCGAGACGCTTTGCCGTCAGCTTGCCTTCCTGGGAATAGACTTCGACTCTGAGGCTAACAAATGCCGCGGCAAAGAGGTGGAGATTACCAAACCGGGCTCCAAGGTTAGGGTAGTGGTAATACCCACCGACGAGGAAATGGTGATTGCTCAGGATACGGCTGAGATAGTAAGCAAACTTTAAACGAGGTTGGCATTTTGTCAACCGGTTTAACCTGATAAGGCTCCGCGATGCTGAGGACATCAGACCACGGAGCCGCCGGCAGAATAATGGGTCGATATGAGCATGACAGATTTTGCACATCCGGCTTTGCCGCAAAGCAATGACATGAGGTGTGAATCTGTGAAGCTCAACCGACCCGTTATGGCCGCTACAGAGAGACAGAGAGTGAGGCGGAATTACGTATTTGGCAGCGCTCTTTAAAATTGCAAATAACAAAAAAGATTAAGCGATGCTGGGATACGTAATCTGGAATGCCGACCCCGAGCTTTTTTCGCTCGGCCCCTTTACGGTGCGTTGGTATGGTCTGGCCTTTGTGATAGGCTTTTTTATCGGCTATAAAGTGGTGGAACGGATGTTTCGCCATGAGGGCGCGCCTGAGAAATGGCTCGGCATATTGCTGATGTATGTAATGATAGGCACCGTGGTGGGTGCGCGTCTGGGACACGTGTTTTTCTATGCCTGGGATTATTACAGCCAGCATCCGGCCGACATATTTAAAATCTGGGAAGGGGGCCTGGCGAGCCACGGTGGCACCATTGGCAACATCATTGCCGTGTTCCTCTTTACGTGGCTTGTGAGCAAGAAACCGGCATCGTGGACGTTCGACAAGCTCGTTATCCCCATAGCCCTTGTGGGTGGCCTGATAAGGCTCGGAAACCTGATGAACAGCGAGATTTACGGCTCGTATACGGATTTGCCCTGGGGCTTCGTGTTTGTCCGCAACGGCGAGGTGATGGCCGCTCATCCCACACAGATTTATGAGGCGTTGTGCTACTTCGCACTGTTCGGACTGCTGATGTGGATGTACTGGCGCAAGAACTGCGAAGAGCGTCCGTGGCTGATAACCGGCGTGTTTTTCATTGGCATTTTCCTGCCCCGCTTCCTGATAGAGTATCTGAAGAACGTGCAGGAACCGTGGGAGCTGGCTATGCGCGCCCAATATGGCATGGATCAGGGTCAGGCGCTCAGCATACCCTTTATCCTGCTTGGCATCACGCTGGTAATTTACTCCATGTGGCATCCGCGTCAGCACTGGAGCTTCCCCAACAAATTCCCCGACGAAGAGGAGGGAAAGAAGGGCAAACAGCGCGGTAAAGAGAAAAAATAACGCGGTGGTGCCTGTCGGTTCGTCGACGGGTAGCACCTTTTAGCTATACAACCCCACAGACAGATTCAAATGGAGGCACTCTATCAGTTGTTTACGGTTGTGGTGCTTGCGGCCGGTTGTCTGTTGGGGATAAGGAAGGGGATAACGGGTCAGTTGGGCTCATTGTTGGGGTGTATCTTCGGCTATTGCGGCGCTGTGGTGTTATGGCGCGATTTGGCCGGATGGATAGCCGACACATGGCCTGCAAGCGCCTCTACGCCGCCAATGCCCATGTTCCTGCCGTCGGTTCTTGCCGTGGCGGTGATATATGGGGGCCTGTATTTGGTGATGAGCTGTCTGGGACCGGCACTGCGGGTCATCACGCTGCCTTTGGGTAAGGGTCCGCTCAACAAGATTGTCGGCGCCGTGTGGGGAGTGATGAAATGGGCCATGCTGCTGAGCCTGTTTTTCAACGTGCTGATAGGGCGCGACCACGACTCGCCCCTGATGACGGCAGTGAGACATAACGACGGCAACATTGCCACAGGGGTGATGCTGATTGCGCCGGCAATTACCGGCACACCCGACTGTGAGGATCTTGCCTACGCCATACAGCTGATGGAAGCGCAGTTGTTTGACCGCAACCATCAACACAGATCAATTGTTGAATGAAGTAAGGAGCGACGGCTGCCGAGGCCGTTGAACCAAAGAATAAGAAATGAGTGCAGAATTGCTAAAAGTTAAAGATTTGCGCGCCTCGATAGGGGGCAAAGAGATATTGCGTGGCATAAACCTTGAGGTTAAAGCCGGCGAGGTTCATGCCATAATGGGTCCGAACGGTTCGGGCAAGTCGACCCTGTCGATGGTATTGGCCGGAAATCCGGCATATCATGTCGACGGAGGCGAAGCCACCTTTATGGGGCGCGATTTGCTGAGCATGGAGCCGGAGGAACGCAGCCATTTGGGACTCTTTTTAGGGTTTCAGTATCCGGTGGAGATACCCGGCGTAAGCATGGTGAATTTCATGCGTGCCGCCGTGAACGCCAAACGCAAATATCTTGGCGAGCCGCCCATGTCGGCAACAGAGTTCCTGAAGCTGATGCGTGAGAAACGCGCCGTTGTGGACCTGAGCAATACCCTGGCCTCACGGTCGGTTAACGAAGGCTTTTCGGGCGGCGAGAAGAAACGCAACGAGATATTCCAGATGGCAGTGCTGGAGCCGAAGCTGAGCATTCTTGACGAAACCGACTCGGGCCTGGATATCGACGCTCTGCGCATTGTGGCCGGCGGTGTCAACAAGCTGAAATCGGCCAACAACGCCACCATTGTCATCACCCACTATCAGCGTCTGCTCGACTATATTAAGCCCGATCTGGTGCATATACTCTACAAAGGGCGTATAGTAAAGACCGGCGGCCCGGAACTGGCGCTTGAGTTGGAGGAACGCGGATACGACTGGATAAAGAATCAGGAGCAATGAAGAGTGCCTTGAATCAGTATCTTGAGCTGTATGCCGACCATAAGGAGCTGATAGATTCTCATTCGTCGGCGGCTCTGAACGGCAGACGCGAAGAGGCTCGCCGCGTGGTGTCTCGGTATGCCGAAGAGGGTCTTCCCGCGCTTGGCAGCGAGGATTACCGTCTCACCGACCTGCAGGCGCTGTTAGAGCCCGATTACGGCGTGAATGTGGCGCGCGTAAACATAGATGCCAATCCGGCGGCGGCTTTCCGCTGTGATGTGCCCAACGTAAGCACCGACCTCTGCTTCCTCATCAACGATTCATTTGCCAAAACCGACGCCGCGCTGAACGACCTCCCCGAGGGTGCCTACGTGGGGTCGCTGGCAAAGAATGACGCGATAGTCGGGAAATATTACGGCACTGTGGCCGATATGCAGAACCCGGAAGTGGCTCTCAACACGCTTCTCTGTCAGGACGGTTTGCTGGTCTATGTGCCGAAAAACTGCAAACTGCGCAAACCTGTGCAGCTTGTGAACCTTCTGAGCAGCGGTGCTCCCCTTATGGCTGTAAGGCGTATCCTGGTGGTGTTGGAGGAGGGTGCCGAGGCGCAGATTCTTGTTTGCGACCACACTCAGAACGACAGCGTGGATTTCCTCAGCCTTCAGACCGTGGAGATAATAGTGGGCCGCAACGCGCACCTCGACTATTACGACCTGGAGGAGAGCACACCACTCACCAAGCGCCTTAGCACGCTCTATGTGCGGCAGGAGGCCGACAGTCGGTTATTGGTAAACGGCATGACGCTCTATAACGGCTTCACCCGCAACGAATACCGCCTGAGCCTGGAAGGGGAGGGCTGCGAGACGCATCTTTACGGTATGGGTATTGCCGACGATGACCGCCGCATCGACACTCTCACGCTTATTGACCACAAGGTGCCCCGCTGCCGCAGCAACGAGCTGTATAAATATTCGGCCGACGACAAGGCCCGCTGTGCCTTTGCCGGCAGAATATTGGTTCGTCCGGGCGCCAGTGCCACAGACTCCTATCAGAGCAACAGAAACCTGCTTGGCTCAGGCGAAGCGCGCATCTACTCCAAGCCTCAGCTGGAGATTTACAACGACGATGTGAAGTGTTCGCACGGTTCTGCCACAGGTCAGCTCGATGCCATGCAGCTCTTCTATATGCGCACGCGCGGTATAGACGAGGATGCCGCCAAGCTTCTGCTGAAACAGGCTTTCATGGCCGACATCATTGATTCAGTAACCATGCCCGGTCTGCAGGAACGGCTCCATCTGCTCGTGGAAAGACGCTTTACGGGCGATTCCGCCTCCTGCGCCTCGTGTCCGGGAAGATGCAATAATTTGAAATGAGTTTAGATATAGCTGCCATACGCAAAGAGTTTCCCATACTTGAGCAGAAGATACACGGGCGCCCGCTGGTCTATCTCGATAACACGGCAACGAGCCAGACACCGCAGCGTGTTGTAGACGCCATTGAGCACGCCTACACACACACCAAGGCGAACGTTCACCGTGGTGTGCATACCTTGTCGCAGCAGGCCACCGATTTGCAGGAACGCACGCGCCACAAGCTGCGCCGCCATATCAATGCGCGCGAAGACTGCGAGGTGATTTTCACACGCGGCACCACCGAGAGCATCAACCTGGTGGCGTCGAGCTTCGGCAGCAACTTCCACGAAGGCGACGAAGTGATTCTCACCGTTATGGAGCACCACGCCAACATAGTGCCGTGGCAGCTGCTGCAGAAACGCACCGGCATAAAATTACGCGTCGTTGACATCAACGAGCGCGGCGAGCTGCGGCTGGACCAATATCGCAGCTATTTCAACGACCACACCATGATGGTAGCCTTCTGCCACGTGTCGAACGTGTTGGGCACCATCAACCCGGTGAAAGAGATGATCGATTATGCCCATGAACACGATGTGGCGGTGTTGATAGACGGCGCTCAGGCAGCGCCGCATTTGCACATTGACGTGCAGGACTTAGACGCCGATTTTTATGCCTTCTCAAGCCATAAGATGTACGGACCCACCGGCGTTGGCGTGCTCTATGGACGCCGCGAACTGCTTGAAATCATGCCCCCTTATCAGGGAGGCGGCGAGATGATAGATCATGTGAGCTTCAGCGGAACGACCTTTGCCGATCTGCCGTTTAAATTTGAGGCCGGCACTCCCGATTTTGTCGACTTGGCCGCGTGGAGCGCCGGGCTCGATTTCATCGACAGCGTAGGCCTGAAGGCCATGGAGGACCATGAGATGCGTTTGCTGCGCATGGCCGAAGAGGGACTGCGCGACATAGGCCACATAACTATTTACGGCACCTCCGAGCATAAAGGTCCGGTGTTGAGCTTCCTGGTCGACGGGCAGCATCCGTACGACGTAGGCGTGCTTTTGGACCAGATGGGCATAGCCGTGCGTACCGGCCACCACTGCGCCCAGCCGCTGATGGAGCGCCTGGGCATACCCGGAACGGTACGGGCCTCCTTTGCTGTCTATAACACCGAGGCTGAGGTGGAAAGCTTCCTCAAAGCCATGAAGCGCATAGTTACCATGCTTCACGCGGACAGATGATATTGCTCCCAAAGGGATAAAAGAGATAATTGACAAAAGAGGGGTTGCCGGAAAATGGCAACCCCTCTTCAGGTATGGGTGATGGGGGTTATCTTACTATCAGCTTGGTGCTGTGGCTGCCGGCTGTGACGATGTAAACGCCCGGGGAGACGGGGCATATCACGGTGTCGGAGGCGACAGCGTTAAAGAGCAGAGTGCCGTCGGTGGCGCTGATGCGTACCGGCTGGCCGTCGGCGCCCTCCACAACTATGCAGCCGCTGTTGCTGTAGATGTTCAGGCCGGTGTTGACCAGGTCTGCGCTGTTGGTGAAGGAGGCTGAGTTAGACGGTTCTGACTCCTCGTTGGAATAGAGAGCCGTTACCCGATAGGTGGCAACGCCCTTGTCGGCTGTGTTGTCCTCATACACAGTGGCGGTTACCGGCTCTGTGTTGATTTTGACATTGTTGCGGTAAACGTTGTAGCCCACGGGCTTTTCTGCGCGAGTGCGGTAGCTGACATCGTCAATCATGAGCATGAAAGCACCGGCCGCCACGCTGCGTATGGCGAAGTATTTGGAGTTTGCCGGCACATCGAACGAATATTGAGTCCATTCGCTGCTCACGGGGTTGATGTCCTTGACCTTGGTGAAATGGGCAATCTTGGTGCCGGTGTTGGAGTAGAGCACCTCGATGGCCTCGGGGTAGTTGGGCGAATAGCTCTTGGCCCAGAAAGTGATGGTCTGTTGTTCGCCCGACAGGAGCGGCGATACGGCCCAGTCGTCGACCTTGCCGTCGTCCATGCGGAACATAGAAGCCAGATATTTGACGCCAGATTTGGCCGCGAAAGTGTTGTTGAGACCCTCGTAAGAGCTGTCGAAGGTAAAGAACGACTGGCGCGAGTAAGCAGGAATGTTAGGCAGAGTGATGCCCTTGATGAAGCCAATGGGAGCGCCGTCGCCATCGATGAATGTCCATTCGCCGACGCCGTGGTTGGCAAACGATTCGTAGTTCTCAAAATGGTCGGTAACACTTTCGCTGTTGCCCGAGCCGGCCGACGGAGCCTTCCATGTGAGACGAGCATTGTGCCGGTCGTTGCCGTGCGCTTCCAGATTGAGGGGCGCCGGTTTCCGGGAGACCTTCCTTGCCACCTTGAACGAAGACGAGATATTGTCGCCCTTATCCTGGTCGGCGTCGAAGATAATACGGGCGCTGAACGAGTTCTCCTCTGCGTCGTCGAAGCCCAGCGAGCGAGTGAAGCCGGCATCGTACCAGTCGTCAGGTTCCAGGTCTTTGCCCTGCAGCGTAGCCACCGGTTCCGGCTTGTTGTTCATGAAGAGCTGCACGCTGTAGCCCGAAGCTTTGAGCGAGCCATTGTTGTGTACGCGCACATCCACATTAAACGGCTCATTGTTGTTGACAAGCACCGGAGCGTCGATGCGCGTTGCCGAGAGGTTGTTCTCCAGGTCTTCCATCACCTGCAGAGCGTCAATGAAGGTGTAGTCGTAAGCATCCTTGGTGGCAGTGATGGCCAGTTGCACACATTTGCCCTTGAACGCGTCGAGGCTGATGCGAACAGGGCGCCAAACGGACGTGTCGCCGTTGCAGAGCTCATTCACAGTGGCTTTGCGCAGCGTTGTCCACACCGAGTCGCCGGCCACACGCGCCTGCACCTCTATGCCGTTGGTGTTTCCCTTCTTGGTGGTCTGACTGGTGTTGTTGTAGACGTAGAAAGAGAATTTGGGTTTGCTGAGTTTGGCGAGGTCAATCTTGCCCGTCACCAACATGCCGGCATCACCTTTAGCGCCGCCGTTGGCAGCCATATAACCGAAAGTGCCGTCGGCATCCTTTTCCTGAATACGGCCTGTGCCCGAGCGGTAAAGAGCCCAGTTGTAGGAGCCCTTGACCTTGATGCGGCCTATTACGGTGTTGATTTTGCCATAGTCGAACGATTCGCGATAAGGCGAAGTGTAGGGTGTTCCTGCCGGGATGAGGTCGGAGTTGACAGTGTTGGCCATGCCACCTTCCGTGACGGCTGCCACACCGCCGCTTACAAAGTCCTGAATGTCAGACTTGGGCGGATTCCAACTGTAGGAAGTGGTGCTGATGCCCGAGGCCACGGTGATGATGTTGCCTGCCGAGAGGTCTACAATATTGTATTTGACTTTGCCTGCCGGAATGGGGCGGCCGTTGATGTCGGTTGTCGGAGCTGTCCATGTCAGCGTTACACGACCCGGCTCGGAGGCCGATTCCGTGATGCGCACATTGGTTACGTCGGCCGGACGGTTGATGCCGATGAAGTCGATTACCTGCACTAAAGTGCCCTCGCCGTGGCTGTTGTAAGCCGTGATGCCGTAGGTGTAAGTGCCGGGGCCGTCGACGTTGTCGGTGAAGCTGAAGTCGGCCCCGGGAGTCAGTTCCGTGATGCGTTTTACCTCAGAGTTGTTGCGCGTGATGACTACACCCACCTTGCACTCCAGAGGCTTGCCGATAAGGTTTACCGTGGGAGTTTTGCCACGCAGTGTCGCCGTGTAGGCGCCGTTGGCATCGGGCGTGAGAACAACATTCGTTACAGAGTCAGGAGCGCCCGCGTTGATGGCTGCCGAGATGGCAATATCGTCAATGTAGATGTTAGAGCGCTTGGCATCGCTGGAGCCGTGAATGCCCACATAGTAGGAACCAGATTCGGCCACCGTGATGTAGTTACCGTAGTTGGCACGCGTTTTCGAGCCTAACTCCGTTTCCGGTATTATGGAGTCTGTCATGGCTTCCGCCGTGGGTGCTTTGCCCAGCCACATGGAGAATTTCTCCTTGTTGGTGGTGCCAATCCAGGCATCGGCGCTGATGTAATACGTCTTGCCCCCTTCCATGTATATTGAGGGCGTGATGAGCCAGTCATCCTTGGCTGTGTTGCCTGTGTTGGGGACGCAGCGCGCTGCCAGCTGAGGCTTGTAGAACTCCCACGTTTTGCCGTCCTTGTTGCCGTCAATCACCGTGAAGATGTCGAAGTCCTCAGCCACATCGAAAGTCGTTTTCCAGGGCGCCTTGATGTTGCCCAAGCCTACACGGTTGGTAACACCCGTGGCGGAAGTATTGCCTTCGCACGAGGCCGAAACAGTGTAGTAATACGAGACGTAATTGTCGGGCTCCGTCACCGGGTCGGTTACAGACGTCAGCGGAGTGGCGGGGTAAACCACCACCGAGTCGGGATAGCGCGTAACGCAGTAAGTGAGTTTGTCGGTGTCCATGTATCCGCCGTTGACAGTAGTGGTAACAGCGGGCCATTTAATTCTGAAATTACCGTTGGAGTAAGTGAGCGAGGGCGCGGGCGCTGTGGGCGTATCCTTGCCCATGAAGCTGACCACCTTGACGCGTTCGCTCTCGCCGGCTGAATTGCTGAGCACCACCACGAAAGCCTGGTTGCCGGCCTTTTGAAGCACTACAGGCGCCGAAACCTGCGCACCGTGGGCGGCAGTGCCTGATGCGGCCTCGAAGCCGTCGACATAGACCTTGTAGCTTACCGACCCGGAGGCAGCCTCACCGTCATAAGTCGTTGCCGGAACGGTGAAATCGACGCTGCCTGTCAGAGAGCCTGAAGGGAAGATGCACGTTACATTCACCGGAGCTGCCGGCGCTTTGGCCTCGCACACAAACGGAATGTACATGCCCACAATCTCGTCGTTATACTGCAGCTGACATATCAGAGAGGCTTTGCCGGTGGCGGTGTTCACCTCATACATATAGCCTTTGCCGTCTTCAGGGCTTACGCTCCAGTACATGCGGCCCGTTTTGCGGTCAATGCAGGCCGACGACAGGAATTTGGGCACTACGCCCGTGGCTCCTATCTTTGTGAAGGCGCCAGTCTTTTTGTTGACCTTGTAGAAATCGCCGGCAAAGCTGATGGCGTAAATCTGTCCGGCGGCGTCAATGGCCATGGAGTTGATTTGCTCGGTGAGCTCGGCAATGGGGGTAACGGGGTATTTGGCATCCTTGTTAAGCTCTATGGTGCCGAACACATAACCCTCGCCGCTCTCTTTGAGGAATACGCCATAGACCACGCCCTTGTCTTCCACCAGTGCGTTGGCAATAGAGCTTGCGTTGACTGATGTGGTGGATTTCACCACCCAGTTTTTGATGTTGAAGGCCTTCATGGTGCATACGTTATGCCCGTATACCACACGGAGGTCCTGGATGTAATACAAATCGTCGGCTACCACGGAGCCGTAAGAGCCTGATAGGTTAGAAGCCGTAGAGAGCGTGCTGAAGTTCTGTCCGTCGGCCGTAAAGCTCCAAATACCGGCCTTGTGGGCGGCTTTGTTTGATTCGTCGGGGTCCGACTGAACCACATGACCCCATATTGTGGGATAAGCGACGTTCGACAGTCGCGGCGCCGAGGCGGTGGCGCGTTGCCTCAGCTGGTCGCTTCTTCCCTCTGTGTATGGCCGGATATCGCCATACACCGCCATTCGGGCATCGGGCTGCACCGTCACGGCTGAGGCTTCGGGAGTGCTTTGACAGGCCTTCCCTTTGTCTGCATGCTGTGCCGACAACGTGCCTATACTGAGCATGGCAAACACCAATGCCAAAGGTTTGTAAAATCTTTTCAACATGTATGGTTAGTTTTAGATGAATCTTTTCAGATGCAAAATTATGTATCTTCTCCCTGACCATCATTATAAAAAGTTATTTGAAATTCAGAAAATGATTTTCACAGACGTTATATATAGGAAAAACCACTTCAATGCGTTGTAATAGAAAAGGGTGATACCATGGAGAATGACAATGGGATGACTTTACGCGAGATTCTGAAAAAATACGGCAGCCTGTCAGAAGAATGTCTACAGGAATTCGAGAGTCAGGCTGTTATGGAGAGCTATATGCGCAAAGAGGTGATAGAGCCTCAGGGGAAAATCTGCGACAGCCTCTATTTTACGTCGCAGGGACTTACGCGTGTTGCCTTTCACCGCGGGCGCAAGGAAGACACAATCTGTTTCGGAGGCGCCGGCGACGTCTTTATGTCGTTTCATTCGCTCTATGGCTCGCAGAAAGCCGTTTTCTCTTTGGTGGCCATTACCGATTTGACGTGCTACAGAGTGAGCAACAACAGCTTCCGGATGCTGCGTCAGAAATACCCTGATGTGCAGCGCTGGTTTGCCAATATCCTCATGGAGCAGCTGTACAGCTTTGAGGAGCTTTACAGCAGGTTGTCGCTGGCCACCCCCGAGGAGCGTATGCGCCGTTTCTGGGACCTTAAATCAGATAACCTGCGGGCTATGTCGGCATCGCAGCTCACACGCGTTGTCCCTCTCAAAATAATTGCACAATATCTTGGCATGACGGCTCAGACACTGAGTCGTGTGCGCCGTTATCTCGTTGGTAAGTAACCGAAAAATCAACCCTCTTCCGGTTGCAGCGGATTGTCGGGCCAGCGATGTTTGGGGTATCGGCGCCGCAGTTCCTTCCGCACCTCAATATATGTCGACGACCAGAAGCCGGCTAAGTCAGACGTGAGCTGAACCGGTTTGAAGCCCGGCGACAGCAGCTCCATGAGCACAGCATGGCGGCCGTTGTCAAGGCGCGGCGTTTGAGTGAGTCCGAAGCAATCCTGCAACCTTGCGCTGACCACAGGCGCCGATGCCGCCGCACGGTAGTCGATGCGGACGCTCCGTCCCGACGGCAGCCGCAGACGTTCCGGCACCAATTTCTCGGCAGCCTGCTGAACCTCATAGCTAAGCCGCTGCCATGCCACACGGCTCATGCTGATTTTGCGCAAATCACTCACCGACACCGGACCCTCAACATATTGCGGCAGCCATTCAGAAGCGCAGGCAAGCAGAGCCTCAATGCTTACATCGGGCAGGTTCAGCTCCGGATGCCAACTCGCCAAAGTGGCTATGCGCGTGAGCATATTGCGGTAATCGGCGTTGAAATCGAACATGGTAAGACCCTCCTTCAGCGCCGCCTTGCACAGTGTGTCGATGATTTTATCCACCGCAGGCGAGGGGAGAGGCCTGCTTTGCAGCGTCAGCAAGCCAATGCGCAGCTCACTTCGCGCCACGATGCGGCCGGCGCGCGAGTCCCAGATGAGATTGTCGAAGCTGACGGCAATGGCCTCGGCATATTCCTGCTTCAGAGGCGCCGCGAGGAAGATGCGCGTGTCGAGGGCTCCCACGGCCAGAAAACGGTGCCTTGCAAGGTCATCCTCGGCGCCTAACGACACATATTTGCCCGAAGCTAGCCGGTAACGCCCGTCGTCGCCACGCATCGCTATAAGGCGCGGATACGCCACCGCAAGGAGCAACCCCGCGTCCATGGCGTCAGGTATGGAATTATCCTCAGGAGCATCTACAATGCGCCGATACTGGCGCGCTATTTCGGCTATTCGGCGCCACTGACCCGGGCGTTTGGCGGCGCGATTCTGCCGCAGCATAATCAGCCGGGTGTTTATGTCGGCATCCTTCTCGCTGTCGAGCAAATCCTTCTCCTCAAGAATCGCCGCTATGTCGGCTGCCAAAGCCTTCATGCTGTTCAGCGGCGAGTGCAGCAGCATGGCGGCAATGCGCGGATGACAAGGCAGCTGAGCCATTCGGCGGCCTAAAGCAGTGATGACGCCCTGACCGTTTATAGCGCCCAAATTCTGCAGCAACCGTTGAGCCTGAGCCAAAGCCCCCGGCGGCGGAGGCGTTATCCAGGGCAGAAGTTCCGGATGACTCTCGCCCCAGGCAGCCACCGACATTACCATAGGCGCCAGGTCGGCTGAGAGAATCTCCGGCTCGCGGTTCTCTTTCATAGAGCCTTCGGCCGGTTTCGACCAGAGCCTGTAACAGACCCCCGGGCCGAGCCTTCCGCTGCGGCCGCTGCGCTGACGGGCCATGTCGAGCGATATGCGCACCGTTTCGAGGCGGCTGAGAGAGTCGGCCGGATTGTAGCGCAAAGTGCGGCAGAAGCCCGAATCGACAACCGTTGTAATGCCCTCAATGGTGAGCGATGTCTCCGCAATGGGCGTGGCCAACACCACTTTGCGGAGCCCCTGTGGCGACGGTGTCAACACCCCGTGCTGTTCCTCCGGCGGCATCAGTCCGTAGAGCGGCATTATAAGCAATTTGTCATCCTCCGTCGACAGTCCCGACAGCAACTCCTTGCAGCGCATAATCTCAGCTTTGCCGGGCAGGAAAGCCAGAATGTCGCCCTGCTGTTCGCGCAAAGCCTTCGCCACCCCTTTGGCCACATCCACGGCGCAGTTGAACATATCCGTGTCGGGCAAACGGAGAATCTTCACCTCATGGAGAAATCCGCTGCTTTCTATCACGGGAGCTTTGAGGAAGCGGCTGATTGAGGAGGTGTCGATAGTGGCCGACATGATGATGACGCGCAGGTCCGGGCGTACCAGATTCTGAGCCTGCAAGGTTAGCGCCAGAGCCAGGTCTGAGGCCATGCTGCGCTCGTGAAATTCGTCGAATATCACCGCTCCGTAGCCCTCGAGGGTGGGGTCGTCGATTAACATTCGCTCCAGTATCCCCTCGGTGATTACCTCGATGCGTGTGTTGGCCGATACCTTCGTCTCAAACCGTATGCGGTAACCCACGGTGTCGCCGGGTCGCGAGCCGAGCATATCGGCCATTCTCATGGCTATCTGACGTGCTGCAAGACGCCGAGGCTCAAGCAACAGCACCTTGCCCGGCACAGAACTCTGCATCAGACCCTGAAGCACAACAAAGGGCAACAGGGTGGATTTGCCCGAGCCGGGAGGCGCCGTAACAACGAGTCGCGGCGTGCGTGCCAGCGACTCGTTGATGCGTTCGGCTATTTCCCCTGCAGGGAGTTCGGCGCTATATTTGCGTATGGTGTCTTCTATGCTTTGCATCGCAGTTGTCGGTTCTGCAATGCAAAGTTACGGATAATTTTTCAGACCGGAGCAACGGCCAAAGGGGCATTTTCGGCCGGATGACCCGTGTAGTTGTTGTCGCGCAGTTTGGCTGCCGAGCGCAGGAAGCTGCGGTTGGAGGAAATCAGCTCGCGCGTTTCCTGAAGCATATTGAGATAGACGTAAAGCACAGACATTGCCGACGGCGAGTCATCGCGTATGGAGGCATAGAGGCGGTGATAGATGTCTGAGATGCGGTATTTGAGCTGTTCGCAATGTGAGCGGATGTAGTCGGCGCCCGAGGGGTCGAAGGCGTTGAGGAGGTCGATGGTGTCGTTGAGCAGTATCGACACTTCGGTGCAGATAAGGTCGAAATCGTCGGCATATTCCTCAGGCAGCGGATTCAGGTTGCTCTGCGTGTGCTCCTTGCATACCTCGGCAATGCGCCGCAGGTTATAGAGCATCGACATACAGCAGTTGTTGCCCAAATAGAACCAGGTGCTCTTCTCAATGGCCAGAGGTCGGGGCAGATGACGCAGGCAAAGCGTCTCTTTGCGGCGGTCGGCTTTGAGCAGCTTCTTGGCTTCGCGCAAATCGCGTTCTGCGCGGTTGAGGCCGCTGAGGCTCTCTTTGCGGAACGACTCGGTGACGGCAAGAAAATTCTGCTGCGCAAAGATGAGGAAGCGTTGCTGGTTGCTGTTGATGTATGAAAGAAACAGCGGCCATACCTTCGACTTATCGGTGGTGGCAAGGATGTCGTGGAAAGCCGTGTCAGCTTTCTCTTCCTTGTTCTTTTTGGAGAAACGGCGGTTGCTTCTGATGATGATGGCAATTGTGGCGCAAGCAAGGAGCAGCATCACCCAATGGCCGCCGAAGTGCATGGCCAACACCAGAATACCGGCACCTATGAAGGCCACGCCGGCAGTGAGGAACCATCCGCCAATCACCGACATTACGCCTGTGATGCGGAAGACGGCGCTCTCACGGCCCCAGGCGCGGTCAGCCAATGAAGTGCCCATGGCCACCATAAAGGTGACGAATGTGGTGGAAAGGGGCAGTTTGAGCGATGTGCCGAGAGCTATCAGGGCACCGGCGAGTACCAGGTTGACCGACCCGCGTATCAGGTCGAAAGCGGCACCATTTTCCATTATTGTCTCGTCGGCGTTGAAGCGCTTGTTGAACCAGCGGCGCACTTTGGGCGGCGTGATGCGCTCCACAGCCTCCGCCACAGCCACGGTCTTGCGCACCAGTGTGCGGGCTATGCGCGAGGAGCCGAACATCTCGTCACCACCGGCCTGGCTGCCGAGTCCAACTTCTGTCTGCGACACTTTCTGCGCCTTTTTGGAGGTGGCCAGCGAGACTACCATGATGACGCCGGCGCCGATAAGGAACCACAGCGAGGTGTTCGACGGGCCGTTGAGCGATGACATCAGGAAACCGTTGTAATCGCCGGCGCCATTGGCCGAATAATCCATGTATGAGGAGAGTCCGGTGAGGGGTACGCCGATGAAGTTCACCAGGTCGTTGCCGGCAAAGGCTATTGCCAAGGCAAAGGTGCCTGTGAGGACTATGACTTTCAGTACGTTGACTTTCAGAATGTGAAGCAATTGCATCAGCAATGTGAACGAGATGAAGCAAATTGTGAGAATAATGGCAGTGTGGGTGTTTATCCATTCCTTCACCGCCGGAGTCATGAAGGTGAGGTCTTTGGCGCCTTTGATGATAAGGAAATAGACTATGGCGGTGATGCAGATGCCTCCGAAGATGCCGATGTTCCATTTCAGCCGTCGGCGGTAGTTGAAAGTGAAGAGCATACGGGCCAGAAACTGCACCAACATACCGAAGACAAAGGCTATGGCCACTGACAGGAAGATGCCTAAAATCACCGAAAGGGCCTTTTCTGTATTCAGCAAATCGTTGAAAGCCAGTCCGGTGGTGTCGGAGGCCATTTTTATGATTGATACCACGAAAGTGGCGCCGAGCAGCTCAAAGACCATCGATACGGTGGTGGATGTGGGCAGTCCGAGGGTGTTGAACACATCAAGCAGAATGATGTCTGTAACCATCACTGCCATGAAGATGCACACCAAATCGTAGAACGAGAATTGCTCGGGGCGGAAGATTCCGTGCCTGGCAATATCCATCATGCCGTTACTCATGGCGGCGCCTATGAAGACGCCTATGGAAGCTACTATCAGAACTCGCTTGAGGGGAGCGGCCTTGGAGCCGATGGCGGAATTGAGGAAATTTACCGCGTCGTTGCTGACACCCACTGAGAGGTCGAAAATCGCCAGCAAAAATAGAAAAATGATAATGCAGAGAAAAATTATATCCATTTAGATGAGCTTTGATTTTCCAATGCAAAGGTCTCTAAACGATATTACATAAAGATTGCACTCATATTACAAATTTATTAAAGATGCGGGTCTGGCGGGTGGTTATGCGGCTTCAGCGGCCTTTGCAGGGTTATTTCCTGAGCGAGAAAATAAACCTGAGACCTCCCAAGGGCAGATTCTCGGCCTTGATGGTGCCACCGTGCCATTGCACGGCATTCTTTACAATTGCCAGTCCGAGTCCTGTGCCGCCCGACTGGCGCGACCTGCCTTTGTCTACGCGGTAGAAGCGCTCGAAGATTTTGTTGATGTGGCGCTGAGGCACCCCTTTCCCATTGTCGGCAAACGAGAAGATATATTCTGTGGGAGTGCGCCGCAGCAGGCTGATGGTGATTTTTGAGCCTTCGGAGTAGGCGAGGGCGTTATTTATAAGGTTGCGGAAGACTGAGGCCAACAACGATGCGTTACCCTGAATCCATAGCTCATCGGGCACTTTGTTGTTGATGGTGAAGTTCTTGCCCCGGGCCACCTCTTCATATTCCTTGCATACCTCAGCCACCACGCCGCCGGCGTTTATCTTTTGCCTGTCAATCTGTTTGCCTCCGTCTTCAATGCGAGTCAGCGCCGACACGTCGGCCAACAGCGACTGCAGCCTTTGATTGGCATCGTAACAGCGCTTGATGAAGTTGTTGCGGCGTTCGGCGTCCAAGTCGGGATGCTCAAGAAGAGTCTCCAGACACACCTGCATGGAAGCCGCAGGTGTCTTCAGCTCGTGGTTCAGGTTGTTGGTAATCTGGCGCTTTATGCGCGATTCCTCCTTCTCAATGTCGCTGCCCATGCGCCGGGTGGCAAAATAGCCCATGATGGACATAACGGCGGTTACCGCTAACATGAACCAGAGAAAAGCGCCGTCGGCGGCCAACACATGATTTAGGTTCATGGAATAGGGTATGGCAGTGCGCACAACATACTTGTCGCCTCTTGTGGCCGAATAGAAATACGTCTTGCCGTTGGTGTCGCTGTGGCGTCGCAGCGTGTAACCTTCGCCTGTTGCAAGAGCCTCGGCTATCTCTTCGCGGTTGAGATGCGAGGTGCCGGGCAGAGCGTCGAGCGAGTTGTCGTATATCACCTTCCCCTGTTTGTCGATTACGCTGATGCGCAGTCCGTGGATGTCAACCGGCGGCACTGTGAGTCTTCCCGTTGAATCAAGCCGCGACAGAATGAGGTCGTTGACCACCTGCAGCCGCGAGTTAAGCTCTTCGGCCTTGAACTTCTTTTCGCGCTGATACTGAAACAAGGCCAGGCTACCCACAAGAAGCCAGGAATAAAACAGCAATCCTAAGAACAGCCGCTTGTGGTAGGTCAGTCTAAAGCACGAAAGCATATCCATAGCCGGGTTTGGTGATTATATGTTTGCCGTATTCGCCGAGTTTGGCACGCAGGCGCGTTACGTTGACGTCTACCACCCTGTCAACGACAATGACCTTGTCGGGCCAGATGGCATTGAGAATTTCCTGGCGACCGTAAACGCGGCCGGTGTTCGCCATGAGCAGAGCCAGAATCTCAAATTCCTTTTTCGGCATCTTTACTTCCTTGCCGTCGATTGTGCATATCTTGCTGTGCAAAGAAACGCAGAGACTGCCGCATTTCAGCACATCCTGCGCCGCTGTCCGTCCGGAACGGCGAAGCACCGTACGGACCCGCGCCAGCACATTCTTAATGGAATAAGGCTTGGTGATGTAGTCGTCGGCGCCAAGGTTCAGCCCTTTCACCATATCGTCTTCCGAGTCCTTTGCCGTGCAGAAGATTATGGGAATCTCGGCCGTGTCTTTGCGGCGTTTCATAATCTCGGCTATCTGCGTGCCGCTTATCGCACCCAACATTATGTCGAGCAGAATAAGGTCGAACGACGTCAGGTCGAGAGCCAGTGCCTCTTCAGCCGAAAGAGCTGTTGTTACCTCATAGCCTTCGTTTTCCAGATTGAAGCTGAGCACCTCACACAGAGTCTCCTCGTCATCAACCACCAAAATCCGTTTCTTGTCGCTGTTCATATACGGGTGCAAAGTTAACTATAAGCCGGCTTATCTCACCACTGCTGCTGCAAGTTTAACAAAAACTTAATTCCGGGTATAAAAAAGACATACAGGCAAGAGCGTAAGCATTGTGCCACGAACTTGCCTGTATGTTCTGAAAATTGAATCTATTTCTAAGTTACAGAGAGTTATTTACCCTGGAAAGCCTGAATGGCTTCGAGCTGCTTCAGAGCGTCGGCAGCCTGCGGCAGAGAGTTCTGCAGCGTCTTGAGGATAGCAATGGCCGAGTCATAATCCTTGTTCATGGCAGAGAGCAGAGCCTGCGTGTAACGGGCTTCGTTGCTGTTTCCGGCTTTCTTCAGGAAACGGGCTGCCGAGATGCGGTCGCCGCGCTGCAGAGCGCTGTTGGCGGCGTTGAGGTTGGCGATGGGGTCGTCGGGGAACATGCGCACGGCGATGTCGAAGACCTGATTGTAGGCGTCTGTGCCCGGCTTCATGCTCTGGGCGGCGAGATAGAACTCATGCAGCGAGAGCTTCTGAGGAGCTGTCTTCATAACCTCGATGATTTCGGTCACGTTGGTGTAGCTGCGAACCGTGTATTCAACGTTGTAATCGCTCTTGCGCAGACCGGGATATACATTCTTCAGCAACCATGCATATTCCTCGGGATAAGTGGTCTGAATCTTCTTGTTCTTGGCATACGGTTCCAGATCGGAGGCCAGGATTTCCAGAATACCGTTCTTGTCGGCTACGTCGTTGGTGTCGAGATATGCTTTCAGACCCTGGAAGTTGGCGGCGTCATAGGAAGTGGTGATGAAGCCCTCGGGGAACTTATACAGATTCTGAACATACTCTTCAAGAGCGGCGGTACGGCCTTTGGCCAGACGTACGTTATTCTCATACGAGCCTTCGGGTGATGCATAACCCTTTATTGCCATGGCTTTGAGCGTTACGTCCTTGTCGTTCTTCACCAGATTGATGGTATTGGTGATTTTGGCAAGTTCGGTCTTGTTGCGGCGGTAATTGGGGTCGATAACGGTTTTGTTGACGATGAAGTCGATGTAAGCGGTGCCCTTCACGTTACGGATTTTGACTTTCTCAGCCACCGGCTCAATGTATGCGAACGCGGGTGTGAATGTGGGAGGTGTGAAGTTGATGCTCTTTACAGGCGTTTCAAAAGTGGCGGCGGTGTTTCCGCAGCAACCGTTTACCTGATAGTCCATTACCAGCTCGCAGCTGTTCATCCAGGCCTGGAAAGGCACGGCGGCGCGATAGTTGAAGATGGCTTTCTTGCCGTTACGGAGCAGGTTTACTGTGCCGTCGTCATTACGTTTGTGGTAGTAATAGCGGTTGTGTCCGGCAAAGGTTACCGAAGGCAGAGCCTGCATGTTGGAACCTGAGCGAAGCACCGGGGTGACGCGCAATTCCTGATTCGACTTGATTGGGAATTTGGTGTAGTCGAGCAACATCGACACATCAAGATTCTGCCCGTTTTTCACTGCATTTACATTTTGCACCTGCAGTTCGCTTTCGCTGTATTTAATCCCGGCCAGAGCCAGAATAGGGCAGAGCAGCATGGCCAGAAATATCTTTGTTTTCATAGGTGATTCTTTGTTAGTGGGTGAATGTGTTCAAAAATTCAGACAACGTTGCTGTTCAGGTATCAGAACACGTATACGAGGTTCACAGCCAGTTTGGTGGGACCAACATAGTTATGCACCTTGTTGTCCTGAATCTTGTAGTCGAGCTTGCCCTGATTGGCCTTGTTGATGCTCCAGCGGTCATAGCGCGAGTAAATCCAGCCAATGCCTATCTCAGCCTCTATGTTCCAGTGCGTTCCGAGGCTCCAGGCGTAACCGTATGCTATGCCGGCGCCTACGCCCCAGCCTTTCCAGCGCTCATCCTTGAGCTGTTTGAAGCGGTTGTTGAGGAAGTTGGGCAGGAAGCCGATATTGCCGACGTTATACATGCCGCCCATTACCTGCAGAGCCAGGAAGCTGCCCTGGAATTTCTCGCAGAACCAGTAGCGAGCCTCGGGCTGTACCCACCAGCGTTCCCAATAACGGCGCTGATGACTGCCGTGTCCCCACCAGCCGTGTTTCACCGGCCAGTAGTTGACGTCGGTAGATATATCAAGACTCCATTTCGGTGCAAGACCGAATTCAATACCCAGGTTGGCAACAGCACCGGCATCGTGCAGCAGATTGGTCTTTATGGCCACGTCCTGAGCGCGCAGGCCGCCTCCGAAAAGAACAGCCATGGCAAGTGCCAGCATTACTTTAATGGATGTTTTCATAATTGTGTGTTTTATCTTTTGCTATTATTAACACACAACCGGCAATTAGGGTTTTACCTTTGTTAAATTTGCATAATAAGAATTTCAGACAAGGGTGCTGACGACCCGCCTATTCGAGCACAGGCACGGAGGGATTGATAAGGAAAACCCGCTCTGTGCTGCGGGTGAGAGCCGTATAGAGCCAGCGGTAATAATCCTCGCCGAAGGCGTCGGGACGTATGCCCGCAAGGTCTATATACACATGCTTCCACTGGCCACCCTGGGCTTTGTGGCAGGTGATGCAATACGAGTGTTTTATCTGAAGAGCGTTGTAATACGGATCCTTGTCGGCCAGCCGCATTTTCTCGGTCAGGTCTCCCTCGTAAGAGTTCATTATGCGGCCGTGCAGCTGCGCCATCTCCAGGGCATTCAGCGCCGGACCCGGAAGTTCGAGGGTGCTTAACAGCAGCTTTGCCGCTATCGGACCCTCGCGTCCCGGGAAGTTCAGCTCGGCATCGGCAAACCGATATCCGTAACGCTCTTCCACACTGCCTATCCAGCTTATGCAGGCCATATCGCCGTTGGCCAACAGAGGATTGCGCTCGCGACGCGCCCAGAAATAATTATTGTGAGTTACAAGCACATGTTCGCCGCGCCCTATCTCCTCGTCGGCATAGAGAATGCGGCAGCGGATGTCGCGGTTGATGAGATTGGCACGCCAGTTGCTGCGTGTTACCACTATGGTGTCGTCATGACCTACTTTGCTTATCGAGCTGGTGTAATAGTCCTCGAGGTCGCGGCCCTCAACCACCGTAACATCGTCGGGAAAATTCTTTGCATCGAGCACCAGTTCAGGCTCGTTGGTTTCGCCGGTGATGAACTTGCGCGCGAGAGTGGCATTATAGAGCACACCGCTCTCGGCAGCCTGCCGCAACGGCGTCTTCAGAATACCGTAAATAGGGTTGAGACCTAAGCTTCGGAGCCTGTCCACGTTCATAGCCACGCTGTCTGTCTGGCCCACCGGCGGCAGCTGAGCCGTGTCGCCCATCAGCACCAACGAACAGCCCGCACCGGAATAGACATAGCGCACCAACATTTGCAGCAGCGATTTGCGCATATCCTTGGCATCGCCAATCAGCGAGGCCTCGTCAACAACAAAAATGGTATCTTCGTTACGGTTGGGAGCCGGGGCATAACGCAACGCGCCGCCGTCGGCCACCGGGCGGAAAAGCCTGCGGTGAATGGTGGAAGCCTGCAGCGAGGAGAAATTGGAAAACACCTTTGCCGCCCGGCCTGTGGGCGCCAACAGCACCACTTTGGCGCCCATTTTTCTCAGCGCATTGACCCATGAACCCATCAGCGTGGTCTTGCCTGTGCCGGCAAAGCCGTTGAGTACAAACACATCGCGCGGACCGCGGCTCACGGCAAAACGGCACAGTGAGTGTAACACCTCATCCTGCTCTTCCGATGGTGTGAAAGGGAATATTCCGCGGGCCAGATTATAAAGCGGACCGCTGCTGTCGGTAATCGTTTCCACAGTGAATAAAGACCGACCGATGTTTGCCTTGCTTGGTAAATTAGGAGCGCATCGGCGGCTATCAATTAAACGCTAATAATTGTGAAAAAATTGCTTATGGCCTTTTCGGTAGAAAAATTTTTATTAACTTTGCGGCTGAAAAACAAACCGGCCCTCGGGGTGTAGCGCAGTCCGGTTAGCGCACCTGCTTTGGGAGCAGGGGGTCGAAGGTTCGAATCCTTTCACCCCGACAAGAAGGAAAGTGCTGAAATTCCAGAGAGTTAGGAAGTTCGGCACTTTTTGTATACCCTTACATGGCCGGGCATGGCCGGGCGTTTGCAACACTAAGATTGAATTGATGCTGATGAAGGCAATATGTTTTGATATTGAAGCCACCGACTTGGGCGAAATGCTTGAACTGTCGGTGTTCAGTTATCCCGATAAAAAGGAAATTTACCACAGTTATTATCACCCGGTCCGTTCAAAAGAATGGAAGACCACCGAAGCCATTCACCATATCACTCCGGCCATGGTGGCTGATGCTCCGCAGTTTGAGGCTGAGAAAAATAAGGTGCAGAAGGTGGTGGATAACTGTGATGTGATTGTGGGCTTTGCCGTGGGTAACGATTTGCGCTACCTGCGTCATGCCGGCATCAACATTGCTCAGAATAAGAAGGTGATTGACGTGCGCGACCTTTTCGGCCTGGTGAAAGGACGCGAGTTTGGCATAGAGTATGACAGCGCTCCGTCGTTGTCGAAATGTGCCTCGCTGGTAGGCATGGACTTTGCCGAAGAAACGGATGCCCACAGTGCCACCAACGACACTCTGGCCACGCTCAATCTGCTTGATGTGTTGCTCGACTGTGAGAAGAGCCAACTCAATATGCAGTTCATTGCCGATGTGCAAAAACGTCTTGAGGAGGCTCATGAACAGAAGTTGCGTGAGTTGGCCCGCGGGGTGATTCGGTTTATCCCCATTGACTCCAACAATGGCTATAAGCTGAAAAACAACCGTATGGTAGATGTGGAAGATGTCGTTGAGGGTGAACTGCGTGTGGCGGTGGAAAGCCGGTTTATGGCCGAGCATGACGTGCGTCTGATGTTTGAAAAACGGGCGGATAAATTTCGCGCAAGCACTTACAGGCTGCGTCCTGCCGACAAGGAACGCTTTCTGAAATATTCCAACGTATATAACCCGGTTCAGGAAATGATTTGCCGCACCCGCTACGGGCGTCATTCGCGCTCTAAACTAGGGTTTGATGTCAAGTAATTTGCCGAACGTCTTTTTAAATTGATATGAAAAAGCTTCTATTTATAGCATTGTTCCTTGCATCTGTCCTCTGTGCCTCGGCCCAGAAAGCGCCAAAGCGCGAATTCCGCGGCGCGTGGCTTCACGTCATCGGTCCGGTGAAATATACCGGCAAAACCACCGACCAGACCAAGGCTTTTATTATCGACAAGCTCGACAAGCTGCAGCAGGCCGGCTGCAACGCCGTTATCTTCCAGGTTCGTCCGTGTGCCGATGCGTTATATCAGTCGGAGCTTGAGCCTTGGAGCCAGTATCTCACGGGCAAACGCGGCAAGGCGCCGTCGCCTATGTGGGACCCGTTGCAGTTCACCATTGACGAAGCGCACAAAAGGGGTATGGAATTGCATGCTTGGCTCAACCCTTACCGCATCTCTACAAGTGCCTCGGAGGTGTTGCCCTCAAGCCATATCGCCGCCAAAGAACCATGGCGCACGTTTAAATACGACAACAAGATTTTCTTCGACCCCGGCATACCCGAAAACCGCGAATATATAATCAAGGTTGTGCGCGACATTGTGCAGCGCTATGATGTGGACGCCATCCACATTGACGACTATTTCTACCCATATCCCGTGCCCGGACGCGAGATTCCCGACCGGGCCACATATCAGAAGTATGGCAACGGCATGAATGTGGGCGACTGGCGCCGTCATAATGTGGATTTGCTGATTGAGGAGCTCAACACGGCCATAAAATCTGCAAAGCCCTGGGTGCGTTTCGGCGTCTCTCCCTTCGGAATCTGGCGTAACAAGAAAACGGACCCTCGCGGCTCTGAGAGCAACGGTTTGCAAAACTACGATGCTCTGTATGCCGATGTGCTGCTCTGGACCAAAAACAAATGGGTGGATTATATTGCTCCTCAGCTTTACTGGGAGCTTGACCTCAGTGCCGCCCCGAGCCGCAAACTGGTGAAATGGTGGAACGACAATGCCAATGGCGTCGACCTCTACATAGGTCAGGACACCAAACGGACAATGGATAAGGCCGATACGCAGGCAGGTCGCCCTAATGAGCTGCAGACCAAGATTGAGCTGAGCCGCAGTCTGCCCAACGTAGGTGGCAATATTTGGTGGCACGGATATTGGGTCACCGACAACTACAAGGGTGTGCGCGACCGTCTGGCTGAGGATTTCCAATCCACTATAGCGTTGCCGCCGGCCTACGGCGACCCGAACGTCAGGCCAAAGGCTCCCGAGCATCTGAAGACTCACGTGCATCACGACTCCATGACGGCCGAATGGCACAGCCCGAAGAAAGGTTCTAAGGAGGAATCAACAGATGCTGTCCGCTTTGTTGTGTATCTCTTCTTCCCCGGCGAGAAGATTGACCTTGACAACTCTGAGGCTATAGTGGCTCTCACTCCTTACAACAAGGTTTTGATGCCCGGTGTGATAGAAAAGGGCTCTACAATCGTGGTAACGTCGCTTGACCGCCTTAACCGCGAAAGCGCCCCCACTTCCTTAGTCGTCAAGTAACCCTGCAGGCAACAATAAATTCAGGGTCTCCCGAAGTTGGAAGGCCCTGATTTTTCGTCTTTTGGAGTTGAGTGGCGGGTTAGGAGTGGGTCTCTACAGACTTTGTGGGAGGCAGGGTGGCGTTGCGCTCTTCCAAGGATGCCAAAACGTGGTCGGCTACCTCGGAGAAGGCTTCGCCGATTGGTCCTGTCAGCGATGCGCTTGCTGTGAGTTCGGCAGCAGGTTTGATGGATGCAGGACAGCCGCTGTCGCCCGAGGTGCAAAGGTCGGCAACAAGGGGTATCTGGCCCAACAGCTTGATGCCGGTGGCTTCGCACAGGCGTTTGCCGCCGCCATTCCCGAAGATGTAATATCGCTCCTGCGGATGAGGCTCAGGCGTGAACCAGGCCATGTTTTCCACCAATCCGAGCATCGGGACGGCTATCTGCGGATTTCGGAACATCTCTATGCCTTTTCGTGCATCTGCCAACGCCACATCCTGCGGTGTGGTTACAATCACAGCGCCTGTTATGGCAAGTGTCTGCACCAGGGTGAGATGGATATCGCTGGTGCCGGGGGGCATGTCGATGAGGAAATAATCCAGTTCGCCCCAGTCGGCTTCTGAAATAAGTTGTTTGAGAGCGTTCGAGGCCATACCACCACGCCAGAGCACTGGGCTGTCGGGGTCTACCACCAGGCCGATGCTCAGCAGCTTAACGCCGTAGCGCTCCACAGGCAGCAGTCGGTCAACGCCACCTTCGTTGCTGATGTAGATGGGCTCTTTCTCAATGCCGAACATTTTGGGCACCGAGGGTCCGAAGATGTCGGCGTCGAGCAATCCCACTTTATACCCTTTGGCAGCAAGTGCCACTGCCAGGTTAGCAGCAACGGTTGATTTGCCGACGCCGCCTTTGCCCGACGATACGCCGATGATATTCTTCACTCCGGGCAGCAGATTTGCTTTCTCCCGGACTTTCTGCGCGTATTCGACTGATATGTTACCTTTGATGTCAACACCCGGTATAGCGCGTTCTATGGCGTCCTCAGAGGCTCTTACCACGCTCTTCGCGAACGGGTCAGGCTCCTTGGGGAAGATGAGGCTGAAACTGACATGATTGCCGTTGATGCGGATGTTGTCGGCTATCATGTTATTCTCGGTGAGGCTCTTGCCGTTGCCCGGATAGCGGACCCCCGACAGTGCCTCGGTTATTAAGGCGGGATAGATATTCATGGTTTTCGTTTTGTTACAGACGCCGGTTATTCGGGCTGTAAGACAGTTGTTTGTTGTATAACGCCTCTGGGAAGAGAACGATAATCATCGCGGGGAATATCATCCTCTGCGGGGTCATTCAGCTCGCCATCCATGGGGAGACGGAAGCTGATGAGGCGGATGTTCTTGCCTCGCGCAAGCCATTGCTTTTCGTAGAATGTCTGTATGCGTGTGGCGGCATCGTCGCGGCCGGAGGCATAGAGGTTGTCGCTGTCGAATTCCACGGGAAGGTTATTGTGCTCAACAAGTCTGCGGACAAAGGTGTAAAGGAACGGCGAATCGGTCTTGAGATGTATCATACCGTTGTGGCGCAGCACTTTGCGGTAAAGCTCCAGGAAGCGTGCCGACACCAGGCGTTTGCGGGTCTTCTGCATCTGCGGGTCCGGAAAGGTTATCCAAATTTCGTCAACCTCGCCCGGCTCAAAAAAATTGTCGAGCAACTCAATGCCTGTGCGCACAAACGCCACATTGCTCATCTCCAACTCCGTAGCTGTTTTGGCGCCTCTCCACAGTCGCGCTCCCTTTATGTCTATGCCGATGTAATTTTTATCGGCTGCCTCTTGGGCGAGGCCTACGGTATATTCGCCTTTGCCGCAGCCAAGCTCAAGCACTATGGGGTTGTCGTTGTGGAAGAAATCCGTGCGCCAGCGGCCGCGAAGCGGGAAGCCACCCGCTGCCTCCAATGCAGCGAAGGGGTATTGCAGCACGCAGCTGAACCCCTTCATCTCTGCAAACTTCTTGAGTTTGTTTTTGCCCATTTTAAGTTAATTCGTACGGCGGAGTTTGAATGTCTTGGCTCCTGATGCTGTTGAGGCCCGTACCACTATGATGTTGTCTGCCACGCCGTTGAGGTCGATTGTTGCCTCTGTCGTTTGCGGGGTTGAGATGGCCAGGATGGCTCCGTTGGTGGAATAGACGCTGACGCCGGTAAGGTTTTCGCTTGCACTTACAGTGAGCAGGTCATTCTGCCAGAAGCATTTAATATCGGCGCCGGCAATCTCGTCAGAGATTATCGGGTCAGTGCCTAAAGTGGAGCCTTTGAGTTCAAAGCGGCTCCATTCGGGGTGATTTGCCCAGCTTTGCAGATGGTCTTCGTGAACCCAGAGGCGTTTTCCGGAAATGCCGTTGATGCCGTCGAATGCGTGGTCAGCGGTGTTGGGAATGTTGCCTTCAAGCTCAATGGCTTTAATTGACACAAGATTATCCATGCCGTCGGCAACATGCTCGCCAACCTCTTTCAGGTTCTGGTTGAAAAAGAGCCTTACAGTGGGGTTGTTGGCAAGGGCGTATGCTCCCAACGTTGTGAATTGCGATGTGGTGGCTGAATCGAGCATCAAAGCTGTGTTGCCGGCCAAAGCCAAATCACCGATGCGTTTCTGTCCGCTTACCGATGTCAGAGCGGAGTTGCCGTAGAGGGCACCCTCTTCCATCATGGGGTCAGAGGCGCTGAACGACTTCAGCGAGGGCATTGAGCTGAGGGCGTATGCGCCGATTCGATTCACCGAAGGATTCAGGCTTACCAGTTCCAGACCGCTGCCCAAGAGGCATTCTGCGCCCAATGTCGTCATCTTGGCCGGGAAGGTAATGGTCTTCAGGGCTGTGCAGCCGCGGAAGGTCTTTGCCAGCAATTCTGTAACCTGCGTTGCCGAGAGTCCGGCATTGCTCAGGTTGGCACAATCGGCAAACACACCTGTGCCCATAGAGTCGGTGGAAGCGGGAAGCACCACACTGCTCAGCTTTGTCTTGTAAAATGCCCAGCTGCCTATTGTCTTTACCGAGGCACCGAAAGTTACGGTGTTGAGGTTTGACGAGGCAAAGGCACCTTCCTCAATCTTTGTGAGGGTTGACGGCATTACCACCTTCTCGAGTTTGCTCAGGCTGAAGATATATGCCGGCAGAGTGTTTGCCGGGAAATGATGCCTGCTCAGATGGATGGCTTTGTCGCTCTTTGTCTCCACAATCTGCAGACCGCTCATATCGAGAGTGCGGAGTGCGGGCAGCGTGGATATGTATTGGAGGTCGCGGGCGTCGCCTTTGCCGGTAAGGGTCAGGTCGACAATGGTGGCAGCTTCTGAGGCGAGAGCCTGCTGCAAACCTCCGGGGGTTATCTCCAAGGCATACGCTTCAGATGTTACTGACAGCAGCAGCCCGGCGATGGCTATGATCAGATATTTCTTCATTGCAGTCCTTGGTGTTGATTATCTTACTATTACTACTTTGCCTACGTTGGCCTCAGAGGCATTTTCGCCTTTTTGGCTCATGAATACGTAATACACACCCGAATTCACATTTGCGCCGGTGATGTTGGTGCCATCCCATTTCACCACGCCGTTGAGCGAGGAGCCGAGTTCTTTCACCAGATTGCCTTCCGAGTCGCAAATCTTCACAAGTGCATTGTCAAGCAGGCCTTCAATGGTGATATAGCCGATAAAGTCGGGCCGTACGGGGTTGGGATAGATTTTCACCTGGTCGAAACCGCTGCCTGTTGACGAGCCGGGCAGGAAGTATTCCGCGATGCCGTCGGCTGTGCCTATCATCATAGAGTTCGACTCTTTGTTGTAGCAAATCTGGAACGTCTCGTTGCTGGGCAGATATGAATTCTCGGTCGTTAACTGGCGCATTACATGAGTGCCGTCGGGACTTGTCTGCACTACTCCGGCGCCAAAGGTTGCGAACCATTTGTTGCCGTTGCCGTCAACGGTGATTGCGCGTACATCAATGCCGTCGAGCAGATAGTCGGCCATGTTGGTGCCGTCGTTGCGACTTATTTTGATGCGGCGTGCCGAGGTGGGATTGTCGAACATCTTCGACGGCTGTATGGTGAAGAGACCTGAGCTGGTACCAATCCATACCGTGCCGGAGTTGGGATCCTCATAGCCCCAATAGATGTTGTCTTGCGTAATGGCTCCGCCATCCTGGTTGTAGAGGCCCGAAAGAACCTGCTGACGGTCATCTTCGCAATTCTCAAGAGTGCCTTTGTGATCCAGCAACAGCATTGGAGGATTGTAGAGGATAGTGGGAATCACTAACACCAGATTCTTGTTTACAGCAGCCTTGAGAGGCAGAATTCTGTTATCGTGTGAAGTGGAGAAACCGGTCTTAATCTGCACCACATCCGAATATTTTTTGGCTTTGAGAGTCGCTGCCGGCCATACCAGAACAGCCTGAAGAGGGTCAGAATCGGCAAGATTATGGTTTGCTACCCATAAGTTCCCATCATTGTCAAAAGCCGGCTCCGATAAACTCATATAAGTTTTAAGACCTTTATTTGTGGCAGTTTCTACAGCGGTGTCTTTAATCGCATAGAAATTTGGCAGATATGATGCCGGTGATTTTTTTACACCAATGTTCACGGTGTTGTTCGGATTGGCAATATCCATAATCTGCAAACCCTGACCGTATGAGCCCGAATAGAAAAGATCCGGGTTGATAGGATCCTGAACAAGACCTTTTGCTTTGGTGTGTACACCGGCATAAGGCGAATTGAGATATACGGGTCCGTAATTGGACCATACACCGTTTTTCAGTCCTGAGATAAGGGTGGGATAACTGCTTATGTCGGACGAGAGAGGCGATGCTGACTCATTCTGGGTCATCAGGCCATATTTGTCGGAATAACACATGAACTCGCTCAGGAAGGGAGAAGGTGAATTGGGTCTCGACAATATTTCCTCGGCGCCAAACTTCGTGCCCCAACCGTTCAAACCGTCGCGGGTATATTTGCGTACGCCTTTACGGTCAATAGCTGTGTAGTAGTTGGTAAAGTCGTATGAGTTGATGGGGAAGTTCATGAGTTCATCCTTTGGCAGACCGCATGTCTCGATTTTTGAGAGGTCGTAAGTAACGGTGCCGATGGCCCATGTGCCCGACAAGGTATAGCCGCTTTTGCCGTATGAATATGACGGGAAACGCAGGTTCGTTTCAACGCTGCCCAGATACTTCAGAGTGTTGTCTTCGTTAACCTGGAAATAACCCGTTGACCAGGCGCAGATGGCCAATATACGGTTTTCGGTAAGGGGCATGACAATGTCCAATCTTTGTGAGGGCTGAATGACATTGAAGTCGTTGAGCGACAGCAAAGCCTTGTCGTAATCCTGAATATAGTATTTAGAATTGTCGGTGAGAATGAGCTTTTTGCCCACACGGCAAATACTGGTTATGGCCTGATGGTAGTTCTTGGCTTTGTTGATACGGCGCGTTTCGGGGTCAATGACAATGAAGCCGAAGTTTGTGGCCAGATAAATCAAATTATCGTCAAGGCTGAACGATATGTTGTTTACGGTCTTTGATTCGTTGAGCGTCGTATTCTTCAGCGACGGGATATTGACCACCTTGTCATCGTCATACAGCAGGTCGATGTTGCCGTCGTTGTAAATTATGCAGAGATAGCCCTTCATGGGGTTATACTGTGCAGTCTGGATAATATTGCCCGAAAGGTAATTGCGGGCATTATACGAAAGAGTCTCGCCCGTGGCTTTGTCGTGCACAAACACCTCGCCTTTGGGCTTGTTGTATGTGCCGTTGTTGGGGTTGTACATCTGGCCGTAGGCTATGATGTATACTTTGTCGGCTCCTTCATATACGTTTTGGAAATAGTTGTCGAAACTGGCATGAATTTTCCAGTCTCCGTCGGCCGCATACATACCTGCGGCTCCTATGAGTAAAATAAGACCTAAGACAAATTTCTTTATCATTGCTCTAAAAGTTGTTCGAAAAGTGAAACAAACAATTTAAAATTTATCAATACCCGCCAGGAAAGCTTTAATGGCTCTTGCGCGGTGAGAGATTTTGTTTTTGGCGTCAGGACCCATTTCAGCAAAGCTGATTCCTGATTCGCGGGGTATGAAGATGGGGTCGTAGCCGAAGCCTCCGTTTCCGAGGCGGTCTTCGGCTATGTCTCCTTCCACACTGCCGCTCCAGGTTCGGCAGCTG
>FR897808.1:36225-40110 GCA_000437495.1 Prevotella sp. CAG:485
GGCCGCTGCCGTCGGTTGCGGCCAGAGCCACTACTGTGCGGAATTCTGCGCGGCGGTTGGTTTCGCCACGCAGTTTTTCCAGCAGCAGGTCTATGTTGTCGTCGGGACAGCAGTGTTCGCCGGCGAAGCGCGCCGTATAGACTCCCGGAGCGCCGTCGAGGGCATCTACCATCAGACCCGTGTCGTCGGCAAAACAGTCTATGCCATAATGGTCGCGCACATATTCTGCCTTCTGGCGTGCATTCCCCTCAAGAGTAGTGCTCGTTTCGGGCAATTCCTCGTGGCAGCCTATGTCGGCAAGGCTTATTATGGTGAGCTGCGGGCCGGCTATGGCCCGAACCTCCTGCAACTTGTGCGGGTTATTTGTGGCAAAGACTATTTCCCTCATCGTTCTATTAACGGTATTAATGCTTTTTTATTGCCGTCGGGGTTTTGGGGCAAATGACAAAAAATGTTATTTGCCGAGCACCACATTAACAATCTTGCCGAGCACCACAATCACCTTCTTGGGCGTTTTGCCGTCGAGCCATTTGGCAGCTTCGGGGGCTTCGAGGGCTCTTTTCTCCACTTCCGCTTTGTCGAGGTCGGCGGGCAGGTCAAGGGTGAAACGCGTCTTGCCGTTGAAGCCCACTGCATAGCGCACAGACTCAGCCTTGAGATATTTCTCGTCGGCTTCCGGCCAGGCGGCATCTTCCATCCAACCCTCGTTGCCCAGGCGATGCCAGTATTCTTCAGCAATATGCGGGGCGAAGGGGGCCAATACGCGGGCAAACAGCTCCATAATCTGCCGGTTTGCCGATTTTTGCTTCTGCAGGTCGTTGAGAGCTATCATGAAGGCAGCCACCGAGGTGTTGAAGGAGAAGTTCTCCACATCGTCGGTTACCTTGCGAATGAGCTTGTGGATGGTGCGCAGCTCAGCCTCGGTGGGTTCTTTGGCTTCGGCACTCAGACTCTGTTCCATCATAGCCCAGAGCTTCTTGAGGAAACGGCTTACGCCGTCGATGCCGTTGGTGTCCCAGGGTTTGCTCTGTTGCAACGGTCCAAGGAACATCTCATACAGACGAAGTGTGTCGGCGCCATAGCGGTTTACTATATCGTCAGGATTGACGACGTTGAACATCGACTTGCTCATCTTCTCCACGGCATAGCCGCATACATATTTGCCGTCTTCGGTGATGAATTCAGCATCGGCAAATTCCGGGCGCCAGGCGCGGAAGCCTTCCATGTCGAGCAGATCGTTGTTCACCAGCGATATGTCTACTCTTATGGGCGTTGTGTCATATTGTTTGCGGAGGCCTTTGCTCACAAACGTGTTGGTGCCTTTCTTGCGGTAAACGAAGCTTGAGCGGCCCTGTATCATGCCCTGATTCACCAGTTTGCGGAAAGGCTCCTGCTCTACCACCAGACCCTTGTCGAACAGGAACTTGTTCCAGAACCGCGAGTAGATGAGGTGGCCGGTGGCATGCTCAGTGCCTCCCACATAGAGATCCACCTGACGCCAGTATTCATCGGCCTCTTTGCTCACCAGCTCATGGTCGTTGTGCGGGTCCATATAGCGCAGATAATATGCCGAGCTGCCGGCAAATCCCGGCATTGTGCATACCTCTAAGGGACAGCCGTCGGCCGTCTGCCAGTTTTTTGCCCTTGCCAGCGGAGGCTCATCTTCGCCGGTGGGCAGATAGCTGTCAATCTGCGGCAGTTTGAGCGGCAGTTGGTCTTCAGGAATCAGTTCCGCTATGCCGTTGCGATAGCATACCGGGAAGGGCTCACCCCAGTAACGCTGGCGGCTGAAGATAGCGTCGCGCAGACGATAATTGACCTTTACGCGGCCAATGCCCTTTTCCTCAATGAATTTCTTGGCCTTTGCAATGGCCTCTTTTACCTGCAGGCCGTTGAGGTTCAGCTCCGGACCGCAGGAATTTATCATCACGCCCTCTTTGGCGTCGAAGCTCTCTTCGCTTACGTCGGCTCCCTCGATAAGCGGAATCACGGGGAGGTTGAAATGACGGGCAAAGGCATAGTCGCGCGAGTCGTGTGCCGGCACTGCCATGATGGCGCCAGTGCCGTAACCGGCCAGCACATAATCGCTTACCCATACGGGAATCTGCTTGCCTGTCATGGGATTCACGGCATACGAGCCGGTGAATACGCCGCTGACCTTCTTATCTATCTGGCGCTCGCGTTCGGTCTTATGACTTACTTCGCGCAGATATTCCTCCACAGCCTCTTTGCGGTCGGGAGTCGTTACCTGAGCCACATAATCGCTTTCCGGAGCCAATACCATGAAAGTAACGCCGAAAACCGTGTCGGCGCGTGTGGTGAAGATTTCAAGCTCCAGGTCGTTTCTGCCGGCAATGGCAAATCGCATCTCGGCGCCTTCGCTGCGGCCAATCCAGTTGCGCTGCGTTTCTTTGAGGCTGTCGGTCCAGTCCAGCTCCTCCAGGCCGTCGAGCAGACGCTGTGCGTATGCTGAAACCCTCAGACACCATTGCCTCATTTTCTTTTGCTCCACGGGGAATCCGCCGCGCACACTCACGCCTTCGCTCACCTCGTCATTGGCCAACACGGTGCCTAACTCGGCACACCAGTTCACCATTGTCTCGGCCTGAAAAGCGAGCCTGTAATTCATCAGCACCTCGGCTCGGCGTTCAGCGTTCATGCTGTTCCATTCGTCAGCCGAGAAATTCAGCTCTTCGCTGCCGGCGGCATGCAAACCGCATGTGCCGTTTACCTTGAAATAGTCCTCAAGCTCCTGTATGGGGCGCGCACGCTGTAACTCCGTGTCATACCAGCTTTGAAACATCTGCATAAAGGCCCATTGAGTCCATTTGTAATACTCAGGGTCGCAAGTGCGCACTTCGCGGTTCCAGTCGTAGCCGAGGCCGATGAGACCTAATTGTTCCTTGTATCTCTTTATGTTTGTTTCGGTGGTAATTTCGGGGTGTTGGCCGGTTTGAATGGCATATTGCTCAGCGGGCAGGCCGTAAGCGTCAAAGCCCATGGGATGCAACACATTGAACCCCTGCTGCCGTTTGTAACGGGCAATGATGTCGGAGGCAATATATCCTAACGGATGGCCCACGTGCAAACCTGCTCCCGAGGGGTAGGGGAACATATCGAGCACATAAAACTTCGGTCGGTTGATGTCTTCGCGGACGTTATACACGCCCTCTTCCTGCCAGCGTTTCTGCCAGCGTTTTTCTATTTCGCGGTGATTGTATTCCATGATGTCAGCAAGATTGCTGTATAGTTTTCCGCCTGCAAAGATAATACAATTGCGAGGGTTATGCAAATATCGTTGCCTTTGCCGATTCATTATAATAGCGTTTGTCTGTAAATTGGGTCTGTAAGGATAATATGATATTGATTCGCCTCTGCAGATTGGATTCGCCGGCTCTGCAGATTGGATTCGCCGGCTGTTTCCAACAGAGCCTTGTGAGATATGAGGAAAGATTTTTTGTTGATTATCGATGGAATCTTATTGGGTCTAATATTGAGGAAAAAGTTTTATTGATGACAACCTAATTCCATAAAGATGGACTCGAAGCTTATTTTAATCAGAATAACTCTGTCAAATTGATATAGGATATAAGATGAGAAAGAGGATTCGATGCGATTTTCATTGCAAAATGATAGTTAAAAAGTTAAAGTATGTTAAATTTCAAAAGAGCTATTGACTGTTAAAATTATTTGGTTTAAATTTATAAACGAAATAATTAAACTTTTATAACAAAAAGCGAACCAAAAACTAATATTAACACCATGAAAAGAACAAGACTTTAAATGTTTCTTACGCTGCTGACCGGATTCATTCTCTCAGCATGTTCGTGCGATGACATTGTCATGGATAATGTCCAAGAGCAAAAAGATGTACAGCGAACCCAG
>FR897809.1 GCA_000437495.1 Prevotella sp. CAG:485
CGTATCCGTCCGAAAAAAGCCGACTTGATTTTTTTGAACACAGGTCGGCTTTAGCTTTGGTAATTGTATGGAAGGAGTTTGATAAGGTCGGCTTCGTCCATGTCGGGGCGTATTCTCTCCAATATGTCTTTCAGCCATTGGTAAGGATTGACGCCGAGTGTCTGGCAAGATACCATGAAGGTGTAAAAGATGGCATTGTCCTCGGCGCCACGGTCGTTTTGGCTGAAGAGGTAATTCTTGCGCCCGAGAACCGATGGACGCTGACCCTGTTCGACGGGATTGCTGTCGATGTGATAGTTCCCGTTTTCGGTATACCGTTTCACCCGAGGCCAAAGTGACAAGGCGTATTTTATGGCGACGGCGAGCGGATCTTTGGGTGTGCAGGTCATCAGGGCTGTCTGCATCCACACTTCAAGGCCGTCAAGCATGGGCAGGGCCAGGCGCTGACGTTCGGTGCGGATTTCTTCTGCTGTAGCGCCGGCGGCCTTGAGGTTTTCTTCGAGGGTGTAAAGCGTGGCGATGTGTTTGACGGCCTCGCCGGCCAATGGATTCGATTTCTGGGCGTCGACAAATTTACGGCGTATGTGTGCCATGCACGCCAGAGAGGTTATTCCGGGTACATTCTCAAATTCGTTGTATACTTTGTAGCCGTCGTTTTGTATGGCACCTTGATATCCTCTTAATTGTGTCCTGGGGATTTCTCCGGCCCGGCTGCCTTTGTGATAGTAGAACCACGTACCCCGGGGATGCTCGCTGACGTCGCGGAACTGCCAGGCGTATCCCTTGCGGCAGCTCTGCCCTTTGCGGTCGGCTATGTTCCACGGAACTTCGTCTATCTGGACGTATCCTCCGGCCAAGACAGCCTCGCGCTGACTTTCGTAGAGGGGAAAGAGGACGTTGGCCGTGGCGTGTATCCAGTCGTTGACTGTCGAGGTCGGCAGCTTCAGTCCCAGTTCGGCAAACATTTTCACCTGGCGGTACTCGGGCAGATGATGATTGTATTTGTTGTCCACGAGCGTGGCAAGCAAATCGGCTCCGACATGACCGCCGCCTATGATGCTGTGCTGACGCGGAGCCTGGACTATCGCCTGTTCAAGCGCATCCTTGTCGGCCTTGCGGCGCAACACGGGGGTGATGACCTTTTCCACCCAAAGGCGCTGCGGCTCCAGATGCAGCACGTTGGTCTCGTCCTGACCGATGACGTCATATTCCTCCAGGTTGATGCCCTCGGGATACACTGTCTTTTCCTGCACGGGCAGCCCATACGTGTTGTATTTCTCAGGGCGTTTCCCTCGGCCTCCGGCCTGAGCACGGGCTTCGGCCCGACGTTTCTCTGCGGCCTCATCGACCTCTTTCGAGACCTTCTCCATTTCCTTGGCCGCCTCGAGCTTCGCCTGCTCGTCATATTCCTCGAACAACGACGGGCCGTCATATTTCATAGCCCGGTCCTTGAGCGAGCCGCCGTAGGCGCGACGCTGCAACTTTTCAATCAGCCTGGCCTGACTGATGATCAGCTCATGGCAAGCCGGTATCGTATCTGGTAGTATCAGCGTCTTTTTCATACTGCTAAATTACTAAAATTTAGCAATATACACAAGTTTTTCCAGTAAAATTCTTCAACTTTTTTCATACCTGTGGCGACGTGCCGCTTTCGGAGAAATCCCCTCCATCAGCAGCACAAGTTCCGACCACTTCATGCTGCGGAACCCCACTCCTTGACGCAGAAAAATGCGCGGATGGAACCGTCCTTCCTCCAAACGTTTGTAGTAGACGACATATCCTCCATACTCCCAGTGCAGGATTTTCATCACCTGACGCGACTTCCCGACAAAGATATAGACATCGCCGTTGGAAGGGTCGAGTCCGACCATCCTGACCTGTCCGCTCAGGCAGTTGACACCCATGCGCATATCCGTCGGATGCTGCGCCATGACAATGCGGTTATTCTCATTCAGATTGAACATTGCGTTTTTGCCGCAAAGTTCGCAAGTAAAAATGCTATTCAAAAGTCGGCTTTTTTCGGACGGATAC
>FR897810.1 GCA_000437495.1 Prevotella sp. CAG:485
AAATCGAATTACGATACACTCCCTTACCCCTCATAGCCCTTGAGCATCTTCCATCCTCCCCCTCCACATGATTGTTGCGGCTGTTCTTAGTTCTTGCATCTGTTTTGTCTCGGCTCAGAGCTTCAGCTCCTCTTTTATCAGGCATCTCTCCTACGCCCCGCTCGCTCGCAGATACTCCAGATACTCCCGTGCTTCCCACGGTGTCAGACACAGTATGCTCTCCACCACGTCCAGCCACTCCTCGTCCGTCAGGTCGCTCATCTTCATCCCCTGCGCCCGCTCCCAGCGGTTCATCACGTCTCGGTTGCTGTCCACCTCGCCCGGCGCCTTCGGCGCCAGATTGTACCTCAGTTCTCTTTTCATCTTTGTTGTTATTTTTTCAGATGTGATTATTCTATTCCCTCGTCCTCTGTTTCCTTGAGCAGATTCTGTATCTTTTCGTACGGCTCTCGGCGCAGGACGTGTATGTTGTAACGCTTCTGAGATTCTTGAGCCTTCTTTTTGTCCATTTTTTTGCCTTCGCCAATACATTCCTCCGCATCTTGCGCAACTCTTCTCCTTGTGCAAATCCATATTCATCTATTGAAGCGAGGAGAGCCTCGTGAGTAATAGTGCGAAGGATTGAACCATCTGTTGCAAATATAGCAATTCTTTTTAGTTCTTACAAATGTACAGCAATCGTATCGCCGGTTTGGACTTATTGCCGTTCCGTCCGGTTGCGGGTTCAACGTTGATGTCCATGTAGAGTGCGGCATCCTCACTTAGCGGCATACAACGCCTCCGCGGCCTTCACATCCGCTTTATCCTTCATATCAGTAACCTCCGCAACATCCGTAACCTCCCCCCTTTTTCGCCCTGAACAGAACTTTTTCCCGTTCCCTTGTATAACCGCCGACAAAGCATTACCTTTGCCACAGATTCCAGGTTCAGATATTCAACGTCAGCGAGATTGATTCGCTGTTTGTCTATCAAGGCCTGGATTTTTTTATGGTCCAGATAGATCGCTTTACCCAGGGCTCTCCAGTTTAGCCACTCAGCATTGTCTTTCGGGAACAAACCTCGTACGGTGGATACCTCACTGCCATTGTGCTGCTGATTCAAATGTATTCCCACAAAAAACTGTTTCCCGCCATAGCTTAAATGCTTTATCACATTCTTGGCATTATTACCATAGTTGAACACTGCCCAAGGCCGGTTTAGCGCTCCTACCAATCCCTTCACATCCTCCATCGGAAAATGATGATTCTCCTGTTCCGATTTCTCTGCAAGTCGTGTCGCCGCCTTCACATCCATTACATCCGTTACATCCGCAACATTCGTTACATCCATTACATCTCCCTTTTCGCCCTGAACAGAACTTTTTTCGCCATCCCCATGTTTTTCTGCCGACAAAGCATTACCTTTGCCAGCAGGTTTGAAACTGAAATTGTCCGAAGGCGTTACGGGTGTAGTGGGAGAGGCATTAGGCATCAACCCTTCGAAACTATCAGTTCCTTTTTTTCTTTTTAACATCGTGTAGAATGCCAACTATTTGCGGTTATCTCGTTTAGGTATGAGTCTGCAACGTCATCAACTCTCTGCTTGGTGGTTTCTTTTTTGCGAAACTTTGCTGCATCAACGCCGATTTAAGAAGGCTCTAAGTGGTTAAGTCTGCCTCGCTTCCTTTGTTTTTTTGCGCATAAGCGTATCAGGGAATCCCTTCTCATTCAATCCCGGCTCCTCGCGCTTCATTGCTTCTTATCAGGCTCTTACAGCGAGGGAATATAGGTAAGCGAAGGTTTGTTTGAGCTTTTAACGGCTTGGGAGTTCTTAATCGCACTCACAGCCTTCGCCTTTATTCGGGGCAGCGGCGTAATTCCGTGGCA
>FR897811.1:0-30302 GCA_000437495.1 Prevotella sp. CAG:485
AACATTTTTTGTTGAATGGGGTCTTAGTTGAAAAATTGCGGATGCCGGGGCTGACAAAGGCATCCGGCATCCGCTAAAAGGTTGATTCTCAGGCTTTTACGCGACCCAGATATGAGCCGTCGCGAGTGTCTACCTCAATGAATTCATCGGTGTTGACGAAGAGAGGCACGCGTACGGTGGCGCCGGTCTCTACGGTAGCCGGTTTGAGAGTATTGGTGGCTGTGTCGCCTTTCACACCCGGTTCGGTGTAGGTGATTTTCAGCGTAGTCTTGATGGGCATTTCGGCATAGAGAATGGTATCGGTGGAGGCGTCGCTTACCACTTCCACTGTGTCGCCCTCTTTCATATAAGCAGAGCCGGTAACCAGTTCTTTGCTGATGGGAATCTGCTCAAACGTCTCGTTGTTCATGAAGATGTCGGTGTCGCCTTCGGCATAGAGATACTGATAGGGGCGACGCTCTACGCGTACGTCTTCCAGTTTCTCACCGATGTTGAAGCGGCGTTCGATGACGCGGCCGTCGACAACGTCTTTGAGCTTGGTACGCATGAAAGTGTTGCCTTTGCCGGGTTTTACGTGCAGAAATTCCACGCAGAAATAGAGACGGCCGTCCATGCGGATGCAAGTGCCGTTTTTGATGTCTTGAGCGTTGATCATTGCTTATGTATCTGTTTGGCAGTCAATGCCTTGTTTTATTTCAGGCTACAAAGTTAATCATAATTCCTTTATCCGCAAAAAGCTTTTCCCAAAATAAAGCTAAGAAAAAAATTTATTAATGCTAAAATGATATGAAAATTTTTCGTAACTTTGAAACTGAGCAATTAAAACTTGATATTGATGAAACGTATTAATTCATTTTTGATGTTTATCCTTGTAGCGTTAGGAATTTGTCTTGCAGCCGATATGAGCGCCTCAGGCATTGCTTCTGACTCTGCATATTTGACCATATTTGCCGACAGCGCAGCACTCAAAGGGCAAGTATCTGTAAATAAAGACCCGATAAAGCTGATAGCCAAACCCTCTGTCGCTGCTCCTGAGAAGAGGATAGCTTTGCCGGCCCCCGCTTCGTTTTCACAGCAAGACACTTCGCTGTTTATCTACGGCAATGTGGTATACTCAGAGGCTCCTACGGGACTGCGCCATGTGGGTATTTGGAAGTTTAATACTGCCGGCAAATTTATTGGAGTACATCCAAAAAGCATTGCAACTACCGGCAAAAATGTGTATTCTGACGGACTTTATTACAACTATTACCAGAAATATGATCCATCGGATTATTATGAACGCTATCCCAAAGGAGCCTGTGTGGCCTTCGATGCCGACACATGGGAAGAGGTTGTGTTGCCGCTGAATGACGTTGCTATGGACAACTACCCCTTGACGCTCTGTGCCGACGGAGGGCATATTTACGGATTCTATGGCAAGTCGCCTAATATAAATTTTGGCAAGTTCAACCCCCTGACGCAGACCTGGACATTGATAGCCAAGACTGACAAATCCACCTATAGCTGTGCTTATTCTCCTTCAGGGTATGTCTATTTCGTTGACGTTGATGAGATTCTATACCGAATAAATGTCAGCAACGGAGTGGTGGAAGAAATTGGCGGCACCATCTGCATACCGAGTCCATATTCTCAGTCAATGGTGTTCGACAGAAAATCAGGCAGGCTATTGCGAGCATTTATTGACGGAGAAACGAAAGAGGGTTTGCTGCAGGAATTGAATCTAAGCACCGGTCAAGCTGTAACCCTTTGCAAATTCGAACAGAATGACCAGATATTGGGTCTTTATATACCGGGACAGGAAGGTGATAAAGTGCCGGCTCAGGCAAGCGATTTGGCACTACATTTCACCGGCGGCCAATTGCAGGGGAATGTCAGTTTCAAATGCCCCTCGGTGTTGAATGACAATACCGCAGCCTCCGGCCCGCTGACTTATGAATTGTCGGTAAACGGCAAGGTTGTGGCCACCGGCTCTTGTGCTTACGGCAACAGCGTCACGGCGCCCCTTACACTTGATTCTTCGGCCATGTACACGATTGGAGTGGCTCTGAAGAACGAGACCGGAAGAAGCAGGGGTGTAAGAAAGACAGCGTACATTGGTTACGACACCCCTTTGGCGCCGACCGTGAACCTGGAATATGCTTCCGGCAAGTTCAATGTAACTTGGAGCACCCCCGCTGCTATCCACAACGGATACGTCGACAACGAGGCTCTGACGTACACGCTGACGCGCTTCCCCGACAACATCGTGGTTGGCCGTAACCTCAAGGGAAATTCTTTCAGCGATGCCTGCGATACGCCCCACACCTACAAACGATATTTTTACACTGTAATAGCGCATAACGGCGATATGAGCTCAACGCCCGGTAAATCAAATATCGTGCCTTTGGGCTGCTATCAACCGCCTTATAAGGAGCCGTTCGACTCATTGGAAGCCATTGATGCTTTTGTGGTTATTGACGGCAACAAAGATGGAATTACCTGGCACATAGGCAATTTCCTCGGCAGCACAAAAAGTGTGTATATATCCGGAAGCAAGACTGTGCAGACTGATGACTGGCTGATTTCTCCGCCGGTGGCTCTCATCAAAGACAAGACCTATAATTTTTCAATCAAGTTATCCACGTTCAACCAAGCCAACACTCCGAAGTCAAGATATGAGATTATGATGGGCAGGGAGGCTCGTAGCGAGGCCATGAATTTCACAATCACTCCCGCACATTATTCGCAATCGAGCAGCGGGTTGGTCTATACATGGAGCTTCAAAGCGCCTGACACGGGCGGTTATCACTTCGGAGTCCATGCGGTTACGGAGAAGGGTGGCACTAATCTGATTGTCGACGATTTTAAGGTCTCTGCTCCGTTGGGGAATGTGCCTGACGCAGTTACTGACTTAACAGCGGAAATTGACAGCGTCAGCGCATTGAATTTTGTAATCAGGGGCAAAGCTCCGCTGAAAGATATTAACGGTAACCCGGTGGGTGGCATAAGCTGCATTAAGATTATGCAATCCGGCACTGTTGTGGAAAAATTATGGAACATGGCGCCGGGTGAAGAGTTTTCGATAAGTCACCAGTTGTCGGGAAATGAAACGGAATACAGATGGTTTGTGGTGTGCGAAAACTCCAACGGTCCGGGAAAATGGCGAGACATTACGTTTAACGTAAATGACCCTGAGGCCAAGCCTCAGCCGGTTACGAATTTGAAGGCGTATGAAGATGTCAACGGCATCATGAAGGTGTCCTGGACAGCGCCGACGAAGACCGTTGGCGGTAAGCCGTTGGACCCCCGGAAAATCAGATATGACCTGTCATACAGTTACAGCAGCAACAGCAGCATATCCTACCCTGTTCAGCCTGCACAGGGCGATACCAGTTTCGCTTTCCGGGTGGAAAGTCGGCCGCAATATATTACTATTGAGGTCTCGGCCGTCAATTTATACGGAAAGTCTGAGCCGGCAAAGTTGAAGACGCTGTCGGGTAAACCTTATAAGCTGCCATACAGGGAATCGTTTGGCAACGGACGCGCTGCCACACTTTTTTCCGGCGATTGGTCGCCAAAGGATAATTCCTTCGGCATAGAAGCATCCGACGATGACAACGGCTACATGGCCTGTGAATTGTACGAAAACGAAAAGAATGAGTTTTTCAGCGGTAAAATTGATTTGCGAGGAGCAAAAGCGCCCGGATTGTCATTTTATCTTTACAATATGCAGTCGGGTGAGGCCGGCAGCCGGGTGCATGATTTGAATCCGTTTGCTGTAATGGCGCGTGAATATGGCAGCGTAGAGTGGAAACCTTTGCTCTCCGGCACTGTTTATGACCTCTGTGGCGGCAGCAGTTCGGTGCCTAATGCGTGGAATTGTGTAAAGGCTGATTTGACACCTTTCAAGGACAAGATTATTGAGCTGAAAATGGGTTGCACAGGTGTTACCTTCAACGCTTCTTTGGTTGACAAAATCTCTGTGGCTGACAAGGTGGATTACGACTTATGCGCTTTCTCTCTGAAGGCTCCCGATAAGGTAAAATGCCATCAGAGCTTCGATATTGAGGCCAGAATAGAGAATCACGGAGAGAAGAAGGTGTCAGATTTCAAAGTGGACTTTTACAGGGATGATGAAGCCGAGCCTTTCAAGGTGATTACGGGCAAAGACCTTTTGCCGGACGCGTATGTCAATATCATAGCCTGCGATTCGTTGGGCATCGGCGACAACGACCGCCAACACTCTTATTATGCCACGGTGAATTGCGAGGCAGACAGCTATCAGGCCGATAACAAGTCGGCAAAAGTAACCGTTTCACGCCGCTTCAGCAATAAACCTAAGCCATGGCAGCTTGAGGGTGTGTGTGCTGATAACACCGTCGCTCTCAACTGGACCACTCCGGTGATTAATTCCGGATACTCCGGCAGCAACGGAACGGAAGATTTTGAAAGCTATGATGCGTGGGCTTACAACGATGTGGGCGACTGGACTTTTACCGATGTCGACAAGCAGGGCATTGGCACATTTTTGATACCCTCCTTGTTGGGATATTTCAAGCTGGACATTGAGGGAAGCCCCATGATGAGCAAGCGTGCGTTTATGGTAATCAAAAACGGATATTTCGGCATAAACAGGGATTTTACCACGTTCAAGGCTCATAGCGGCGACCAATTCTTGGGGTCGATGGCGCCTAACAATGGCGACCACGCCAACGACTGGCTGATTTCGCCGTTGCTCGACGGTTCGGCCCAGACTGTGCAGTTCTTTGCCAAAAGCTATTTGGAGTCAAATCCCGAAAACATTGAAATGCTCTACTCTCTTACCACCAAGGAGCCGAGCTCTTTTGTGGCTGTGAAAGAGGTGGCTGAGGTGCCTGCCGACTGGACCGCTTACAGCTTTGACGTGCCGGCGGGGACCCGTTATTTCGCTGTCAGAAACAAAGGCAACAGAGGCTCTATGCTCATGCTCGATGATTTCTCTTACAAAGTGGCGCCCATGACGGTCGAGGGCTATTATGTCTATCGCGACAGTAAGAGGGTTGAGCACGGCTATGTGCCTGCTCCTGCCTTTGTTGACCATAGCTGCCCGGAAGGCAAGCATGACTATTGCGTAACGGCGCTGTATAATGACGGCGCGGAATCGGGTCCTTCCAACCCGCTCTCCATCCAAAACAGCGTTGCCGAGATTCTTGACGGAATCGCGGTAGAAGGCGGCCAAGGGTTTATCACCATCCGTGGCGCGGCCGGCCGAAGCGTGTCGGTAATTAGCGCATCCGGCATCACCTGTTACAGAGGCGTGCCTGAAACGGATGAAGCAACCATCCGTCTGCCGCAAGGCATATATATAGTCCGCATTGCCGCCTCCTCCCTCAAAATCACCGTCCGCTGATTCACAAAAAAGATAAGAGTGTAGGCCATGGAGATTCAAGATAGTCAAAACCGTCGGTTGGCAATCGAATGTGAGCCATTTATCGATGGTTTTGAAAGGCTTGACGAGAATTATAGTTTAAGCGCTTTTCACGACAGCGTCCTATCGTTACTGACATATCAGCTTTCTGACGATGGTCTTGCATCTGATGTTTTATTGTCGTTTAGCATTGATGGAGAAGTTGAAACTATTCTGAAATTTGTGAGGGTTCACGGAATAGAAATCAATGTGCCTGACATCAGAAGTTCCTTCTTTTATAGCATTAAGTTTTATGTTGCACGTTGGTGTGATTATGGAGACTGTATTGTGATGGAAACAGATGGAGATTGGGTCAAGATAGTGGCTGAGAAAATAGTTGTAATCGAGTGAGTTACATAATTATTGAGGAGGGGTATAGTCGATTTCACAGCCAAGTGCATGGCGAAATGCACGGGTAATGACAGAAGATGACTTTCTTATGAAAACAGAAAAAAGCTGCGCCGGGTAAATGACGCAGCTTTTATATGCTTTGTTTAGGTTTAGCGGGCCAGAATCAGCGCTGAATACGGCGCGGCGGTGAGCTTGCCTCCTTTGGTGACGCCAAGGTCGCCGGTGGGCGAGATGCGGCCGTCTTCTGCCACTATCTTCCAGTTGCCTTTCGGCACTTTTACGGTCTGGGCATGGTCTGAGCCGTTGAAAATCACTTTTATCTCTTTCCACTCATCGCCGCCGGCGTTGTCTATGAGCGAGTAGGAGATAAGATTGGGCTGTTTGGCCGAGTCAATCTTGTCGAAACGCAGATGACGGGCAATGTCTTCTGCTGTAGTCATACGGAAAGCCGGATGTGCTTTGCGAAGCGCTATCAGATTGCGGTAATAGTCATACTGGCTACCGTTGAGAGTCTTGAGGTTCCAGTCGATGGCGTTTAGCGAGTCAGGCATATTGAATGTGTTGTGGTGGCCCTTCTTGTCGCGGAACACCTCTTCGCCGGCAAAGATGAACGGGGTGCCCTGCGAGGTGAAGATGATGGTCTGTGCCAGACGTGCCACGCGCTGACGTACGGAATCATTTGCCTCAGGCATTGATTTGCGCAGCTTGTCGGTGAGGCACATATCGTCGTGGCAGCTCACATAGTTGATAATCATCTCAGGCGATTTAGCGTAGGCGAATTTTGAATTCTGACCCTTGGAATAATCCACCTGCGGGTGTGCGGTGGCGGCCACGATGCCTATCTTCACCGTTTCCTCATTACCCGGTTTGCCCGATGCGAAGCCCGGGTCGGAAGCCGACGAATAATGACCCTTTACAGCGTCGCGGATGTCATCGCTGAACACAGCCACGCCCTCCATTTTGCTCACATTCTCTTTAAGGGCTCTGCGTTCGGGGGCAAGAGGTGAGTCGCCTGCCGTCCAGCCTTCACCGTAGATGATGATGTTGGGGTTGATGGCTTTCAGAGTGTCGGCAACGCGGTTCATCGTCTCCGTGTCGTGAATGGCCATCAGGTCAAAGCGGAAGCCGTCAATATGATATTCTTTTGCCCAGTAGGCAACAGAGTTGACAATGTAGTCGCTCATCTGCTTGCGCTCGGAGGCTGTTTCATTGCCGCAGCCGCTGGCGTCGGAATATTTGCCGTTGTCCCAATGGCGGTGATAATAGCCGGGAGCCGTCAGCTCAAAGTTGCTTTCATCGTTCTGAGCCGTATGGTTGTACACTACGTCCATGACAACGCCTATGCCGTTGTTGTGCAGGCTCTGTACCATCTCCTTGAATTCGCGGATGCGCGTGGCAGGGTCCGACGGATTAGTGGAGTATGACCCTTCAGGAGCGTTATAGTTCAACGGGTCGTAGCCCCAGTTGTATGTGTTTGCCGGCAGATTTGCCTCATCCACAGAATTGAAGTCGTAGCTGGGCAGAATGTGTATGTGCGTTATGCCAAGGTCCTTGAGGTGGTCAATGCCCGTTGAGGCACCATATTTATTATGTGTGCCCGGCTCGGTGAGAGCCAGGAACTTGCCCTTGTTGGCAATGCCTGAATTAGGATGAAGGCTCAGGTCGCGGTGGTGAGCCTCATAGATTACCGCGTCGGTGATGTTTTTCACCTTCGGACCTTTGTCGTTTTCCCAGCCCTGAGGATTGGTGGCTGCCATATCTATTATAGCGGCGCGATTGCCGTTCACGCCAACCGCTTTCGCCCATACGCCGGGAGTCTCGTCGAGCCAGCGCCCTTGGTCTTTTATGCGGAAGGTGTAGAAGCTGCCGTAGAGCTGACGCGGCACAGAGGCTGTCCATGTACCGTTGTCGGCATGGAAATGCATGTTGAGGGTGTCGAGGGGAGTGCCGTTGGCCCCGTTGGCATAGAGAAGCACCTGGGCTGCCTCGGCCTTCGGGCTCCACAGACGCCAGTGGGTGCCCGTGGCATCCACCATCAGCTCCAGGTCCTCGCCGCTGTAGGTGGGATAGTTTACGAATTGCTTGTCATAGTTGCTTTGGGCCGCAACATGACCCACAGAGCCTATAAGCATTGCTGCGCTCATGGCAAGTATTGATTTTATTCTCATCTGACAATGTAAGTGGTGAATCTTATTAACTTTTAACGCTGAAAGTAAGGGGTTTATTATATAAAAAAGTTGCCTGCTATGATTTATGACAGACAACTCTTTGTGGGGTTAATGCTGTATTATTTTACGGGAGCAGCTTTAGTTGCAGGTTCCTGAACCTGATTCTCTGTGCCTGCGGCAGCTTTTTCCACTTCCTGGCCTGCGCTGGCCGGAACAGCCTGTTCTACTTCGCCGGTGGCTACCTCAAGGGTGTCGCCGTCCTGAACCTCTGTGGTTACCTCTTCGCCTACTACCTCTTCAGCAGGAGTGGTCTGTTCCTGATTCTTGTTGCCGCATGAAGCGAGGAAACACAGTGCGCAAACTGCGCTTGCAAAAAAAGCTTTCTTAATCATTTTTTTTCTACAGTTTAGACATTAGTATGATGTGCCGGAGCCTGACGCATGGGATTGCTCCTTTATCAGACTCCGGTATTATCAACATCTGTGAAGGGGAAAAGGTTCACAGACGCTTAAAAATTATTTTGTCCTGCAACAGACTTTCTTGTCAGGCCAGGCGTTTCAGAATCTCGCGCAGGAACTGCCAGAATTCCTTCACACTCTCAATATTGGCCTTCTCGTTGGGCGAGTGGATGTCTTTCAGCGTGGGACCGAAGGAAATCATGTCGAGATTCGGCATCTTCTCCAGGAAGAGGCCACATTCCAGACCGGCGTGAAGAGCCTCCACACGCGGTTCGCGACCAAACAGGTCCTTGAAGCTTTGCTCGGCTATTTTCAGCACCTTGCTGTCTTTGTTGGGAGCCCAGCCCACATAAGCGTCGCTGAAGATAACGTCGCAGCCAATGAGCTGATAAAGCGCTTTGATGCGGTTGCATATCTCGTCGCGGCGGCTGTCTACGGCCGAGCGCGTGTGCACGGTAATCTCTATGCGGTTTTCGGGCTTCATCTTCACGCTGGCCAGGTTGCACGACGTCTCGATGAGCCCCTCTACCACGGCGCTCATGCTCTGCACTCCGTTGGGAGTGGCGAACACTGCCGAGAACAGGTCGTTGGCCTGGAAGGCGGCTATGACACGCTCAGGCTTCGGTGCCTTTTCAATGCTGAAGCTGAAGTTCGGGCTTTCTGTAAGGGCGAATTCGGCATGCAGCATATCGTTGAAGACTTGTGCGTTTTTCACCAGTTCGTCGGCATGCTTTGCCGGAACGCCAATCAAGGCATTTGCCTCGCGCGGAATGGCATTTGCCAGGCCGCCGCCTTCTATCTCCGCCAGGTCCATGCCCATACTCTCCGACGTCATCCACAGGAAGCGGGCCAGCTGCTGGTTGGCGTTGGCGCGGCCAAGACCTATTTCCATGCCCGAATGGCCGCCGTTGAGGCGTTCTATCTTCACACGGAAATACTCATAACCGGGGTTGGGATCTTCCGTCTCATATTCCATGGAGGCGATAACCACCTGACCGCCGGCGCAGCCTATTACAAGCTGTCCGTGTTCCTCGCTGTCGAGGTTCAGCAGAATGTCGCCGTTCACAAAGCCGGGATGCAGGCCGTTGGCGCCTATCAGACCCTGCTCTTCGTCTACTGTAAACAGACACTCCAGCGGACCATGCTCAATGGTATCGTCGAGCAACACGGCCATAGCCGTGGCGCAGCCAAGGCCATTGTCTGCTCCTAAAGTAGTGCCGTCGGCGTGTACCCATTCCCCGTCAACGATAGTGGTGATGGGGTCATTGAGGAAGTCATGCTTCTTGTCGGCATTCTTCTCGGCCACCATGTCCTGGTGTCCCTGCAGAATTATGCGGGGAGCATTCTCGTGGCCCGGAGTGGCGGCCTTGGTCATTACCACATTGCCCACCTCGTCGGTTTTGCAGGGAATGTTATGGCGGTCGGCCCAGCCGGTCAGAAACTCGCGCATCTTGTCGAGATGGTGAGTCGGACGCGGCACTTTGGTTATTTCATCGAAGCATTGCCACACAAGCTTCGGATCGAGATCTGTAATTTTCATATCAGGTTTGTTGAAGGAGGAGGGTCTAATTTTTTTATCAGTAATTTTGGAATCTTAATTCCCCTTGAGACGTTTGTAGGCGGCTGCCATGCGCGTGTGATAACCCCGGCGTGCATATCCCGGACCGTTGTAGGCCCGCGCAAAACCGGCCCAGTTTTTGGCCCTTAGATATTTCACCTGACCCGTGTTGGTTATCATGGCCGCAAAGAGTTCAAGCTGTTCCAGCTCCGAGTAACTCATTAGCTCCACAAACTCCTGTATCGTGGCGCAGCCGCAGAGCCGGTAATTGAAACCGCCAATCTGAAACATTCCCCAGAAGGTACACAGGTCAGCCTGTTCAATACAGATTTTGCGGGCGTTGATGAGTTTGCGCCAGGCTTTGCGGGCATAGGCATGCTTCAGCCCCTGCGGCACTTGCGTTGACGCCGGCGCTTTTGCACGGCTTTTCACCTTCTTGGCTACCGACGACCACAGACTGCGGTCGCAGTTCACCACCGGCAGGCCCGGTCCCCAGAAGCCTTCCATGTGCTTCCCGGCTTCTATGAGGACCACAGCCTTGATGGCCGGCACTTCAACCTGCAGCTCGTTGGCCACGCGCCTGAAGTCTTCGTCCGTAAGGGTAGTATAGCGGGTGGCGGCATCCTCAGGCGGCAGTATGCTGTCTATGCGTACCTGATGATATGAGCTGTCGTCGCCTGCTTGGGCTGCTATGCTGTCGGCGGCTGTGCCTTCCGGCTCCGCCGTTCCGCGCTCGTTCCCCGAGGGAAAACACGCGGCAAAGGTGGCGCCGGCAAGCATGATGATGGCTACCGCCGACGCATAACGGCCGGTATTCATGATTCTGCTACTTTCTTAAGAGTTAGTGTGAGATGTTTCCAGAACTTGTCAACGGTGGGTATGTTCAGAGCCTCGTCGGGTGAGTGAACGCCAGTCATTGTGGGACCGAAGCTTACCATGTCGAGACCCGGAAGAGTGTTGAGGAAGAGTCCGCATTCCAGACCGGCGTGGATAGCCTTGATGGCCGGACGTACGCCGAACAGCTCCTCGTAGGCGTCGGCCGACAGCTTCATGATGCGGCTGTCCATGTTGGGTGTCCAGCCCGGATAACTGTTGCCCTGCTCTATTTTGGCGCCTGCAAGCTGGAAGTGAGCGTATACCTGGCCGGCGATGTCTTCCTTGCGGCTCTCTACGCTTGAACGCTGCAGAGAGGTTATCTTTATCTGATTGTCGCCAATCATCTTCACGGCGGCAAGGTTGGTCGATGTCTCCACCAGGCCCTCCAGGTCGTGGCTCATGGCATATACGCCGTGAGGAGCCGAATAGATGGAGCGAACCAGGGCCAGACCCGTAGCTGAGTCGATGCAGTATTCCGGACGTTCCACCTTCTCGATGTTGAACTCCATGCCCGGCTCAACACCTTTATATTCAGCGCGGATGGCGTCTGCATATTTCTGCAGGTCATTGCGCATCTCCTCCAGATGGTCATTGTGTAAGCCGAATACGGCGTGAGCCTCGCGGGCTATGGCGTTGCGCAGGTTGCCGCCGTCGAACTCGCATACGGCCACCGGCCATTTCTGCGAACATTCCCAGATGAAGCGTGCTATCACCTTGTTGGCGTTGGCGCGTCCGGCATTGATGTCGGAGCCTGAGTGGCCGCCTAAAAGACCCTTGACGCTTACGCGCATATAGTGGAAATTCTCCGGCGTCAGCGAACGGGTGTAAGTGAAGATTGCCGTGGTGTCGATGCCGCCGGCGCAGCCTACGAATATCTCGCCGTCGTCCTCGCTGTCGAGGTTGATAAGGATGGTGCCTTTCACCAGGTCTTTGCCTAAGTTCTGAGCGCCTTCCAGACCTATTTCCTCATTCACCGTAAACAGACATTCAATGGGACCGTGTTCCAGAGTGTTGTCGAGCAGCACAGCCAGCGCAGCGGCCATGCCTATGCCGTTGTCGGCGCCGAGAGTGGTGCCGCGGGCGCGTACCCAGTCGCCGTCAATGTAAGTCTTGATGGGGTCTTTCATGAAGTCGTGCTCAACGTCGTTGTTCTTCTCGGCCACCATGTCCATGTGAGCCTGAAGAATCACTGTGGGAGCATTCTCGAAACCGGGAGTGGCACCCTTGGTCATTGCCACATTGCCCACGGCGTCCGTACGGGCTTCTATGTTGTGCTTGGCGGCGAAGTCAAGCAGGAATTTGCGTATCTGTTCTTCATGGGTCGAAGGACGAGGCACTTTTGTGATGGCGTCGAAACACTGCCAAATCAGTGCCGGCTTGAGGTCTTTTACTTCCATTGTAAGTATAAGTTTGAGTGTTGTTGCGATTTTAAGGACCCGCACCCGGCCGGGACTTTGTTTGCGGCTCCGGCCCTGCTGCGGGTTTCGATTGCAAATTTAAAAAATATTCCCGACATAGGCAAATATGGCCCTGTAATCGCAAATTAGCAATTTTTAAAGTTTGCGGCGGCGCGATATAAAAAAATTTGTGTAATTTTGCGGCGCTATCCGCTCCCACTTGCGCGGTGGCCTTTCAAAAACAACCGTAAATGAAACGTACTCTACCCATTCTTCTGGTGGCATTAGCAGCCATTTCAATCTTCGGCACCACCGCCTGCAGCGGCGACGCTTCTAAAAATACCTCCAAGTCAGCCTCCGCAAAGGTCGATAAAAAAGCAGGCGCCTCTAACCTGCCCAACTACCGCTATGTGGATATTGACACCATTCTTGAGAAGTATAACCTCTCAAAAGATTACAACGAGCAAATGCTCAGGCTGCAAAACTCCCTGCAGACAAAAGAACGTCAGCATCAGAACAACATCCAGAGTTTCGGCCAGAAAATGGAGAGCAAATACAAGAGCGGCGGTTATCTGTCGGAAGCCAGCTTCAATCAGGACCAGAAGACTCTGGCCGGCATGCAGGCTAACGCTGAGCGCGATATGAATGTGGCTGCCCAGAACGCCATGCGTCAGCAGCAGGCCGCCGAAAAGGAGGTCATGGACTCAATCAAGAATTACATCGACGTCTACATGACCACTCATACTTACGACGCCATCTTCTTTAAGAATGCCACCCTCTACATCAACCCGAATCTCGACATCACCGACGAGATTGTAGAGGGTCTGAACGCCCGTTACAACAAGAAGAAATAAAACCATCAAGGCATATCGGCCTTTGCGGGGCTTGTTCAGCCCTGTTAAGACCCATACGCCTCATCAGGCTAACCCAACTAATACCAAATACTGATGCCTACCATTTCACAGCGCGGCGAAACCATACCCTCGTCGCCCATACGTAAGCTTGCGCCCCTGGCCAACGCAGCCCGCAAGCGCGGTATCAAAGTCTATGGCCTCAACATCGGCCAGCCCGACCTGCCTACTCCGCAAGTTGGCCTTGATGCCCTGAAGCACATCGACCGCAAAGTGCTTGAATACTCTCCCTCCGACGGTCTGCCCGAACTGCGCGAGAAGCTCGCCGAGTATTACAGCCGTTACAACATAAACCTCCGTCCCGACGAAATCATCGTCACCGCTGGCGGTTCGGAAGCTGTGCTTCTGGCTTTCCTCTCAACACTCAACCCCGGCGACGAGGTAATCCTTCCCGAACCGGCATACGCCAACTACGTTACCTTCTGCCGCATTGCCGGCGCCAACATAGTGGGCATTCCGTGCAGCATCAAAAACGGTTTCGCACTGCCTTCGGCCGAGGAGTTTGAAAAACGCATCACCCCGCGCACCAAAGCTATCCTCATCTGCAACCCCAATAACCCCACAGGCACCGTTTACACCCGTCAGGAGCTCAACCAGATACGCGAAATAGTGCTCAAGCACGACCTCTATCTCTTCAGCGACGAGGTTTATCGCGAATTCAACTATGGCGACACCCCCGTGGTCAGCGCTTTGCAACTTGAAGGCCTGGAGCAGAACGCCGTTGTCATTGACTCCGTTTCCAAGCGTTACGACGAATGTGGCATCCGCATCGGCAACATCGCCACCCGCAACGAGAAGCTCCGTGCCACGGTTATGAAACTCTGCCAGGCTCGTCTCTCGCCCCCGTTGTTGGGTCAGATAGTGGCAACCGCCAGCATCGACGCTCCGCAGAGCTATCTCACTGAGAGCCGCGAAGAGTATCTGCGCCGCCGCGACTTCCTGGTTAACGGCCTTAACGAGATACCCGGCGTTTATTCGCCGCTGCCCATGGGCGCCTTCTACACTGTAGTTTCGCTTCCCGTGCCCGACGCCGAAGAGTTCTGCAAGTGGTGTCTGAGCGAGTTCAGCTATAACGGCACAACCGTCTTCATGGCTCCCGCTGCCGGTTTCTACACCATCGCCGACAAACCTCTCAACCAGGTGCGTATGGCTTACGTGCTCAAACTCGAAGACCTGCAGGGCGCTCTCGACGCTCTCCGTGCCGCTCTCGAAGCATATCCTCACACAATTCGCTAAACCCCTCCCTTACAGGGAATTAGCATAAACAAAGTCCGGCAACACATTCCGCTGTTGCCGGGCTTTCGCATCTCTTTGGCCGGCTCTTTTCAGGTGCTTGAGATGATATTGTTGCCCGGAAGGAGCAATAAAAAGGGTGTTTGTTTAAACGGGGAGAATTGATTAACTCTGCATCTTAATTATGCGAAGCTTGACCCTGTCGGGGCGTCTTATTGTCGCCTTTTTGTTGCCATTCCTGATGTCTTATTTTGCATCCGGCGAAGCGTTGCGCAATGTCTCGAGTGAAGAATTGCTGCGGCGCGGCGGCAACCTCATGCACATGAATGATTACGACAGCGCTTATCAGTGCTACAAGACGGTGGCTTCGCGTTACCCTTCGGCTTCAACCCTCGACGAGAAGATTCAGGGTCTCGACGGCATTTACGGCACTCTGGAATGCAATATTCTGATGAGCGATTACCGCAGCGCCTTCGATGATTTGCTCTTGGCCGAGGAGATTGTGAACAAGAATAAGTTGCCGAAAATTCGGCTGAATCTCTATTACGGCGATTTCTATATAGTGCTTGGCTCGCAAACCGGCAAACAGTCGTTTCTTCAGATGGCAGTCCCTTATAATCGCGATGCTTTCAACGAGGCGCTGCAGGCCAACGATGATGTGGCCATATACTGTGCGTTCGGCAATCTGATGAACTGCTGTTATGTGCTCAACGACTTCAAAAGCATGGCTGCCGAAGAGAAGAAAATGGAGCATCTGGCAGCTACCAGCAACGACTGGCATTACGCCTATTCGCTGCTTCTGCTGAAGGCATTGCGCGCCGCCTCTCCCGGCGAGGCGCTTGGGTATTACACTCAGGCCGAGAAACTCATTCCGAAAAAGGGATATGACCGTATCCGTGCGGGTCTCTATATAGACATGGCGGCAAGGCTTGAGCTCACCGGCCGTTATGCCGAGGCTCTGAAAAAGGCCGACGGAGCGCTGCGCATTTCGTATCTTCACGATCTGCGCGACATGCGCATTAGCGCCCTCAATGCGCAGGAATCCATCTACCGCAATTTGGGCGAGGAAGCCTCAGCAAAGGCCGTCAAGGAGCATATTAGCGAGTTGAAGGACTCGCTGCAGGCTTATCTGATAATTGACGATGTGATGCAGCTGAGCAACATCCGTCAGCAGCGCGCCATGGAGCGCCGTGTAATAGCGGCTGAGTATCGCGAACGCACGGTGTTGTACACCTGCATCATCCTGGCGGTGCTCCTCATTGTCATGGCGGTGTTTGTGATATTGCTTCGCCGCAAAAACCGCGAGATACGGCGTCGGTCGCTCTATCTGCTCGACCGTATGCGTCTGTTGGCCGGCCAACCTTCCGAGGGCGCTAAAGAGGTATTGCCTGAGGAGGAAGACACCGACATCAGCGAGGAAAACGGCATTGGCGAAGCTGTCTCCGAGCAGGAAGGGGAGGAGAATGAGGCCTCGGCCATGTCGGCAGAGACGTTAGCTGCCATTGCCGCTGACATCGACAGGGTAATGGCTTCGGACGCTGTGTTCCGCCCCGACTTCACCCTGACCACTTTCGCCAGGATGATTGGACGGCATCCCAAGACTCTTTCGCAGGTCATTCGCCGTCATTGCGGCTGCACCTTCCCCACGCTCGTTAACCGCCGCCGCATCACTGAGGCTTGCCGACGCTTTGACTCTCCGGAATATGCCAATTATTCGGCTGAGGGAATAGGGCAGAGTGTGGGATATGGCTCGCGAACTACCTTTACCACTAATTTCCGAAAAATTACAGGTCTCACCGTGCGCGAATATAGAGTAGCCGCCTCCAATCAGGGCGCCCGCGAAAAATCCTGAATGCGCAATAAGAGCGGCATGAAAGAGCAAACTATGCCGCCGGAATTTGAAAGATATTGGGAATGATATTCCGAAATCTGTACATATAATTCTCTTTTCTGACATCTTACTCCGATTAACATACATCTGTCAGGTTGGAATTCATTTTAACTTTGCGAGTAGCAACCGGATAATTCTGCAAATCCAACTTGTTACCGATACTTTTTTTATTAATCTAAATCATAAATGATGAAACCATTTCTCCGACTCTCACTATCCGTGTTTTGTGGAGTCTCCATCGCCGCTGCGGCGTGGGCGGGGGCAAGTGCCATTTCGCCGAAAATGCAACAGCAAGGCGAAGGCTCATTCCAAAACACATCCCTGAGCAAGGCTGCCAAGGACACTAAGGGAACGACGCAACGCAACCCCAACGTGCGTCAGGCTACTTTCCGTGCCGGCGAGGCGCCGCTGTATCTCTATGCGGCGGTGATGAACTCTGACGGCTGGACTCCCAATCTCCGCGAGCCCGGTATCTTCCGCTACACCCTCAACAGTGCCGACTGCAACCGCACCAAGGTGGTCGACATACCCCTCATCTCCAACATGTATCCGGGCGCCATCTACACACCCTAGGATGGCGGCTACTACATCATCAACGACTACGCCAAATACACTCTGATTGGCTCGGTGGTGAATGTGCACCTCTACCGCATCTCCGACTGGAGTCTGCAGACAACGAAGCAGAAAGTGCCGCACCGCTACATGTACAAGTTCGGCAATTACGACTATCTGCGCGGCAGGGTAGTGGCACAGTTCGATTCCGACTCCACCTTGACTACCATGCGAAACGGCTTCATCGACGTGCCGGGTCTGGATTTCAGTTACGTCCCCCACGCGCTTGTGTATCCGGCATCCAAGGCCGGTGTCATTCATGCCACAGCGCAGGATACCGACGGCCTGCTTTACGCAATAGATGAGAACGGCATTCTCTGGCGTCAGTGCATCTCCAACTCAGTGCTGACCAAGGTGGGCGACACCAAATTGGGCAAAGTGGATTATTCGGGCGCCTTCATCGACCCGCTGACGAATAATCTCTATTTTGCCGCCTACACAGCCAACCACAAATCCTCTCTCTACATCATCGACAAGAACACCGCCGCCGCCACCCATATATGGGATATAGCTCAGGGCGACGTTCTCACCGGCCTGTTCATCCCCAACCGTCCGTTGGCTTTAGAGAAGGCTCCTGCCGCTCCCTCCGAGCTGAAATGGACTCCCGTGCAGAACACCGCATTAGAGGGTAAAATCTCGTTCAAGGCGCCCGTAACCAACTTCGACGGCTCGCCGCTGGTGGGTGAAATGAACTATGCCATTGTGGTTGATGCCGACACCATAAAGAGCGGCAAGATAGCCGCGGGCGCTGTAGCTTCCACGGATTACACCTTCCCCAAGAACTGGTATTATAATGTGCGTGTATCGGTGAGCAACACCACCGGCGCCTCGCCCTATACCGTCATGGAGTATTACATGGGCCAGGACTGCGCCTCGGCACCCGGCAACGCCACACTGGTATCCGACGGCACCAACCTGAAGCTGAACTGGGAGGCTCCCACAACCACAGAGCATGGCGGCCAGTGGAAACCGGAAGACCTGACCTACGACATCATACGCTATCCCGGCAAATTCGACGCAGGCGCAACCGCCGCCGAGAAGACGTCGCTCAAAGTGGCTACCGACGTGAAAGGCACCGCATGGCAGGAAGCTATTCCGGCTCACAGCAAGACAGTTGGTTATTACTACACCATCATCGCCAAACAGGGCGGCACAGTTTCGCATCCCTGTTATTCCGACACTCTGGTGCTCGGCAATCTCACCCTTCCCTATTACACCGATTTCAAAGACCAGCAGGAAGCCTCCTCTTACCGCGTCTACAATATGAACGGCGACTACAAGACTTGGTACTGGATGTCGTCGTGGGATGGCGCCTTCTGCAACGAGAACTCGCACATGCCCAAAAACGAATGGCTTATCTCGCTGGGGTTTCACGCCGAGCTGGGCAAGGTGTATAAAATCACTTACGACATAAGCAGCTATACAGACGCCTCCAACGAGCTTCTGCAGATAATGGGCGGCATGGGTCTGACTCCCGCCGACATGAGCGTGGCCATCACAGACACCATGGCTTTCGGCATTGCCCGTGTGGCCAACGGCAAACGCTTCCTGGCCTACTTCACTCCTACGGCAACCGGAAACTGGAACCTTGGCTTTCATGCCGTGTCGCCTCTGAGCAGCAAGTTCATGTATCTCTATAACCTCGGCATCAGCGAAGGCACCTCTGCCACAGCTCCTAAAGCCGTTACCGAGATAAAATTCCGCAACGACGACAGCAAGACACCCTGCGGCACTCTCAGCTTCAAGGCTCCCACCGTAAGTTTCCAAAATCAGCAGCTCACCGGCAAGGTCTCTGTAAAGGTCCTCAGGGGCGATTCTCTGATTAAGACCCTTACCAACCTCACACCGGGCCAGGAGGTGAATATGCGCGACACTGTCAGCGCCAAAGGTGTCTTTACCTATCATCTGATTTCGCAAAACGATGCCGGCGAGGGCGAGGAGACCATGCTCGAGACCTTTGTGGGTGTCAACATCCCCGGTCTGGTGACTGAGCTGAAGGGTCATGAGATTCCTTCGCGTCCCGGATATGTGGAACTCAGCTGGGCCGCTCCTGAGGTGGATGCCGACAACCATCCCTTCGACACCTCCATGGCCACTTACCGCCTTGTCAACACCAAGAACAACGAAGTGTTGATTGATAACATCAAGGAGACGTCGATAACTTACAAGGTCTGCGAACCTGAAGATTTGGCCAACTGGTACAACTTCGGCATCATTACCGTTTCGAGTGCAGGAGCCTCCAAGAAGGGCGTAAGCATATCGCCCCTGTCGGTAGGCAAACCGTTGGAAATGCCTTTCATTGAGCCGTTTAGCGGCGTCGCTCCCACGCAGAACTGGATTCGCTCCTCGTTCGGCAACACCACTTATGCTTATCTGGTAGACGGTCAGGCCACCGATTCGCAGAACAAGAAAGACTACAGCGAGAACGGCGACCGGGGTCTGGTTGGCTTCCGTGTAGGTTCCTATTCCGATGAGTTCTGGGGCGCTCACCGTTCGCTGAAGATTAAAATCACCGGCGAACATCCCGAGATGTCGATTTGGGGCTATTGCTCACCCGGCTGTCATAACCCCATTGACCTGATGGTGAATGAAACCGGTTACGAAGCCGGCTGGAAGGTGATAAAGACTGTGGAACTGGACGCCGACAAATATGGCTGGAAACGCTTCTCGGCCTCGCTCGAAGAGTATAAGGGCAAGTCATCCAGGTATGCTTCCGCCAGCGCTGCGAAAACTTCACCATGAACATTGTTGACCACTTTGCTGTGGACAACGTCCTGAGCAAGGATCTCTATGCAGGTCGTTTCAACTTCGACTACGACCTCACTCCCGACAAATCTTACAAGCTCATGGTGCCCGTCACCAACATCGGTCTTGAACCGGCTTCGGGCTATACTCTCAGCGTGGTTCGCGACGGCTCTCTCGTTACAACTCTTCCGGGAGTGGCTCTCAATGCCGGCGAAACTCGCGAATTTACCTGCGACCTCGACATCAACAACGGTATGTCGAAGATGCTTGGCTACAAGGCTTATATCGATTGGAAAGATGATATGCGCCATGACAACGACACCACCGCTGAGCAACGCTATGTTGTGAATATTCCTGATCTGCCGCGCATCATGAGCCTCAAAGGCGTGAAAGGTGAATCGAATGTAAGCCTCGACTGGGGCGCTGCCGACCTGAGCATCGCCGACAAGGACACCGTGGAGACCTTCGAGAATTTCCCCACCTTCAGCATCGGACAGACAGGCTCTGAGGTAGAGGGCGACAACCTTGGCAAGTTCATCACCGTGGATCGTGACGGCAAGACGCCGCTGCCCCTGAAGATTGGCAGCAAGACCTATACCTTCCCCAACTGCACGAAACCCTTCGCCTTCGCCACCTTCAACTCAACCTTGACGGATCCGAAAATCAGCTCTTCGTCATACAAAGGCCAGAACTCGGCTACCTGCCTGATTTCTTTGGCCGTTGACGGACAGAAGGACGACTGGCTCATCAGCCCCGAGTTGACCGGTCTGAACAGCGAAATCAAAATCAGCTGTCGCTCAACTTCTGCCTCAAAGGGCCTGGAGGTGATACAGCTTTACTACTCCACAGGCTCCACGAATCCCGATGATTTTATAGCTCTCACTGACTCTGTTGAGGTGCCGAATGCATGGTTCAACGTTACGCTCGATATCCCCTACGGCGCCAAGCGTTTCGCCATCCGCGCCATGACCAACGGCGGCACAGCTCTGCTGGTCGACAACTTCAAGTATGTGGTGCCCGACAGCCGTTATCAGAACCTGAAGCTCAGCGGATATAACATCTATCGCAACGGCATCAAGCTCAACAGCGCTCTGCTCAACGCCCGCACATACACCGATGCCTCGGCCGATACCAAAATCGACAACTACTACACCGTAACGTCGGTCTTCGACCGCGGCGAATCAGGCGCAAGCAACGTATTGAAGATTGACGGCACCAATAGCCTTTCTACGCTCACCGGCGACGCCCTGCGCGTAGGTACCGACGGCCGCAATATCGTGGTGGATAATGCCACCGACGGCATAGTCTATGTCTACAATGCCCAAGGCTTCTTAGTGACCCTGCGTCAGCCTGCCCACCGCCTCGTCATACCTGTTGAGGCTCCGGGCATTTACCTGGTCCGCAGCACCGGCAAGTCGGTCAAACTCATGGTTAAGTAACCCTTCAGCACCAATCTATATTTAGAGCGTGCCATAGAGGATAGTGATTATCCTTTATGGCACATTCTTTTCCGCGCTTTTGTAACGTAAAAGGGCGCCCCGAATAAGTGGAGCGCCCTCATGAACAAGTAATATTGGGGAAAAAGGGTTAAAGTGCTTACTTTACAAGCAGTTGGAATTTTTCTTTACCAACTCTTACGAACCAGATGCCCGGATTGACACGCACGCGCAAAACATCACGCGGGATGCCTGAATAGGCTACCAGAGCATTGGTGTTGAAGATGGAAACAGAAATTCCTTCTGCACCTGCAACATTGATGATGCCATTGCCGGAAGTAATATTCAGACCAGTGGTTATACCCTCAACGGCAAGAGGTTTGTATAACGCGGCATTGCTGGGTTCAGATTCTGAACCGTCGGCGTATACAGCCGTTACGCGGTAATATGCCTCCTTTTTCACATTGGGGTCAAGATAGGAGAGCTCGGTTACCGGAGCGGTGTTTACCTTCTCGTCATCGCGATAGATATTGAAGCCAACCGGCTTGTCGATGCGGCGTTCATAAGTGATGTCGTCGATTTGCAGCATATAATTGTCGTAAGCCATGCTGCGGATGGCGAAGTATTTGGCGCCTTCGGGAATATCGACGGTGTATTCTGTCCAGGCTTTGGGCACACTGCTTACCCTCTTGACTCTGTGAGCTTTAAAGTCGTCTGTTGTCTTTCCCGTTGTGGAATAGTAAACGTTAAAGCTTTCGGCATAGCTAGAGCTGTAAGACTTGGCAAAGAAGCGAATGGTCTGAGCTTTGCCGCTCAGCTCCGGCGAGATAAGCCAGTCATCCTCGTCATCGTCCGACAGACAATAGAGGCTTGCCAGATACTTGTTGCCGCTGTGGGCTTTGAAAGTGCTGTTGGAACTGAAGTTTTCATGTGAAGCATCGAAGACGAAGAAGGACTGCAACGACTTCTTGGGAATACCAGGAATTTCAATGTTATCGAAGCCTCCCACGGGTTCCTGGTCAGCATCGATGAATGTCCACTCTCCAACGCCGGAATTGGCAAACGACGGATAGCTCTCGAAATCATCGGTTATGGTGTCGAAATCATTCTTAGAGAAGAGGTCCGACTCCCATTTCAGGCTGGCGCCGTTAACGGACTCAATGGCAGTAACTGTGAGATTTGCGGGCGCCTCGCGATTGGTAATGGTTCTCAATACTGTTACCGGTGAGGAGACATTGTCTGACTGCTTCTGGTCGGCTTCATAGACCACTTTAGCGTGATAATGGCAAGTGTCGGGGTCGTTGAAGCTGTAAGTCTGGTTCAGGGCTATGGAAGCGGACTTCATTGAAGCCAAATCAACGCCGGGGAGAGTCATCACCGGCTCTTCTCCACCGTTTTTATAAAGCTCAACGGAGTACTCATTACCGGAGATGGCATTTATGCCGTTGTTGGCAACGCTGAGACGGAGTTCGAACTTCTCGCCGCGCTTGGCGCTTGAGGGTCCGGCAAAGTTAGCGGCAGTGAGGTTTATGTCTACATTGTCGTGTACCTTGATAACATCTATTGGTACGTAAGAATAGCTCTTTGCCACAACCCTGATGGCCAGGCGCACAACACTGCCCTTAAAGGCGTCGAGATTGACTGATACGGTTCCCCAGGCATTGCGATTGGATTTGCAAAGCTCATCTACAGTGCCTTTCAGCACTTCATGCCAGGTGTCGTCGCTTTCCCCTGTTTTTTGCAGCAATATGCGCACCTCGTTGGTGTTTGCATAGCCTTGGCTATCGCTAAAAATATTATAAGTAGCGAACGAGAATGTGGGCTTCATGGCATTTTTCAAATCCACTTTTGCCGTGTAGAGTGCCACTTCGTCATCAAGAGCACCAAACTGAGCGGCAACGAAACCGCCTGTGCCGTCGGCATCATCTGAGAGCAACTGACCGTTTTGGCATAACGTCCATTTCGCGCTCTCCCCGCTGATAACTTCAACGCCAACAGGGGTGCTCGGCTCGCCGTTGTCAAACGACTCAATGTATGTGGGCAGCAGAGGCTGTCCCACGGGGAGCATATTGCTGACCACCGCGTTCGATTTTCCCTCCGTGGTAGCGGCAACAACTGCAACAGAGGCGAAAATCTGAGATTTGCCGTCGTTGACTTTCCAAGTGTAGGTAGTGTCGGTCAGATTCTCGGCCAATACATCACCTGTGGCGACATTATACACCGAGTATGTAACATTTGAAGGTAACATAACGTGGCCATGAATGTCGGTCTTGGGTGCTTCCCATTTCACCTCCACCGTGCCGGGCACTGTTTCCTTGATGTTGAGGTTCTCTACACCGGTAGGCTCGAAGAGGCCTATATATTCTCCTATCTGAACCTTTGGACCGGGTCCGTAGGTATTAACCGCATAAACATCAAACTCATAATAGTTGGCCGAACCTACCTTGACAGTCATGGAGAACTCATCACCGGCTGCAGAAATATTTGCTGTACCAACCTTATTGCCATTCCTTTCCACCACTACGCTCTCGATGGCTGTAAGTTCGCCACCGGCAGCGTTCACTGCGGGAGCTTTGCCCGAAATGGTTGCATACTTCGGTTTCTTCGGATCAAGGGTAATCTTAAGGTCGGTTACCGTACCGGGAGTGCGTCCGTCCACTTCCTCAACCATGATTTTGTCGATGAAAACATTTGTGTCGTATGCAGGGCTGCATCCGTGGATTCCGATGTAATATATGCCGTCTTCATCCACTTTGAAGTATTCGCTGAAGTCCGTACCCCAGTAAATATTGCTGCGGGGTACTATTACCTTTGTCATCGCCTCTGCCTTAGGCTCCTTGCCGTAGTATACCTCTATGATGTCCGGAGCATAAGTAAAAGCGTCGGAAAATGCATACGTCGAAAATTTATAGAGTTGCGAAGCCTTGAGTTTGAGAGGCGGCGCAATCAGCCAGTCATCCATATCTGCCGCAGTGTTGCCTTTAATGCAGGCCGACTTGTTAGATTGCTTGTATTCAAACTTGTTGCCATCTTTGTTTGCGTCAATCACGGTGAAGAGGTCGAAGTCATCCTGAGTGCTGAAATCGGTGCTCCAAGGGGTTGTATTCTCGTTTAGGCTGACATGGTTCGATTCGCCGGGAGCCGAAACATTGCCGTTGTAGGCTGCTGTTACGGTATAATAATATACGCAGTACTTTTCGGGGATGCTTACAGCGTCGTAAAACGTTGTTTCGGTGATATTTGAGGCGACAGTGACCTCGCCGGGGAAGCGTGTTACGGTATAGGTAACCTCGGAGGGATTGATATAGCCGCCGTTTACAGATTCGCTGACGGGGTTCCAGCTTACGGTGAACTTGCCGTTGCCGTATACGGCATTAACAGTCGGCGACTTGGGCGTGTCCTTACCTATGAAAAGTGTAATATCGGCCGACTGGCTGTCGCCCTCGGCATTGGTCAGTATTACGGAGAAGGTATAATTTCCGGCTGAGGGGAGAACGATTGTCTCAGTAGTTACTTCAGCTCCGTATGCTGTGGTGCCGTTGGCCACCTGCTTGCCGTTGGCCAGTACGCGGTAAGTGAGCGCGCCGGCACCGGTTTGTCCGCCTTTTGTTGTGGTAGGCACTTTGAAGCTGACAGTGCCGCTCAGCGCGCCGTTGGCGAAATGAGCAGCTAAGTCGGTAGCCTGTCCGGGCACTCCGTCGCTTACCGTTTCAGGAATGTGCATGCCTATTATCTCGTCGTTTCCGCTCAGCGTGCCCATCTTGGTTACATAACCGCTGGGGAGGGAAACGCGGTAGATAGAGCTGGCGCCTTCCTCGGTCATTACATTCCAGTATATGGCTCGTGTGTCCTTGTCGTAGCAGCCCGAGGATATATAGGGAGTAGCGATGTCGGTATTGCTTATGAGGGTTTTGCTGCCCGTTGTCTTGTCGACCTGATATAAAGCACCATTGAAGTCAAGTGCCCAGAGCTTGTTGTTTTCGTCGATTACCATCGTATGGAACATACAGTTGTCGACAATTCGGGTTACGGGGTAACCGGCGGTGGCATTTAGTGCCATTCTGCCGAACATATATCCGCCGGTGCCGTTGTTGAAGCAACCATATACGGAGCCGTTGTCGTAGGCAAGAGCCACCGGCAGTGAGGTTACCGGTACTTTTACGGTGGAAGTGCGGACCCATGTCTCGGCGTTGTATGCATCAATGTAACATTCAGTGTTACCATCGTTATCCTTGACGGTGCGACCTTGATAGAATGTGTCTCCCACAAGGATACCGGCCCAGTTGCCGGCTATCTCATTGTTGCCCGAGATGTTGAGGAAGTTATTGCCGTCGGGAGTGAAGCTCCACATACGGTGGGCTGTGCGGGTGGTAGAAGAAATTACAACTCCACGAAGGGTGGGGAGTGAAGCTTCGGCGCCGGCAAGGGATGCAGCGTCGAAGAGCGGGGTCGAACTATGCCTCTTTGGCAGGGTCCGTGTCCGAGAGAAGAGTGAGCCGAATTTTGTCTGTGGTTTGTAGATCAGCTCGGGAACATTCTGACTCACCAACGACATGACGTCGGTTGAGACAGGCGTTGACCGGCCGGGACTGAAGCGGCCGATAATCTGAGCACTGACCGACTGGCAAAAAAGCCATGATAAGGTCAGCCACATAATGAGAATCGTAGTTTTAGGTCTCATGAGGTTTGAATTAGAATTTTCGCAAATTTAAGTGCGTAATTCTAATTCTCTATCTTAAAAAGAGACCTGATTGTAACTATGCTTGTAAAGTTACAGCATAAGTTGCGATTCTGCAGGCAAGGTCACGCGAAGGAGATTATTCAGCCCCGCGATTCCGTCCCGGAGCGTCGCTCTTTGGCCAGCGCAAGGTACTCCGACGGTGTCATTCCGGTATGCCGCTTGAAGGCTCGCACAAAGCCTCCTCGCGACCGAAAACCAATGTCCAGACCTATGGCCTCAATAGTGAAGTTATCATATACCGCTGAGTCGCTGATGCGTCTTGCCACCTCCCGGATACGTGCCTCAGTGAGTACCGCTGTGAATGTGTTGCCATAGCTCTCGTTAATCACCTGCGAAACGTTTCTGGCGGAGTCGGCACAGATTTCGGCAATAGTAGCCACGGTACAGTCGGGATTGGATATCACATCTGAATCGTCAAGAGCCTTGCGCACACGCTTCAGCAATTCGGCCTTGTCAATGTCATCCAGTGTCGATGACCCGTATTTGGGTCGGGACTCCGTTATTGACGTCTCCTTCCGTACCGCTCCCGTGGCCGGTGTTTGTTGACTCTCTGCTTCCAGGTTGCTGTTATGTTCGGTCAAGGCGAGGTAATTGTCGTAAAGACGTTCATTCTTGGCACGCAGCATACGGTTTTTTCTTCGCAAACGCAGTAGCAGGAAAATTACGACGGATACCACGATGAGGATAGCCACCAAAGCCAGATTGCGCATCAACAGTCTGTATCTCACCTCGGCCATCTCGGCGTCTGCATTGTTGAGCCGATACATCAGATACTCGTCGTGTATGCCGCTTAGCTGACATTGCATCATCAGAGAGTCACGAGTCTCAAAATAGAGCGAGCGGTAGCGGTCGGCCATCAGAGAGTCGCCGCGCTCACGGTGATATTCGGCAAGCATTTGGTAGGCATACAGCGACTCGCTGATGAGGTTGGCTCTTTGTGCCTTGTCAAGGAGCATTGAGGAGTGTACGCCCAAAGAATCGTTGTTGCCGCCGGCCTCGTCAATGCGTGTCAGCAGCAAATAGGAATGAGCCAATACATCGTCAGGCATCTTCAGCGATGCCATATATCGGCTGAGTTCCCAGCCATGCCGGTTCGCACCGTGCCAGTCATGCCGGTCGGCAGCCGTCATCATACGCTGAGTAATCTGCGCCTCCTTATACTCGTGCATGTTGGTGTTGGCCGGAATATACTTGAAACTGTCAACTAAAGAGCGGTTGTATTCCGTCATCCATGGCTCAAAACCGAAATTGGCACTGTTGCTGAAAGCAAGGCTGGCCGTTGACCAGTCTTTCTCTGCCACAGCTTTATGAAAGGCAATATGGTAATAATTCAGCGAACGAGTCATATTGTCGCGTGTGGGCAGACAACGCGAGTAAATATAGTTGATATGCCCGAGGCTGTTAAGCAGGGCGGCACTCATGTCGCTGCCACTGTATTCGCTGGCGCTGATGAGATTGCGCAAAGCCTGAGGATAATTGTGCCGGAAAGCCATGTCTATGAGAGCCATACTGTTGTAGGCTTCCACAAGCCTGTCGCGCGTCGCTTTGTCAATACGTCCTTTCGGTTTGTATCCGCGTGTAAACTGCAGGTAGCTCTGATATGTCTTGTCAATGTCTTTGCGCTTCATAAACTGCTCAAGGGTTTTGTCCGAATTCGGATTGTTGTCATGAGCAGACGAGGAGGCAACAGTGGTTTCTGCCGTTGCAAAAATATGGTTAAGCAGAAGCACCAGAGACATCAATATAATTTTAACTAACTTCATAATTACGCATCCTTTATGGTAATTTTATGCCATAATGCTCTTTATTTTCAGATATACTGTGATAAGAATCGTCTGGTAGGAAAAAGAGAATTCTTTACCAAATGCCGCATTCTTGATTTTTTTCATCTGCAAAGTTAGTCAAAAATCAGCTATTAAAGCCGTATAACCCCCAAAAAGGACCAAACGATGCAATAAAATTCAATCTGTGGCAACCGCCTGTTTTTTTGTGCAGGGTCTGTGGAGCATAATTTGCATGAACCGGGCTTCCGTAGGCCGAGTAGGGTGGCGTATGGTTATATGGTCTGGGTTTGACCACCGGCATCCCTATGCAGCCCATATCAATTTGCAGAGGATATAAGCAGCCGTCGAGCGCATTATCGTAGCTGAAGTCATCGGTGTTGCAAATGATTTTTCTGCCCGATTCAGTACAAAGTGTGAATTGGAATTTGTTCGGGATTCCTCGGTAGGGGTTCTTAAAGGCTTTCTTATCGTGGATTTCCACATATTCAATGTGGCTGTCTGTAATACGCAGGTAGTTGACGCTCAGTATGACGGCCAACGCAAGCGCTAACAATGACGTGATGATGACGATATATGCTGTGTCGGTGTGGGGATTGTAATTGAACATTGCCATGGCGATTATCATTATGCCTATGGCGATTAAGCCTTTCCACTTTGTGAACACAAGATTATATTGCGAGTAAGCGGCAATGGCGGCAATCCAGAAGAGGCTGAGGGCCATGCAGAGCCAGCCTAAGCGTGTGGTGAAGGACATAACATCGCTGTCTACCTCCAGACCGAAGAGGCCGCGTTGCTCATGCAGGGTAATGGTGTCGGGATAAGATTCTGTATAGTACTCGTCGCTTGATACACCCATGCTCTGGGTTCTGCCGTTGTCGGCTAAATATGCAACGTGGTGGTCGATAGTTGATTCTCCAGTGTTTGAGTGGTCGATGATGGTGAATTTTTCTTTGAACCGGGCCGGATAGCTTCGGTGCGAGGAATTGTCAGCAAAGGTGAGGTTGAGAAGCAGCGGAAAGCTCATCAGCACCATCACCCCCGTAATTACATATTTCACAATCAGCGGCACTTTGTCTATCCAAAGAAGCACTAAAAAAAGATACAGACCACCAAAGTCCATAAGAAGAAATGGCCTGCCATGTTCACAAGGGTATGGAGGCAGCAGCAAGCAATGATAATTGTGGCGGCAATTACCAGGTACTTGCAAAATGTGACGTTGGAGTCGGGTATTTTGAATTGTAGCAGTGGGGGGATGAAATTTCCTTCTGCTTTGGCCTGATAGTGTTGATTTCCCGAGTTATTTTCCATAAGGGTATGACAGTGGCTTAACGTATGGCGCACGAACCGGGCAAATCTGCCTTCGGCCCGTGCGCCTGTTTGTGGCTTCAGAAAAATGCTGACGCTTTTTTACGCCTGCAGATTTCGGTTATTTATTTGAATTTCTCGAAGTCGGCCGGAGTGGCTTTGAGAATGATGCGGTCGCCGGCGGGGCCTACGATGATGAAATTCACGTTGGTATTGGCCGAGATAATCAGGTCGTTGAATTCAGCTGCGCTCTGGCAGAAGGAGGTCATGAAGATTTTTTTGGCTTCCGTTTTATTCTCGTTGAAGGCCTGAATGGCGCTTGCGTCATCTACTTTGAAAGTGATGGCGAAGAGGTTGTCGCTTTCGTCGTACGATACTTCCAGCAGCGAAACGCCGTCGCCCATATCTTCGGGGCATGATTCGTTCATCAGCTCTGCCACCTGCTGAAGCTGTTCCATTGCTTCGGAATCACCGGGGGTGCTTGTAATCTCTTTTTTGTCTTTTGAATCTTCGCTCTTTTCGCTTTTGGCGCTATTGTTGCCGCACGAGGGGAGTGCCACAACAGCTATCAGAGCCATGATTACTGCAAAGAGGCTTTTCTTTACCATGTTGTTGAATATTTAGTTAGTTCTTGGTTATCGTTTACCGACTGAATAGGGTCTTATAAAAACAACAGAGGCCGGGGCGTTTTGTCGGACGTTCCCGACCTCTGTATTGGGAGGAATTCAAGCCCGGAGGCTTAAATTATTTCTGCAGACGATTCTTACTTGCCTTCGTTCTTCAGCTGCTCTTTGAGAGCCTGCAGAGCGTCGAGGTCGCCAAGAGTAGTCTTCTCCATCGGAGCCAGCTGCGGAGCTTCTTCACGCTCTTCCTTCTCGCCGCGACGGAAAGTGCGACGACTGCTGCCTGCGCGTTCGGCGCGTTTCTCGGCGCGCTGAGCGTCTTCGGCTATGCGGCTGTGGCTCAGGATGATGCGCTTGCTGCCCTTGTTGAACTCTATTACCTTGAACGGCAGTTTCTCGTCGAGTTTGGCCTGGGTGCCGTCTTCTTTTACCAGATGTTTGGGAGTGGCAAAGCCTTCTACGCCATATTCCAGCGAGATGACTGCGCCCTTGTCCATAACCTCCGTAACTGTGCCTTCGTGAATTGAACCAACGGTGAAGATGGTCTCGAATACGTCCCAGGGGTTCTCTTCAAGCTGCTTGTGGCCAAGGCTCAGACGACGGTTCTCTTTGTCGATTTCCAGAACCTGAACCTCGATGTCGCTGCCGATTGAGGTAAATTCGCTGGGGTGTTTGATTTTCTTGGTCCAGCTCAGGTCGCTGATGTGAATCAGGCCGTCTACGCCCTCTTCGGTCTCCACAAAGACGCCGAAGTTGGTGAAGTTACGCACTTTGGCGGTGTGGCG
>FR897811.1:30333-32917 GCA_000437495.1 Prevotella sp. CAG:485
TGCCGATGGCATACTTCGTCTCGATGTCCTGCCAGGGGTCTTTCTTAAGCTGCTTGATGCCGAGGCTCATCTTGCGTTCGGTGCGGTCGATGTTGAGGATTACGGCCTCTATCTCGTCGCCTACCTTCATGAAGTCCTGAGGTGAACGCAGGTGGTTGCTCCAGCTCATCTCGCTTACGTGTATCAGACCCTCTACGCCGGGCTGTACCTCTATGAATGCGCCGTAATCGGTCATGACGCCAACCTTGCCCTTGATGTGGTCGCCGGGCTTGAGGTTCGGGTCGAGGTTATCCCACGGATGCGGGGTAAGCTGCTTCAGACCCAGTGCGATGCGGCGTTTGTCGTTGTCGAAGTCAAGGATTACCACGTTCAGACGCTGATCAAGCTCTACAACCTCGTGCGGGTCCGATACGCGGCCCCAGCTCAGGTCGGTGATGTGAATCAGGCCGTCTACGCCACCAAGGTCGATGAACACACCGTAATTGGTGATGTTCTTCACGACGCCTTCCAGCACCTGACCCTTCTCCAGCTTGGAGATGATTTCGCGCTTCTGGGCTTCCAGTTCTGCCTCGATGAGGGCTTTGTGGCTGACTACAACGTTGCGGTAATCTTCGTTGATTTTCACCACTTTGAATTCCATCGTTTTGTCTACGAATACATCGTAGTCGCGGATGGGGCGCACGTCGATCTGCGAGCCGGGCAGGAAGGCCTCGATGCCGAAGACGTCTACTATCATGCCGCCTTTGGTACGGCATTTTACGTAGCCCTTGATGACTTCGTCCTTCTCCATTGCCTCTTTCACGCGGCTCCAGCTGCGCGATGCACACGCTTTCTTATGGCTGAGAACAAGCTGACCTTTTTTGTCTTCCTGGTTCTCGATGAATACCTCTACCTTATCGCCTACCTTAAGGTCGGGATTGTAGCGGAATTCGGTGATAGGGATGATGCCGTCTGATTTGTAACCGATGTTAACCACCACTTCGCGTTTGTTGATTGCGATGACGGTACCTTCGACTACCTCTTTGTCCTTGACCGTGTTGAGTGTCTCGTTGTAGGTCTTGGTCAGATCCTCGCGGCTCTTTGACCCTGCGGTGTCGCCGTTTTCATAGGCGTCCCAATCGAAGTCCTGAAGGCCTTCAACCGGGGTGTTTTTAAGTTCGTTCATTAAAATTGGTTAATGCTGAAAAAAAGTTAATTCTCTCGCTTCGCAGTATGCACCCTTCCGAGCGCTTATACTACGGCGCCGCAAAGATAATACATTTTTTAAATTTCTCCAAATTTCGGCACTTTATGGCATTTTATATGGCATTTTCAGCGCCTTTGATTGCGGCATTTTCTGCAAGAAAGAGGGCGTGCCGATGCCGGCGCGCCCTCCGTAGCTGTTCTTCTCCTTGCGGAGAAAAATGATAGGTTTATTTAATCACAACCTTTGTGGTCTTGCTGCCTTGCACTTTGACGTAGATGCCGGGGGTGAGGTTCTCCTGCTCTACGCGGAAACCGTTCAGGTCGTAGTAGTAAGCCGGAGCATAGTTGTCAGCGTCGATGCCGTTAACAGATTTGTCGAGTTTCTTAATGCTTGAGAAGTTCTTCCAGCCGAGAGCTGCTTTGTAAGCGGGGATTGATTCCTCGAGTACATAGAGGGTAGCCGTGGCGGCAAAGTCCGCAAAAGCATTGTCTGTGGTGGTGGGAGGCACTACAGCCTTGCACTTGACAGATGTGATGTTTTTGCTCGACATGAAGGCTGTGCCGGCAATGTCGGTCAGCGTTGTCGGAAGTTCGATTTCAGTCAGAGCTGTGCAGCTTGTGAAGGTCATGGAACCGATAGTCTTAAGGCCTTCGTTGAGCTTGACGTCGGTCAGAGCCTTGCAGCCGTAGAACGTGCTGGCGCCAAGGGTTACTATACCATTGGGGATAACTATGTTGTTAATCTTTTCGCAGCCCCAGAATGCGCTGCCGATGCTGTCGACTGTTGAGGGAATCTCAACTGTGGGCAGGTTGATGCAGTTGGCGAACGACTGGTCACCAAGCACTTTCAGACCGGTGGGCAGAGTAACTGAAGTAAGGGTCTTGAAGCCGTAGAAGGAGCGGCCGATGCGGTTAACGCTTGCGGGAATTTCAAGGCTTGTGCTTACCTGCGTGCCGTTGAAGTATACCTTGCCCCATTTGCTCTGGATGCTGTTGAAGACGTTGTAGATGGGGTTGGCGTTGCCGTTGGCCATCCATACGTTGCACCATGCGGCGAGGTCTTCAATCTTCAGTTCGTTGAGGTTGCGTACGTTGCGGAAGGCATCTTTGCCGAGAACTTTCAGGGTCTTGGGCAGAGAAGCCGAAGTAAGTTTGGAGTTGCCGTAGAAGGCTTGTTCAGCTACTGCAACCACGGTGTAGTCCGTGTTGTTGGCGTTGATGGTGCCGGGCATGTCAAGCTTTGTCAGCGAGGCTGCGCAGCCCAGTACGGTAGCTTCCTTCTTGGAGTGGTCAAGAGCGTATTCGATGTTGTTCACCGTAACGGTGTCCTGCATCTCGCCGCCGCCGCCCTGTTCAACCTTGTAGTTGAAAGCGTAGTCCTTGAGGAAGAAGCCGCGCC
>FR897812.1 GCA_000437495.1 Prevotella sp. CAG:485
AACATTTTTTGTGGAATGGGGTCTTAATGTACTGTTGAATCTGAAAAACAATCTAAACCCACGAAATTTCATGCGTTTCAAGATACTGACTCTTTTACTTGCACTTCTAATACCGACCCTGACACGGGCTACGGTCTACGACACTCCGGAGGCTTTCCCGAATCCGGCCAAAGAGCCGACACCGGGACTGGTATGTAACCCCGACGGCATACTAACCGCTCAGGAGGCACAGCAGCTCAACGACCGTCTGCTGGCCTTGGAGCGGCAGACCACCGTGGAGATGGCCGTGGTGATGGTAAACAGCATAGGCTCGGCCGACCCGGTGGAGTTGGCTGTGGATTTGGGCACTCTGTGGGGTGTGGGCAAATCGAACAGCAACGGCGTTATCCTGCTGATAGCCAAAGAGAGCCGCGATGTGGTACTCCAGTCGGGCTACGGGGCGGAAGGTGTGCTGACAGACGCTCTTTCCGACGCTATCATACGCAAGCGCATAGTGCCGGAATTGCAAAAGGGAAACATGTATGGAGCCGCTGAGGCCGCCGTGCAGAGTATATCGGAGATAGTATCCGACCCGGAAGCGGCCGCAGAACTACAGGGCGACCGCGACTCGGCGCTGAAAAAGAAAACGGAGGAGAACGACGAGTATCTGGAAAACCTCTTCATGCTCTTCTTCAGCATTGTGTTTATTGCGGACGCCTGTATGTATGTGGCGTTTGCGCGCAAAAGTCGCAAGCTACGCGGCGACTGGTATGCCCGCAGTCTGGTATGGCGCAAGGCATTGCTCACCATGTTCATCTTGGGCGTCCTGTCGGCCGGCATGGGACTGATATTCTATCTTCTGACCCTGCAGCGTTACCGTTACTGGCGCACACGCAGGCGCAAATGCCATCAGTGCGGCGCCAAGATGCGTCGTCTCAACGAGAAGGAAGACAATGCCTATCTCACCTCGGCTCAGGATACGGAAGAACGCCTCGGCACGGTGGATTACGATGTGTGGCTGTGCGACAAATGCGGCAATGTGGAGCTTTATCCCTTTGTCAAAGACCAGGAGAAATTCACCAAATGTCCGCAATGCGGCGCCATAGCATACGGCGTTGAATACGAGCGCATAAAGGTGGCACCCACCACCCGCCACGGCGGCATAGGCGAGCGTGTGAAACGTTGCCGTCATTGCGGATATACCGACAGGCACGATTTCAACATACCCAAGAAAGACCCGAACGCATTGGGTGCTGTGGCAGCGGGCGCTGCCTTGGGAGCATTGGGAAGTCGCGGCGGCGGAGGCGGCTTCGGCGGTTTCGGAGGCGGCAGCTTCGGCGGCGGAGGCGCTTCGGGCAAATGGTAAGCGCCCCCATACTCTCCAAACCCTTCTCTCCTCTCTCCCAATCTTTAGGCCTTGTTCCCTAAAAAATCACGGCGCTGGGGCGGCGTATGGGTGAGGGAATTCCACAGCTCTTCGATTGAGCGATGCGAGCATCGTGAATGAGAAGAGATGCGGAATTCACCGCCCAGACGCCGGTCGGAACTATCTTTTTTACCAAAGAATCC
>FR897813.1:0-3666 GCA_000437495.1 Prevotella sp. CAG:485
CAGGGGTCATCCGCGCCTGGGTTTTCCAACGTCTTCCTTTACCGCTCTGAAGCGCTATGAGAACATACCTTCAGCCTGGACGGTGTACGAAGTGGCTGTGCCTGAAGGCACTCAGTATGCGGCCATTCGCTGCTTCTCGCGCGGCAAGATGATGATGCACGTTGACGATGTGGAGTATATCCCGCAGGGCGAGGCATCGCTCATACTGAAAGGATATAATATCTGGCTCGACGGAGTCCGCGTAAACCAAAATCCTGTAACAGAGACGATGTATAAAGTGCCGATGTCGGACAAGGAGCGACACTTCTTCGCCGTTACGGCCGTTTACGACAAGGGCGAAAGCGGTCCTTCCAACACTGTTGAGACGGCCTGGACCGGCGTTAACGGCACCGACACCGATGAGGCCGGATGGAGCATAGTGACGGAACCCGGACAAATCACCGTGTTCGGCGCAATAGACAGCGCTTTGCGTATCTTTACTGCTGATGGCAAGCAAGTTGCTTCAATATCTGCCGGAACGGTTACGCCTGCCACAATAAGTCTTCAGCCCGGCATCTATATCATAAACGGTGTAGGCAAAACAATCAAGGCAATTGTGCCGTATGTTCATGGCAGAGTTACAAAAGGTGAATCATCTGCGGTAACTTTCTCGAAGCAACATCTAACTCAATCAGGGTCGTGCTTTATTGGCACGGCCCTTTTATGATAGATGAGAGATGGGACGCAAATATTGTTAAATTGAACGACAATATTCTGTAAATGAAGAAAAATTGTTATCTTTGTATTTCAAAATCGGATGTATGAGATTCAGTTGCGGAAGATATAGCTTGCAATGGGCCGGCGCACGACTGCTGATGGCGGCGGTTATGACTATGACGTGCCTTGTTTGTGCCGGATGGTCAAGGGTGAGCTTCTGGCCGGGCGGAGTTCAGGTGTTGGAAAATCAGGAAAAGGAGGCAAGAACGTGGATGTGGGCGCCTCCTGAGCCGTCAGGGCGTTATTGTGTGGCGGTGAGGATGAAGAATCTGAATGCCGAGCCTGGGCGCCGTTATGGCAATGTGAAGGCCGGAGATGATTCGCCTGCTCAGGGCTTGTGTCTGACATCTGCTCAGGGCGATACGCTGTCGGTGATGATGAATATTCACCGCGCTGAGGGTCTGCTCGACTATGAAGATGAATATGTGGTGAATGTGCTGCGAAGCAAGGGCAACCGGACGATTGTGCAGAAATGCTTTGTACTCAAGGATAAGGCGTTCAGGAAGTTGCCGCCGGAGGTTACGTTGCGTATTTCGGGCAATGACGACGGTTTTATGGTGGAGTTGGGCGATAGGGAGTGCTTGCCGCTCGAGCATTTCAGATGCGGCGAATTGGTGGTTGACAGCGTGGGCTTTATGCTCGCTCCCGGGGCTAAGGTGAAGGTGCGCAACGGCACAATGTTTACTTACGGCAGTGGTTTCGCCAATGAGAGCGCTCCGGCCGATGTAGCGCACCTCAGGGACAGCATCAAATATTCCGTTGACCCCATGGAAGGGGAATGGGGATATTTCGACCGTCAGATGGACGAGAGTCTGCTGCACTTAGGAGGCGATTACAGGCTGCTCATAGTGAAGGAGGCTCCCGGGGTGTATAACATCTATTATCTCTCCGGCGCAAAATTAAATCCCGGCAGATGGCACGCGGGTATGCTCAAAGGCAAGTTGACGGAGACGGTGCCTGACCGCTATCAGCTTCACTGGCGTGACGCCGACAGCGACTGGATGACTTACGGTTTGAGGGCCGCATTGGAAGAGGATGACCTCCTGACGCTGATGTTCCCGGCTCATGCCTCTAACATGAGATTCGTAAGAATCAAGTGAAAAGAGGGTTAAATTTGTTCGACTACATGAAGTCGAACAAATTTTTTAAAATCTCACCGACCAAAAAACCCGTTTTAAACAAGAATTGGTCGAAAAGGCGCAAGTACGCGAAATTCAATTAGATAAGTGGGTACTTGAAGGTTGGCGACGGCCGATTTTGAAAAATTTGTTGTTTGAGTTCATGAATCCGATTAGAATTACCGCTAAGGGTGTTATAAATTTGCATCGAAAATCATTCAGGACCAGAGTCTGCGAGTTTTAACATTCCACGACTCTCAAAATAAAGACCTTGAATAGTGTGAGTTTATGATTAATGGAACTCCGATGAGTGGACTGCGGTGACGTAGACCCAGGAAGCCCAAATCATTGAGAAAATTTGATTCGTATAAGAAGATTGTGGAATAAATTTAAGTTAGCATCTATCTTTGTTACTCGTCGTCGGGAGGACGGCGAGTAACTTTTTTTATATCCATATTTGTCCGCACTTTTTATGCTTTTTTACCTGCATTATTTAGACCTTTCTATAAGAAAAAATCATTAACTTTGCAGGCACATTTGAAAGAGGTGTTTTGCTGCTTACTGAACGCGACTAACCTTATAGAACTAAACCTGTGAAATGACCGCCAAAATTCAGTATCATGAACTACGGTTTCCGGGGCAGAAGGCCGTCTCGCCGCAAGAATCAGTATTACACAAACTGACAAAAGCTGAGCTATAAGCCAAATAAATAGCATCATGAGTGATCAGATATTGCACCATGGAGTGGTAGAGAAATTGATGCCGGGCAGGAACATGGTCGGAGTGCGCATTGCCGATTCAGACGAATGTGCCGCCTGCGCCGCCGCCAAGATATGCCGAGCCGGAAACAACAGTAGCGAACTGTTGGCCGTTACGGTGCCTCCCGGTATGCGTCTGAACATAGGCGACAAGGTGGAAGTGGCCGGCTCCGAACAGCTGCATCGTAAGGCAATAAGACTGTTGATGCTCTATCCCACAATGGCTATTATAGCCGTCATGGTAGGCGTTTATCTGCTGTGGGGTAACCAGCTCATGGCCGCTTTGGCCGGAGTAGGGGTGATGTTTATGTTTTTCATAATCCTTTATGTGTGCAAAAATCGCATAAACAGAGAATTTGTGTTCGTCATAAAGAGGAAATTGGAGGCAATTGATAAGTAAATATGAATGAAATCTGGATAACTGTGCTTCTGATGGGCGGCATAGGTCTGGTGGCGGCATTGCTATTATATCTGGCTGCCAAGAAGTTTTACGTTTATGAGGATCCGCGCATAGCTGAGGTGGAAGCGCTGCTTCCCGGGGCCAATTGCGGCAGTTGCGGCTACAGCGGTTGTCATGCCTTTGCGGTGGCCTGCTGTGGTGCCAAGAGCCTTGACGGGCTGAACTGTCCCGTCGCCGGAGGGCCTGTAATGAAGTCTATTGGCAATATTGTGGGTATGGCCGCGCCTCAGGTAGAGGCCAAAGTGGCAGTTACGGCATGTAACGGCGCGTGTGCGCTGAGGCCGCATACTTCGCTCTACGACGGCGTGCGCAGCTGTGCGCTGGAAGCCCTGGCCTGCAGCGGCGACACGGAATGTGCATACGGCTGTCTGGGCTGCGGCGACTGTGTGCAGGCCTGTCCGTATGATGCCCTGAGCATGGATGCCGAAACCGGGTTGCCAAAGGTGAATTATGACAACTGTGTGGGTTGCGGCCGGTGTGTGGATGCTTGTCCGCGGTCGCTGATGAAGCTCGTGCCTCAGAGCAAGAAACAGAGCTTTGTGGCCTGCAGCAACCACGACAAAGGTGCCTTGGC
>FR897813.1:3705-7568 GCA_000437495.1 Prevotella sp. CAG:485
AGTGTGAGGTGGCTTGCATAGGTTGCGGCAAATGTATGCGCGTTTGCCCCACAAAAGCCATCAAAGTGGTTAACTTTGTGGCAGTTGTAGATGCCTCCCTCTGCATAGGATGCGGCGAATGTGCCGAAGTCTGTCCCCGCCATAGCATTCTGATGTTGAACAGCCATAAAGAATTGCAATCGTGAAGACATTCAAGATAGGAGGTATTCACCCCGATGCCGCCAAGCTCACAGCAGCGCAGCCTATACACATCATTGACGACCCCGATGTGCTGACGCTGATGTTGGGTCAGAGCATAGGCAAACCGGCCAAAGCTGTTGTAAAGGCCGGTGATATTGTGGCGCAGGGTCAACTGATAGCCGAGGCCGACGGCGTTATGAGCGCCAATGTTCACGCACCCCGTGCCGGAAAGGTGAGCAAGTTGGCAAAAGTGCGCAATCCCCAGGGTTATTGGTCCGATGCTATAATAATAGATGTAGACCACACGGCAGACCCCGTTGAGTATGTACCCATGGACGCTGCCGAGGTTGAGGCTCTCGACAGCGGCGCCATCATCGACGCCATACGCCGCGCCGGAATAGTGGGAATGGGCGGCGCCGCCTTCCCTACGGCCGTGAAGCTGACTCCGCCGCAGGGTATGGTTCCCGATGTGCTCATCATCAACGGCGCCGAGTGCGAGCCTTATCTCACCTGCGACGACCGTCTCATGCGCGAAGAGCCCGACGGAATAGTGCGCGGCGCTCATCTGCTGATGCGGGCCATTGGGGTAAGCCGCTGCATGATTGGCATTGAGCATAATAAGCCTGAGGCCATCAGCGTCATGAGTCAGGCGGCTCAGGCCTTTGAGGGCATTGAGGTGGTAACGCTGAAGACCAAATATCCGCAGGGCGGCGAGAAACAACTCATAACGGCCCTTACAGGCAGGGAAGTGCCGTCTGGCCAGCTGCCGGTTTCCGTTGGCGCCATTGTGGATAACGTGGCCACAGCCTTTGCAGTGTATGAAGCCGTTTATCTGCGTAAACCGCTGATAGAGAGGGTGTTGACCGTTACCGGACCGGACCTTGACCATCCGGGCAATTTCCGCGCACCCATAGGCACGGCACTGAGCCATCTGATTAATTTGGCCGGCGGATGTCCGGAGTCGGCAGAGCTGAAGGTGGTGGCCGGAGGTCCCATGATGGGTCGCGCGGTGAAAGACACCGACTCTCCGAGCGTGAAAGCCACTTCCGGGCTGTTGGTGCTTGACGGCAAAGCCATTGAGCGCCCCGCAGAACAAAACTGCATACGCTGCGGACGTTGCCTCAACGCCTGTCCCATGGGTCTGGAGCCTTATCTGTTTATCGCGCAGGCACGCCGGCAGATGTGGCCCGAGATGAAGCAGAACTTTGTGATGGATTGCATTGAATGTGGATCATGCAGCTGGTCATGTCCGGCTCATAAACCCTTGCTCGATTTCATCAAGCTGGGCAAGTTGGAAATTAGAAAACGAAAACTCTGATGGAGAGAGAACTGACAGTATCATTATCGCCACATCAGCACAGCGGCGCCAGCGTAAAGCGCTGTATGTGGAACGTGGTCGGAGCGCTTCTTCCCACCGTTGGCGTGGGTATATGGGTGTTTGGCCTGCCGGCGCTGTGGGTAGTGCTTCTCAGCATCGCCGGATGTCTTGGCACGGAGTATCTTATTGACCGCTGGATGGGGCGGAAAAGCACATTGACCGACGGGTCAGCTCTTATTACCGCCCTGTTGCTGGCCTGCAACCTGCCCGCCATCTTGCCATGGTGGATGGTCATCATAGGCAGCATCGTGGCTATCGGCATTGGCAAAATGAGCTTCGGCGGCCTCGGCACAAACATCTGGAACCCGGCTTTGGTAGGTCGCGTATTCCTGCTAATCTCCTTCCCGGCGGCTATGACCACATGGCCCAAAGGCGTATCAGCCGGCATTCACGCCATTACAGGCGCCTCGACATATGCCGATGCCGAAACCGGCGCCACCTTTCTGGCACAATATAATGCCGACTGGGCAGCCGGCACGCAGGTGCATGTAGACCTCGTTGATATGCTTACCGGCCAGATAAACGGCTCGTTGGGCGAGGTTGGAGCAATAGCTATCCTCATAGGCCTTGTGTGGCTGTTGCTGGCGCGTGTCATCACATGGCATATACCCGTTTCGGTGCTTGTGGGAGCCGCCGCTCTCAGTGCCGCTTTGGGCTGCAACCCGCTCTATGACCTACTCAGTGGAGGCCTGCTGCTCGGAGCCGTATTCATGGCCACCGACTATGTAACGTCGCCTACTACTCACCGCGGCCAGATAATCTTCGGACTGATGATTGGCTTCATCACCATTATAATAAGGCGCTTTGGCGCTTATCCCGAAGGCATGAGCTTCGCCATACTGCTCATGAACAGCTGCGTGCCCCTCATCAACCATTATTGCAAGCCGCGCCGCTACGGCCACGGCAAGAGCAGAAAGGAGGTAAAGGCATGAAGAAACTCGCATCCACGCTGCCCAACATGGTCATCGCCCTGGTTATGGTAACCGTCGTTGCCGGCGCATTGCTCGGAGGCATGTACAGCATCACCAAAGAGTCGATTGCCAGGCAGGCTCAGATGGCTCAGATAAAGGCTATTCAGGAGGTGGCACCTCCCTTCGACAATAATCCCGAAGCGGATGCCGACACCGTTACCACGGCCTCTAAAATGCAATGCGTCATCTACCCGGCCTACCTGAAAGGCAAACTTCAGGGAGCCGCCGTGAAAGCCACCACAAACGAGGGCTTCAACGGCGAAGTAGTGATTATGGTTGGCTTTGAGGCCGACGGCACGGTGCGCGATTTCCGTGTGCTGCAACAGGCTGAGACCCCGGGACTCGGCGCCAAGATGGCCGACTGGTTCCGCGATCCCAAAAACGACCGCAGCATCATTAGCAAGAATCCCGGTCAGGTCAGCTTCTACGTAAAGCAAGATGCTGCCAAGCATGGGCAGATAGATGGCATCACGGCCGCCACCATCTCCTCGCGCGCCTTCCTCGGAGCCGTGCGCGAGGCTTACGACACGTTTAAATCTTACAGCAAAAAGCCATGAGCAAGTGGAAACTGATATATAACGGCATAGTGCCGGGCAATCCGGTGTTTGTCCTGCTGCTTGGAATGTGCGCCACCTTGGGCACCACATCCTCGGCTCTCAACGGCCTGATGATGGGATTGTCGACGGCTGCCGTGCTGGTCTGCAGTAATGCAGTGATAGCGGCTGTGCGCAATTTCATACCCGATAAAGTGCATATTCCGGCCTACATCGTCATCATAGCCACCTTCGTAACCCTGTTGCAGTTGACTGTGAGTGCCTGGGTGCCGGCGCTCAACGCCTCCTTAGGCATCTTCATACCCCTTATCGTGGTCAACTGCATCCTGTTAGGCCGCGCTGAAGCCTTCGCCGGCAAGCACAACGTTATAGACTCCGTATGCGACGGCCTCGGCTGCGGAATAGGCTTCATCCTGGCCCTTACCCTGCTCGGAAGCGCACGCGAATTCCTCGGCACCGGCCGCATCTTCGGCGCCGTCATCTACCCCGAAGACTATGGCATGCTGCTCTTTGTGCTCGCCCCCGGTGCCTTCATAGCCCTCGGGTATCTGATAGCCATCGTCAACAAACTCCGCAAAAAAGCCGAATAAACCATGCTCGAATACATCTCAATAATCATCACCGCTATATTCATCAACAATATAGTGCTGGCCCAGTTCCTCGGCATCTGCCCCTTCCTGGGCGTGAGCAAGCGCATCAGCTCGGCCGTGGGCATGGGCATGGCCGTGACGTTCGTCATCACCATCGCCACCACCGTCACCTGGCTGCTGCAGTACTTCG
>FR897813.1:7617-11934 GCA_000437495.1 Prevotella sp. CAG:485
CTGCAGACCATAGCCTTCATCCTCGTCATAGCCTTCCTGGTGCAGCTCCTGGAGATAGTCATGAAGAAGACCGTGCCGGCCATGTACCAGGCACTGGGCGTCTTCCTGCCCCTGATTACCACCAACTGCGCCGTGCTCGGCGTGGCCATCCTCGTGGTGCAGAAAGGCTTCAACCTCATGGAGAGCATCACCTACGGCGTGGCCACCAGCATCGGCTTCACCCTGGCACTGTGGATCTTCGCCGGCATCCGCGAGCAGCTGGAGCTGAGCGACTCCCCCCGCGCCATGCGCGGCACGCCCCTGGCCCTGCTATGCGCCGGACTGCTCGCACTCGCCTTCATGGGCTTCTCCGGAATCAAGATCGGATAACTCCGTCGTCCCGCGCTTTTGATTACCAGCGATAAGCGTCGCCGCCTATTGCCGTGGCGGGTATCTCGGGAATGGCACCCGGCGGCATCATGGCGTTAATCATCATCACCGACACGAACCCCTGTAGGTCCGCCAAGGTAATGTCGGCCTCACTCAACAGGCCCTTTTCTAACAAGTGTCTGCGCATGACCCCGCGCAGCAGCGGCGTCCGCGGTGTGTAAAGCCGACCCTCCCGGCTGCGGAAAACCAAGTTGGAATAGGAGGTGTCGGTGACGAGCCCTTGGCAGACTATCACCACATCGTCGGCATCGCCACGCTGGGCACGCAAGGCTGTCAGCGCCGATCGGTCAGCATATTTCAAGTGGTAGTCGAGGTCTGCCGACGCCTCCACCAGCCTGAGGCTGCGGACGGTCCTGGGCGAATACCGCTCAAACTCCACCGCCTCGATCTCCCGGCCATAACGCACCCTGCACTTCACCTCGCCCGTGCGCATATCCACCGGGACGTCGGCCATGCCCGGGCAGAGCCCGCAATTCGGTCGGCCATAGGCCTCTGTCTGTGTGCGGCTCATACGCTCGGCGTGGAGCGGCAGCAGCATGAACCGCCCTTCGCTCACCCTTATCGTCTCTAAGAACTCGCTCATATGTCTTAAGGTTATCCACAATTTTACTCCTGTTGTCAAACGTGGAGCGTCGAATCGTCCACGCTGTGGGCGTGTAGTCCGACCTTGTTCCTATCGTTGACACAATTGGTGATAACCATATATTATTTAGTAAGGTACACCTTCTCCAGCACCTCGCGGTACTCGTCGTGACAGCGGCTGTTGATGGTCACACCGCCCCCGCTGTGATAATAGAGCCGTCCGTCGGCACTGCGCTGAAGGCAGCGAATCATGACGGCCGAGCGGAAAGCATGACCGTCGAAATAGCCGAATACGCCCGTATACCAGCCCCTCGGACACCGTTCCGACCTGGCTATCAGCTCCACGGTGGCACGCTTCGGCGCCCCGGTGATGCTCCCGGCCGGCAGCAGCGGGAAGATGATGTCGCCAAAGCGTCTTTCCTTGCCCTCGGTCAAGGAGCCGCAGATTTCCGAGCTCGTCTGCAGGATGGGGCCATGCATGGTCTCGACTCGCTCCACATACCGATAGCGCACCACCTCAACGGCATCCGACACCATGTTGAGGTCGTTGCGCATCAGGTCGGTGATGGTGTGGTGCTCGCACGTCTCTTTGTAGTCGTCGAGCAGCTGCCGCTCCGCGTCTGGCAAAGTGGCGTCGATGGTGCCCTTCATCGGGAACGTGGCTATGCCCCTCCCCTCCACACGCACGAACGGTTCCGGCGAGAAGCACACGAACTCGCCGGGGATGAGCAGCCGGAAGGGAGCCCGCGACGTCAGGAAGACGTCCCTCAGAGAACCCTTCAGGCACACCTCGGTGGCCGTGGTGAGGTTGGCCAGGAAAGAGTCGCCGCGCATGAGCCCCGCTTGCAGGGTTTCGAACATTTCCGCATACTCCTCCCGGGTGGGAGCGGACACAATCGCCATCTCCGGCGACGGCTCCTCCGGCGTCAGGCCGCGGTCATTGCCATCTGCGCCGATGTGCCACAGCACCCCGCGATATTCCGGCGAGCAGATGAAGCCACGCGTCAGACCGTAGTCAACTCCCCACACGAAAGGTTCGCATCGTTCACCACGTTCGTTCATAGCCCGGCGCAACTCCGCCGGTGTTATACATTCCATGCCGCAAAATTAATGAAATTTCACTAATTTTGCAGCCATGAAAATCGCATTGGCCGATAACCGCGACTCGTTCGTGCACAATATCTGCGGACTGCTGGAGCGCGTCAGCCCCCGCTGCCAATGGACGGTCGTGCCCACCGACGTGCTTGCCGACTCCCCACTCGACTACGACGCCCTCATCCTCTCGCCCGGCCCCGGTCTGCCGCAGGAGATGCCCGGGCTGATGCGACTTGTCGAGCACGCCGCCGGCAGTGTGCCCGTGCTCGGAGTATGCCTTGGCATGCAGGCCATCGCCATTCATTTCGGGGCCCACCTGCGCCAGCTCCCCTGTCCGCGCCACGGCCACCGTTCCCCGCTGACAGTCACCGACCACTCAGACCCGCTTCTGGCTACATTGAAAACCCTCCCCTCTCCGCCTCACGTCGGCCGTTACCACTCGTGGATCGTCGACCCCTCAACTCTGCCCGCCACCCTGGTCGCCACCTCCCGCGACGAAGAGGGCAACATAATGTCCCTGCGCCACCGCACCCTCCCACTCTTCGGCCTCCAGTTCCATCCCGAGAGCGTCATGACCGACTGCGGCCTCGACCTCCTTGCCGCCTTCCTCCGCCTCGTCGCCTCCCTTCTCCGATAAACCGCTCCTTCAACCCAATCTGATGAAGAGGTGCGTTTTAAGTTTTTAACACGAAAAAAACCGCGAAATTTGGCCGGGAACAAAAAAAGTATTAATTTTGCACGCCGATTATATCCAAGCTACTAAATGGCAATCGAAGCGGGCGGTTAATTGGCCTTTCCCGCAGCAGAGATTACCGCAACAACAAACAAAGAAAAGCAACGATTTAAAGTGGACTCTTTAAGTTACAAAACGCAATACGCTACTCCTCAGACCATCAAGAAGGAGTGGGTAGTCATCGACGCAACGGATCAGATTCTGGGTCGTCTGTGCGCAAAAGTGGCAAAAATACTGCGCGGCAAATACAAGCCCGACTTCACGCCCAATATGGATTGCGGCGACAACGTCATCATCATCAATGCCGAGAAGGTGCAGATGAGCGGCGATAAGATGAACAAGCGCGAGTATCTGCGCTTCACCGGTTATCCCGGTGGCCAGCGTGTTTACACCCCGGCAGACCTCATGGCCAAATCTTTCAAAAAGACCATCAAAGCCGGCAAGCACCCCTTGTTTATCAAGGTGGTAAAGGGAATGCTGCCCAAGACCAAACTTGGCGCACAGCAGCTCAACAATCTTTACGTCTACAACGGCGCTGAGCATCCCCACGAGAACATGAATCCCAAAACGATCGACATCAATAAACTGAAATAAGAGATGGAAATAATCAATGCCATAGGCCGTCGTAAAGCTGCGGTAGCACGGGTTTACCTCACTGAAGGAACGGGCAACATCACCATCAACAAACGCCCGCTTGATGTTTATTTCCCGTCTCCCATTCTTCAGTATATAGTAAAACAGCCGTTGAAGACACTTGACGCCGAGGGTAGCTTCGACATCAAAGTGAATCTTAACGGCGGCGGCTACAAAGGCCAGGCCGAAGCTCTTCGTCTTGCCATAGCCCGCGCACTTGTAAAGAACAATCCGGAAGTAAAGCCGGCTCTCCGCGCCGAAGGCTTTATGACCCGCGACGCTCGCGTAGTGGAGCGTAAGAAACCCGGCCAGCCCAAGGCCCGCAAGCGCTTCCAGTTCAGCAAACGTTGATGCATTACGCACTCGCAGTCTGAAAGTTTTACGCTTGGCGTTGCCGGTAAAGGCGACGTCAAGCGATACAACGTTTTTTACGGCTTTTACAGCTGTATTCCCTTCCCACTCTTCTCAAACCCCTCCTTCTCAGGGACTATCAGTCTTGAAAAGGAATCGCACCTTCTCTCCTCCTCTCCTCAAAGAGTTTAGTATCTAAACCGGCAGGATGGCATCGTTCCCTACCCGTCGGTTGCAATGTAAAACAGAACGTAAACAAACACAAACAAATCAATGGCAACACCTACCTTTGAGCAACTTCTCGACGCCGGCTGCCACTTCGGCCACCTCAAACGCAAATGGAATCCCGCAATGGCTCCCTACATCTTCATGGAGCGCAACGGCATCCACATCATCGACCTCTACAAAACAGCAGCCAAGCTCGAAACAGCCGCCAACGCCCTCAAGCAGATAGCCAAGAGCGGCAAGAAGGTGCTCTTCGTAGCCACCAAGAA
>FR897813.1:11998-14456 GCA_000437495.1 Prevotella sp. CAG:485
AGATGCCTTTCGTAAACGAACGCTGGCCGGGCGGCATGCTCACCAACTTCCCCACCATCCGCAAAGCTGTCAAGAAGATGACCACCATCGACAAGATGAGCAAGGACGGTACGTTCGACAACCTGTCGAAGCGTGAGAAACTGCAGATTACCCGTCAGCGCGCCAAGCTCGAGAAGAACCTCGGTTCAATAGCTGACCTGAGCCGTCTTCCGTCAGCACTCTTCGTAGTTGACGTGATGAAAGAGCACATCGCCGTTGCAGAGGCTAACCGTCTGGGTATACCCGTATTCGGCATCGTCGACACCAACTCAAACCCTGAGAACATCGACTTTGTAATCCCCGCCAACGATGACGCTTCAAAGAGCATAGAGATAATTCTTGACACTGTAGTAGCCGCTATCGCCGAAGGTCTGCAGGAACGCAAGATAGAGAAACTCGACAACGACGAGCCCGAAGAGGAAGAGGCAGCAGCCCCCGCTCCCGGCAAACGTCGTCGCGTACGCCGCAACGAGAACGCCGAAGCCCCCAAAGCAGAAGCCCCCGCTGAAGAAGCAAAGGCAGAAGCTCCGGTAGAAGCAGCACAGCAGACTGAAGAGGCTCCCAAAGCCGAGTAACAGTCAGGAACAATATTAACCGCGGGGCTTCGGCCACGGAGCTCCGCACCCTAAATCAAAATTGACAATGGCAGTAAGCATTGAAGATATTAAGAAACTGCGTCAGATGACCGGCGCAGGCATGATGGACTGCAAGAACGCCCTTGCCGAGACCGGCGGCGACATTCAGGCTTCCATAGAGATAATCCGCAAAAAAGGTCAGGCTGTTGCCGCTAAGCGCGAAGACCGTCAGGCCGCCGAAGGTTGCGTTTTCGCAGGCACCAATGGCAATTTCGCAGCCGTTGTAGCTCTGAAGTGCGAGACGGACTTCGTTGCCAAGAACGAATCATTCCGCACCCTCACCCGCGAAATCCTTAACGCTGCCCTCAAAGCACAGCCCAAAGACCTCGAAGCCCTCAAAGGTCTGGCCATGGAAGATGGCCGCACCGTAGCAGAGCACATCACCGACGAGATTGGTAAAACCGGTGAGAAGATGGAACTTGGCGTTTACGAGTGCCTCGAAGCTCCCACCGTATCGGCTTACGAGCACCTCGGCAACAAACTCGCCACAATAGTTGGTCTGAGTGAAGAAGTTGCAGACCTGCAGGTAGGCAAAGAGATTGGCATGCAGGTAGCAGCCATGAACCCCATCGCACCCAACCGCGAAAGCGTTCCCCAGTCGGTTATCGACGAGGAGCTGAAAGTGGCCATTGAGAAGACCCGTCTGGAGCAGGTTAAGAAAGCCGTTGAGGCAGCCCTGAAGAAAGCCGGTTTCAACCTTTACATTGCCGAGAGCGAAGAGCACATCAACGAAGGCATCATGAAGGGTTACATCACCGAAGAGGATGCAGTGAAGATTCGCGAAATCAAAGAGAAGACAGCCGCCGAGAAGGAGAAGAACATGCCCGAGCAGATGATTACCAACATCGCACAGGGCCGTCTGAAGAAATTCTTCAAAGAGACTGTACTCATGGAGCAGGAATTCCACCGCGACGCCAAAATCACCGTCGGTGAATACCTGAACAGCGTCAACAAAGGCCTTACCGTAGTAGCCTTCAAGCGCGTAAACCTCAACCAGGACTAATTCCGCAGACTTATAAAAACAGATCGGCAACGTTTTTGTTACTGCCGATCTGTTGCTTTTCCTAACTGCCGACAACAAAAATATTCTTAAATTTTTAATTCTTACTTAGTTAACCAATAATTCAAAGAATAATGACAGTAAATATAGGAAATATTCAACAAAGAGTAACTAAAATCGGGGGGCGGAAACATTATCCATGGCTTGATCTGATTCGCTTTATAGCGGCATTCGCTGTGATGGCCGGACATTACAGAGGAGCATTCTTGCCTGAATATTCAGACATACCTCCGGAACAAAGGAACATCTCTATCTTCCTGTTTTACACAATAACGCATTTCCCGGCAGAAGCAGTGCTGTTGTTTTTTGTGCTGTCGGGCTTTTTGGTGGGAGGTAAGGTGATTGAACGATGTAACGCCCGAAATTTCGACACTTTGTCATATACCATCGACAGGTTCGTGCGCATTATGCTGCCGCTTGTCTCAGCCTTGATTCTATCAGTGGTGATAGATGCGATACGAGGAGTTGAAATTATACCGGGAAGAGTTATAGGTAATCTTTTCTCACTGCAAGGCATCTGGTGCAACAGTCAGGTTGAAGTGCTGTGGTCATTGTCTTATGAAGTCTGGTTTTATATTCTTGCAGGCTGTGCCGGATTCTTGATAATGCAAAAAAGAGGAAGCCGCACAAAAACTACAGGTTATATACTTTTGGGACTGTCGTTGTTGGTGTTTACCAAGCTTGATACCCACTACCTAATTAGGGTTACTCAGAAAATAGCTAA
>FR897814.1 GCA_000437495.1 Prevotella sp. CAG:485
GTGGATGTGAGGCCTTTTTTCTCATAGAACGGATTTTCGTTATCGAGGGCTTCCTCCATACCGGCGGCAGAGGCAGGGTATTTCTTGTTTGGCTGAGTAATCTTAATGTCATAGGTCACATTGGGTAGCGTCCGGCCATCGTCAACGGATGAAACCTCACAGGGCTTCCACTTGATGACGGGATTGTCCCTCATGAGGATATGCACACCCTTGGAGATGTCTTCATTTTCGTAGGCAAACTGGTCGAAACTCTGATAGGGGCTGGGTGTAACCAATACGGGCCGCGAGAACACGGTCTGGGCGCGTGCAAATGCCACGGGTATGCCCTTGCCTTCGCCTTCGAAGGTTAGAGCCTTGTAATCACCTGCAACAGTGTCGGGGTGAGCCACAACTTGCATCAGGTAGACGGACTTGGGGTCAAGAGCGTCCGCCATGGATGCGGGGATACGGTATGAAGTGGTTCCAAGGCCCTTCTGCTCAAAGATTGGGGCCAATTCATTGGCGGCTTTTAAGCATTCGCTCTGTTGATAGATATAATAGCCGCTTGTGGGTTTGAAGATTCGTAAATCATAAGTAAATGATACATGCTTACCGCCCACATTGTCAATTTGAGGTGCAGACCAAGAAACTTCGTCTTTTGCGGGGTCGAACTGTGCATACCACAATCCCGCGGGGAGATTTGGCCGCATCAGTTTAGGACGGGAGTATGTGGCAGGCTGTACCGGATCCTCGGAATAATCCTTGACACGAAACATCTTGATGTCGCTCTTTCCTTCGTTGATTATATTGATATAGTCGAGCGAACCTGCCTGAGTGGCATTGGAACGAGCCGTTATCTGCGCCAGGTAAGTTTCATAGGGTGAGAAATTCCGGATTACATTCAAAGGGATGAGGCACTGGGGCATCTGAAGTCCCGAAGTCTGGTAGACTATTGGGTTGCGCTCCATGGCTTCATCAATGGCCTGCAGGGGCATCTGCTGGACGATTTTGATGTCATAGGTGTAGTTACGCGGTTTTGGATCGCAATTCACCACCGGCGCCATCCATGTCAGCATAGGTGTCTGCTTCGATAGCGTGGCTATGTTATGGTCCCCAAATTCTCCTGTCGATACCGGCATTATCCATTCCGGAGCCTTGGCCTGGTAGCATACCGTGAAGATCGTACGGCTCAACGCAGGATTGCTAACAAGGAGAGGCGAAGAAAGATAGGGATCCCATTTATAGGCAAGGAGAGTCAGTTCATACGTTCCTTCCGGAAGATTGCCGAATGAACCTGAGACCACATTGTCGAAAAGACCCGATGGCATCGATATGTCTTCCATGCGGACATGATTGAACATGGTTCGCATCTCGGCGGCATTAAGGACTTTTGTGCCCATGGCCGGTATCTCGAAAGGTCGCTGGGGCAGCGTCTTTCCGGGAACAGTTATTTCTATTCCGGAAGAGGGAATGATTTGGCGAAGTTCAACTCCAAAGTATATCAACTTGGCTTCATTCTCCGTGTTCTGCACTGAGATGTTGAAATACTGTCCCGGATTGGACAAGTAATACATTACTTGCGGAGGAAGAATGTTCCTTACGGGGGTGACGTTTATGTTCACTTCCTGCGCAAATGCGCTCGCCATCGAAACCATGGCGAACAGAAGAGGAATTATATGTCGTTGGAGTCGTTTCATTTCTTCTTGTCTTTATGCTTGATACTGAGGAGAGTGAAGGTATAGAGATAGTTCAGGGAAAGGCGGATGTCAGTGGCGTCAAGACTTGATCTTGTCTT
>FR897815.1:0-24401 GCA_000437495.1 Prevotella sp. CAG:485
GTTCAAATTTTTGTCATGTACTTAAAAATATCCGTATAAATAATCAGGATGTACCGGCAATTTTGGCACATCCTGATTTTATTGTTGAATTGGCTGTGGCTAACCTTCAGGGGCGCTGTTTCTCAGAGCTTGGTTGCGGCAGCAGGGAGTTCGCGTATCATGGTTATCAGCATCTTGAAGCGCTTCTCGGCTTTTACGGAGTGGTGCGCTCCGGCCGGGATAACGAAACATTCGCCTGCCTTGATGCGGTTGTCGGTGCCTTCAACGTTGAGAAGCATCTCCCCGTCTATTACCTGAATAAAAGCATCGAACGGTGCGGAATGTTCTGACAGCCCTTGCCCCATATCGAAGCTGAAGAGGGTAACGGTGCCACCCGTGGCGTTGATGAATTCTTTGCTCACCACACCGCCGTCGGCATAGCTGATGGCGTCTGCTGCCACAAAGATTTTTCCTTTTTCTATCTTTGACATTTTTGTTGAATTGTTTTTGCGGTTATCCAATCAGGGTCTGCAGGTCCTGGTCGACGGTGGTGATGGTGCCGATGTTGAACTTCTCCTGAAGCACTTTGAGAATGGCGGGGGTGAAAAAGGCCGGGAGCGTGGGACCGGTATGTATGTTCTTCACTCCTAAGCTCAGCAGCGCAAGAAGCACTATCACAGCCTTTTGCTCATACCAGGCAATGTTGTAGACTATGGGCAGGTCGTTGATGCTCGGCAGCTTCAGAGCGTCGCGCAGAGCCATTGCTATCACCACAAGGGAGTAAGCGTCATTACACTGTCCGGCGTCGAGCATACGCGGCACGCCGTCAATGTCGCCCAGCGGCAGCTTGTTGTAGCGGTATTTGGCGCAGCCGCATGTAAGGATTACGCAGTCCTTGGGCAGCTTCTCGGCAAACTCCGTGTAATACTTGCGCGAAGCCATCCGGCCGTCGCAGCCGCCCATCACCACGAACTTGCGTATTTTCCCCTCTCTCACCAGTTCGAGGATTTTAGGGGCAAGCGCCAGCACCTGATTGTGGGCGAAACCAGCCGTAATCTCGCCATGTTCTATCTCGGTGGGAGGAGCGCATTTCTGAGCCCGCTCTATGATTTCAGAGAAGTCTTTTGTGCCGTCTTCCTTCTCCGGGATGTAGTGTGTGCCGGGCATGCCAACAACTCCGGTGGTGTAGACACGGTCCATGTAAGTGGTGTTCGGGCGCGGAGGCACTATACAGTTGGTGGTGAAGAGGAACATGCCGTTGAACGTCTCAAACTCCTCAATCTGACGCCACCAGGCGTTGCCGTAATTGCCGGCGAAGTGCGGGTATTTCTTGAAGAAGGGGTAACTCTGGGCCGGCAGCATCTCGGAATGGGTGTAGATATCCACTCCCTTCCCGGCCGACTGTTCAAGCAGCATTTCCAGGTCCTTCAGATCATGACCGCTGATGAGGATGCCGGGTCGTGAGCCGGTGCCTATGTTTACTTTCGTTATCTCCGGATTGCCGTAGGTTGAGGTGTTGGCTTTGTCGAGCAATGCCATAGCCTTCACACCGCCGTCGCCCACATTCAGCACCAGGCTCAGCAGCTCTTCGGCGTCTATGTCGGGGCGACTAATTTCAGCTAATGCGTTTTCTATCACCACATACACATCCTCGTTTTCAAAGCCCAGGTTGAGCGCATGACGCGTATAGGCAGCCATACCCTTGCAGCCGTAGATGACGAGCTGTTTCAGCCCGCGGATATCCTCGTTTTTCTCATGCAGCACACTGAAGAACTCCTCAGCCAGCGTGCCACCGTGTTCCACCACGTCAAGGCGACCGTAATCGGCCTTGTCAATATGGAACGACACTTCGGGCATAAACGGCGGTTCCATGCCGCGTTTCTTCACTGTGCCCTCGAGCACATTTTTCAGAGCCAGGCCGCGAGTGAGATAGCCGTCGAGCATCTCGTTGCTGAAGTCAGCGTTGGTGATGGTGGTGAAGAGGGCATCGATAATGAAATGAGAGGCTTGGCGCGAGGCTTCGCCCTTCTCGCGCAACTGCCGGTTTAAGATTGCAATGCCGCGGGTTATGTAGAGCAGCTGGTCCATACGCGCCGATGTCTCGGCCTTCTTGCCGCATACGCCTTGAATTTCGCAACCTTTGCCGCGTGCCGTTTCCTGGCACTGGTAACAGAACATGTTTGCCATAGTAAGATTGATTTCGGTTTTTTCAGGTGGTTGGTGTCTATTAAGAATACGGATTTATTGCTGCAATTGTTCGCGCAGGCACTCTGCCAATATAGGCACATGGCTGTGGGCGACGTCGCGAGCTCCCGTAAGCAGCACAATGTCGGGATGACCCTTCAGCGAGGCTATCAGCTCGGGCAGATGCGGATTCGCCGACAGTTCGGCCCGGTACTTTTTTCTGAAATCGTCCCAACGGTCTTCCCGGTCGGCATGATACCATTCTCTCAGCGCCGTTGACGGCGTTACCTCTTTTGCCCACAGGTCGTAGTGAAACTTGGCTTTCGACTCACCTCTGGGCCAGAGACGGTCAACCAGGACGCGATATCCGCCCCTGGCGCCGCCGGGGTCATCATATACGCGCTCTATCCTTATATCGGTGTTTTTCATATACTCTTTTTCCTTTACAACAAAGGTGCTTGTTGAAAGGTTTTGTGCCACAGCGCCGACCCTGCGCTGCCGGCTTTGACTGACCCGATGTTACCAAATTTGTCGGCGATGTGGGCGCGGGGGCGTCGAGGCGGCGGGGACGTCGCAGGGACGTCGAGGCGGACGCGATGAATCGCGTCCCTACAGGGGATAACGATATGATTCTGTTAGGGTGCGTATCTGTGGCGCAGGGTGCGGGCCACGTCAGAGGCACGGAGCTTGCTTGGCGGCGTCAGGGCGTCGCGACGTTCGGTCCAGGCGCCTTCCCACTGTTTCAGCTGTTTTATGAAGGCGTCCTGGTCGAAGGGTTTGCCGGCCTCCATGGCGGCGATGACGGCAGCGGTGAACTGTTTCCAGCGGTCGCGATAGAAGCTCTTTATCAGGCCGCTCCACTGGCGGTTGCCGTAGTCGTTGAGCACCAGGTCGGGCGGACTCCAGGTGGTGAGCAGCGTGCGGGCGTTTTGCTCAAAGGCATCTGCCTCCTGCGGCGATGCGGCACAGCGGCGTGCGTCGGCAATCCAGCGGCTCATGGAGAAGTCCGGATTCGTGGCCATCAGCGCGTCGAGGTCGAGCAGCAGCGAGTCCATGCGGGCAGCTATGCTGCGAGCCTGCTTCAGGTTGCCGGCGCGGTAAGCCGCCGTGAAGCTATTGCGCAGCGGCGTAAAGGCGTTGCCGAGGAGCTGCCGCGTTACGTTCATCACGTCATACTGATAAGCCGCGTTATCCTCCACACCTTCGGCGCTGAGCAGCAGGTCGAGGACCTCGGCAAGAGGCTCCTGGCCATATTTGTGATTATCGCGGGTGTAATACCCTGTCCTCTCGTCCAGACAGGGACGCGCGTTGGTGAGCGAGGCCTCCCCTACTCCGCAGCGCTGCACATAGACGCTGTCGGCAAGCAGACGCCATGCTTTCACCACGGCGTCGCTGCGGTTTCCTCCTCGGCTGCGAGCCCATTGCTCAATCCATTCGTCGCTGCCCATATCGGGGTTCCATGCCTTTGCCAGCACATACTCATGCATCACCGGATTGACGTCGAAGCCCTCGAGCGTGCCGCCCAGACCCACTAAATTCGGGCCGGCCTCACGCAGCGCCACAGAGATTTTCTTATCCACATCGGCAATATCGCCGGCCATCATAGTGTTGCCGCCGAAATTGCCCAGATAGCACCATATAAAGGGCTTGCCGAAATACGAGTCGTTGCGGCGCCATATCTCGGCGCGGTCGCAGAAATAGTCGAGCAGCAGGTCATCGCCCTCCACACCTTCCAGAAAAGCCTTCATGCGCGGCTTCGTCCAGTTTTTGGCGTCGTTGTAGAAGTTCCACGTCATTTGCAGCCATTGCGCCTTGGGGTCGGCGGCGCGCAGCGTGTTGAAGATACCGGCCGAGGCATTGTGCAGAAATTCCTCGCTCCAGTCGGGCGATTCCTGCTCATTGAACGGGTCGATGCCGTAGATATGGTCAGTGCCGAAGAGCGAGTCCTGAATGGCCAGATACGTTTTCTGCACCTGAAGATAGAGCGGGTCGGAGGGGTCGAGGAAATAGCAGCGGTCAGACATAGGGAACCCGGCCCAGTCGTCGCGCAGCGTTATCTTGGCGTCGGGGAAATGCTTCTTCAGCGCCACTGGGGCATGCCCGGCAAAGGCTGCAAGAACAGGCTTCATGCCCAGCTCGCGCTCACGCTGCACAATGCGGCGCTGCAGAGCCTCCTGGCGGTCGAGCCATTCAAACGACAGCGGACCCTGGAAATGGTCTACATTGTTCATCCAGTGCCAGGGCAGATGAGCCGGACCGGTAAAAGAGCCAAGCACCTCCTCGTCGGTCAGACCGATGCGTTTCCACGTCAGATACCACGCCTTTTCCTGCCCTGTCATGGCCAGCGGCAGATTGATGCCGTTGAGGGCCATCCAGTCGATGAAATGCTCCCATTCCTCCCACTGCCAGAAAGGCATGGTGTAGCCAAAGGTGCAATAATTGAGGAAGAAACGGCGGTCGACGGCGGCACGCGCTCTGTAAGGCTTTGCCAGCAACACCATTTCAGCCGGCAGCTGCACCGGCATATCGGCATACCACGACACCGACACGCCCAAGTCGCGCCGCAGATAGTTGTTGAGGCCCACAGCCATAGCCTGCGCCGAGCTGCCCTCAATCACCACCTTGTCGCCGCGCGCCGAGATGGCGAACGTGTCGCCCGGAGCCTCTATCTCTTCAAATATTATCCGGTGGGCTATTGCCGGCACCACGCGGCGGGCAAGAGCCGTGGCGGCTTCACGGCCGCCGGCGCCCCACGAGCTCATGATGATACCCGTAAGAGCCGCCATTAACAATGCAATTCGTTTCATGTCAGGTCTATTTGATGCAAATTTACAATAAAATTTTCAGTATAAAAAATTTTAATAACTTTGTGAATCCATAACCTAAACATCACTATTACATGAACCGAAATTGCAGAATATGTGGCGCCCCGCTTGCACCCGGCGAAAAGAACTGTCCGGTATGCCACAACCCCATCGACAGCGAAGAAGTTGCTCAGCCTGTAGAGCAGGAACCAACCCAGCCAACAGAGTTCAACGAAGAAGTACCCGGTTTTCAGCCGGAGGGTCAGCCCGACAACACCTTCAACCCGGAGCCTGCCCCGGTCAACAATCAGTACAACAAGGCCGGCTACATCGTGGTAGGCATCTTCTGGGCCGTTGTGGTGGTATCGCTCATCCTGGGCCGATATGTACACTGGAACACGTCATCCTCCTTCACCACTGATTTCGAAAAAACCACCGAGGAGGTGGAAGACTGGGTAACGGACAAAGAGCCTGACATGGTTTATGCCGATTCCACAGCCGTTACAGAAGAACCGGCGGTAGAAGTTGCCGAAGGCATCACCGGCGCCTGGGAGAGCTATCAGAACGGAAAGCGCGTTGTGGTGGTCTATGACGCTTACGGCACTTACACCATCGGCGTGGAAGACAGTTACGGCGACGTCAATACCCGCTCGGGCAGCTATGAGTACGACGGCTCTACCATCACCACCACGAGCAACGGCAAGACCAACATCGACTACGTCAGAGACCTCACCGCCAACACCCTTACGGTAGGCTCGGGCAGCTCATCCACCACTTTCAGCCGCATCTCCACTGACGACGCCAACAGCTTCCTCTACGACTATTAGCCCTATTAGACTAATTAGACCAATTAGCCCACTCAAACACCAACCGGGCCGTTCAGCTTTCGCTCAGCGGCCCGGTTTAGTGTCAAAGTATCTCTTTTATCGCTTCACAAACTTCAGCGTGGCTGTTTTGCCGTCATTAACGGCGGTGGCCACATACAGGCCCTGCGGCAGAGCGGCAACGCTGACGTTACCCGTGGCGGAAGCCACCATGCGGCCGGCGGCGTCATAGACCATGACGCGGGCGCTGTCGCTGCCACTGTAGAGCACATCGCCGACCAGGGCGAAGTTCATGCCGGCGTTCTCAATTGCGCCGACACCTATGGTACCGTTCTCCGAAAAGAGAGCCGGAGAGGCTGTCTGCACACACTTGTTGCCGGCCTTGTCGGTGAGGGTAAAACGCAGGTCGAACCATCCGTTCACACTTTTGCCGTGATAGCCGCTCAGGTCAGCCTCGTAGTAATTGGTCCATACCGGCGCCATATAATAGTCGCTCAGTTCCGAAATCGGCACGGTGGTGTATTCGGTGGTGCCGAAGGGTGCTATCTCGAGCTTCACATCGGCCTTTTCAAGCTGATTGATGCCTGTGGTGGGGTCATAGTTGAAATCGCCGCCTGCAAAACTGATGCGGGCATCGCGCAGATGTTTGTGGCGCGTGGTGATTTTGCCGTCTACACGCGAACGAATCTGCACGCCACGCAGCGTTGGCGGGAACATATCGGCGCGTTTAACATTGGTGGTATAAACGGCTTTGCTGTGACCCTGTATGTTACCTACCTTGAAGTTGGTGTTGTCGAACTCCAGGGTGATGTCGGACTTGGCGTTGGCTCCGGTGATATATTTCTTACCGTCCGACGGCAGCTTGCGCCATTCGTTGGCTACGGTGTCTGTTCCGGCTATGCAATAGAACTGCTGTCCGAACATATCCACAGCGCGGCGTTCCATGGCATTGCCCACCCACTCCATATTGCTCTGATTGGTGTACCAGTAAGGATGGTTCTCATTGCCTGTGGGACCGGCGAGCAGCGATATGGTGAGGTAAGGCGCCGAGTCGCCGATGGTGTCGCCAAGCTCTTCCACCTTATACGAGAAACGGGGATGGCCGGGGTAAGCGACGAACTGACCGGATTTGTCGATTGCGGTGTGGTTGAGATTGCCCGTTGAGATGGGGTCATTGACCACATATTCTTCCGTCTGAGGCTGATAGGGAGGCATGGCTATGCCGCTGCCGCTGTCGGCGCTGTAAGTGCGGAATTTGGTCGTTTCCTGGCTCGAGAGGATGAGGAGGATTCTCCAGGCACCCATGCCCTGGCACATCAGCACGTTGCTGTTGGGGTCAGCCTGCGAGCCCACGGTTATCACGTTGTAACGCTGATTGTCGGCGGTGAGGTGTTCAAGCCTGTAAAGACCTTTGGGAGTGGCGGGTTTGGCGCTGAAGAGCGACGCTTTGCGCACCGGAGGGGTAAAGAGCACGTAGGCCGACGGGTCGTTTTTCAGCACGGTGTCTTTCTTGAAGTTGCAGGGGCTGCTCATGCTCACATAGAGCATCGGCACACCGGCTTTCTCCTTCTTGGCGGCGGTGTCGAGCTGGAACACAGTAGCGTCGTTGTAAGCCACGAAAGCGCTGCTCACGCCGGGGTTGATGAAGATGTCGCCGCTGCGGCACACATCGGCGCCAGACCCTTTGGGCATATACGGACGGTTCTCGGCCAGGCTGTAAAGACCCGGCGAGAAATAGGAGGGTATCTTGGTGCAGAGCACGCCAGCATACATGGTGAAGCGGAAGATGTTGGCGCCGGTCCATACCAGATTCTTCGACGTCTCCCAGGTCTTCAGCTTCATGGGCTTTCCGTCGGGCATCAGATACTGGAATCCGATGTGGCGGGTGGCTTACGCGCCGTCGAAGAGCATTGCTGTGTCGGCCTGCAGATTCACGTCCTCGCGGGCCACAATCTTAATCATGTTGCCGCCGAGCGCCTTCTTGGAATTGTCGTACTGCATGAACATGGTGTAGACGCCCTTGGGCACTTTCACCGTTGCCGAGGTGCCTTTCAGGTCTTTGGCCAACAGTGTGGTGAAACCGCTCTCGTTGCCTATCACGAATTTCTTGATTACATCCACATCGCCCGTCTGGTTGACGAGTTTCCATGTCAGCGTTACCGTAACGCTGTCGGCTGCTGTGGCGCCGTAGGCCGGTGAGACTGCTGCAAACAGACTCAGCAACAGCGTCACTGCCATAAGGTAGACTTTTTTCATACGTTATAATGTTAGTTCTTGTTTTGGTTCTTTTTTACCCGCAAGGGCTTCTGCCCACAAAATTACCGATTTACCTGCAGCAGATTGTATAATTATCGGAAAGCTATACCCATTCAAAGGGATAAATATGTAAAGATTCCCGAATATTTACATATCCGGGTTACTGAGGAGTGTTTTCGGAGTCTCCCTCTTCCTCCTCTTTGTTCTTGTTGCCGTCCATCACGGCTTTGCGATAGTCGCGCAATCCCAGACCTGTATATTTCTTGAAGTTGGTGGTGAACGATGTACGGTTGTTGAAGCCCACCGACTCGCCTATTCCGGCCAGCGAATAGCGCTCATATTCAGGGGATTCAATTCTGCGGCAGGCCTCCACAATGCGGCTTTGTTGATAAGCGCCGGGAAGCCGCAGCCGAACTCCAGATGAATCACGCGGCTCAGCGTCTTGGCATGGCAGTTGGCCATCTGCGCCATACGCGTCAGGTTCAGGTCGGGCGCAAAGAGCTGATCGGAGGCCAACATCTTCCTCACCTCGTCGGCAATGCGCTGCCTCTCCTGAGGTGAGATTACCGGGGCGTCGGCGTTCTCCCTGGCACCCTCCTCTTTGCCGGGTTCAGCCCCGTTCTCGGCGCTCTTGCCATCCTTGCTCTCTTCCTGCGCGCTTTCGCTCAGACTCCTCTCCTTTCCCTTTTCCTCTTGAGGTGCCTGTTGCTTCCGGAGCCTGTACTGTTCGCGCATACGTTGCAGCAGAAGGCGGCTCTGGCGCTGCAGCTTCAGATTCTTCGACCGCAGCAGCATCAGCAAGGCCCCGAACACTATCACCACAGCCACCAGCCCTATCAGGCCGTAGAGTGTCCAGCGGTGGCGCATCTCGGTCAGCGTAATGGTGCGCATCAGTCCGCGCCGCTCCTTCAGATACTCCATCTGCGTCATGTCGTCCACAATCCGCACCGACTGCAGCGAATCGCGCAGCGACAGCGACCGCTGACGCATCTTCTCAGCCTCGGCGCGCATGCTCGGTATGTGCTCATAGATATGCATCCGCACATTGATTGTGGTGAGCCTCAAGTCGCGCATATCGAGGATATACGACATCCGTTCCACCTCATCCAGCTCCTTCAGCGCCTCCTGAGTGCGGCCCATAAGTCCCAACACCGCAGCCCGGTCTTTGCGCAAGGAGGCTCTCTGCCGCTCTGTGGCCGCTATGGGCGGCAGCAGCTTTATGGCGTCCGCGTAAGCCTTTTCCGCCGTTGAGTAATCCTCGTCGCCGTATGCAGCCTTGCGGGCCTCATAGATTTTCAATCCGGCATGTATGCGCCAGTCGTTGGTGGTTTTGGCCAGGCTGCGCATACGCTTCACCGCCGGCGTAATGGTGTTGTAGGCTTCCAGCACCGACGCCGCGGCGGCAATGTCGCAGAAGGTGCGGTAACACGAGGCTGTGTCCTGCTCCCTGAGCGACTGTTCAAAACCCTCCATGCCATGCTCTATGACGTTGCGGAAGAAATCGTTCTTGCCCGTCTGCGAGGCTATTATCACATACAGCGCCGCATAATTGGCATTCAGCCGCCCCGACGGCAGACTGTTGTCGGCCTGCAGCTGTTCCTCGGCCATGAGCAGATAATCCAGACTCGCGCTGTAGTCGTTGATGCGGAAACAGGCTTCCGAGCAACCGTACAGAGCCTTCAGACACTCCAGCCGCTCATCGTGGCAGGTAGCGCCGCCAAGGTGGCAGGTAGCGCCGCCAAGGGCATCCGCCACCTGCTTGTAATACTGCAGCGCCCGGTGGAAGTCGTTCTGCGCCATACGCTCGTCGGCAAGACGCAGGTGGCTGCCATATCGTCGGCTATGGCACGCAGAGGCATCAGCGCCGTACACAGCGCCACAAGCACCGCGACAAGCACAGACCTCAGCCACGGCCCTCTAAGCCGCTGCCCGAATATGCCTCCACGCAGGTCTGTCATCTTATAATGGTTGCAAAGGGGGTTAAAAATTCCGGGAGGGTGTGTCAGAATGAGTATGGATGACACAACCTCCCGGATTATCTCCATCAGTTGTGATAGCAATTACTTAGACCCCATTCCACAAAAAAATGTTAACGCCGGGGTCGCAGGGCTGAGGTGATTTTTGCAAGTTGAGGAGGGCGCATAGCGAGCTATGTAACCGACGAAACTTGGCAAAAAGCGCCCAACCCTGCGAGACCTGAGTAACTTCAGTCTTATGGTTTGGGGCCATAATTAAAATTTATTTTGAGGTCTGGTTAAGCTCTCTTTTGATGGAATTGTTAAAAATTCTGTTCTTTGCAGAGCCTTACGCATATTAGTTTTTATTTCCCCGGCATTAACATTTTTTGTCGAATGGGGTCTTATTTGCGGGCGCCATATTCCTGGTCGAGGTTGAAGATAGCTGTTGCGCCCATGCGTTTCAGGCGGTCAACGATGCCCGAAGCGGTGGCCTCTTCCTCAACCTGCTCGCGTACGAACTGCCACAGGAAGTCCTGAGCGGCGCGGTCGCGCTCTTCCTCAGCCAGGTCAAGCAGCGAGTTGATGAGTGCCGACACTTTACATTCGTGAGCATACACATTCTCAAAAGCTGCCAGAGGTGATTCCCAGGCCTGAGGCACTGCCTCTATCTTGCCAAGCACAGCCTTGCCGCCGCGTTTGATGATAAAATCTGCCATCTGATAGGCATGTTCGGTTTCCTCCTGACTCTGTTTCTTCATCCAGTTGGCAAAGCCTGAGAAGCCCTCGCCGTCGAAGAAGAACGACATGGAGAGATAAAGATTTGCCGACCACATCTCGGCTACTATCTGCTCATTGAGAGCATCCTGAAGTTTCTGCGATATCATAGTATTCAGTCTCTTTTTAATCTGCAAAGGTAATCAATTCCCGCCACCGATGCAAATTCCTCCCCAAAACTTATCCCCGGTTAAAAACCGACTCGCAGGGATATTCCTTCAGCCATCTTGTCAGACGCCGCCGGAGTGCCTTTCCCGGTTATCCAAACATCTTCCTAAGACGCTCTTTGGCTCCTGCATGACCCTGATCCGCAGCCTTTTTATACCATTTTGACGCCTCTATTACATCCTTCTTTACTCCGCTGCCAAGATAATAACAGACGCCAAGGTCGTATTGGGCTGATACATCCCCCTGCTCGGCCGCCTTTGTAAACCATTTCACGGCCTCTTCGTAATTCTGCTTCACCCCTTCGCCGTAATAATAACAATAGCCTAACTGCGACTGAGCCTTGGCATCTCCCTGCCCCGCAGCCTTCTTATACCATTTCAAAGCCTCGGCATAATCCTGTTTCACACCGTTGCCGTAATAATAACTTTGCCCTAAGTTAGCCTGTGCCACCGCATTGCCATTCTCCGCTGCCTTACGGTACCATTTCACAGCCTCTTTCTCATCCTTCTTAACCCCTATTCCTTTCTGATAAAAGACACCAAGATTCGTCTGTGCCGCGAAATCGCCCTGTTCTGCAGCCATTGCACACCATCTGGCCGACTCTTTGTCATTTTGCTTCACTCCCTGGCCTTTGGCATAACAGTATCCAAGGAAGCTTTGCGCATCGACATTCCCTTGCTCGGCGGCCTTACGGCACCATCTTGTAGCCTCGGCATAATTTTTCTTCAGCCCGCGACCCTTGTAATAGCAGCAACAAAGTTTATACTGAGCTTCCGCATGACCCTGTTCCGCCGCTTTCCGATACCACTTGGCGGCCTCTTTGTTATCCTGATTAACACCCTTGGCGTAATAATAGCAATATCCGAGCCTGTATTGCGCCTCTGCCACTCCCTGTTTGGCCAGATAAGCATAGATGCTCACCGCCTCGCCATATTGGGCTTTGTCAAACAACGCTTTGGCGCGCTCAAGGGTGTAAAGGCCCTTAATAACAGAGGGTTGCGGCGGCTGCTTCATCTTCTCGCCATAATCGGTTTTGCCATATTCAGGCTTTTTCTCTTCCTCCTCCTCGTCTTCAACATCTGAGGCCGTAAGTTCAATTTCCGCTATCTCCTTCCCTGTCCAGGCGCTCAGATTGGCTATGAACTTCTTGAGCTGTGCGGGGTCTGTGGAGTCTATGCAGTCAATATCGCCGAACTTGAAAAGAAACCAGCCCTTTAGTTTCGCCCCCTTAAGCAATAACGGCACAACCCTCTTGCCGGTGTTTTTGGCATAATTGACCTCCTTCTTTGTCCATTCGGAGGCCATGGCATTGTCTGATACCATAAAGAGCATCCTGTCCGAGTTGTCAATGGCGGCCACGATTTTATCCTCAAACTGGTCGCCGCTCTCTATGCCCGAAAAGTCGAACCAATAAGTCAAATCCGGAATCTTAGCCGTTATCTTTTCAATAATAGCTTCCACCTCCGCTCTGTCAAAGCGCGAATAACTTATGAAAATATCATATAGACAGGTTTTCTCCATATCGCCGGTCAGGGTTGCAGGTATCAGTAGCAAAGGTAGTGAAAAATTTCCGCACCTGCAACAACCCTATCTATCTGCCCGACTAAGGAAGGTCCATTAGCCAGTCGGTTGGCTGGGCATCGGGGGCATCGGCACCTTTCCGCTCGGGCTTTCCGGAACGGTGTCGCGGCGTTTCCACATTCCGCTGTGAAGGATCGTTCTCCTCAGGCTTCAGGTCAATGACAGTCGGCGGCGCGCCGAGGGTGTCGGGGTCAATGGACTCCATGAACTGAAGGCGTGTGTGCGCTTCGGCCAAGGCGTGACGCAGATGGGCAATGCGGCGCTCGTAAGCATCGCGCAGACGGTCTACCTTGTCGAGGCGTTCGGTAATCTCGCGCATGGCCTCCTCCGTCTCGGCGCGTTCGGCCTCAAGCTGTTGGCGCAGGTCCTCTTTGGCGGCTATAATGGCTTCCTCATGCTTCTCTGCCTGCTCCATGCGCTGCCTGTAGGCTTCAACCTTCCTCTCCGCCTCGGCCACAAGCCGCTCGGCCTCCTCCACTCGCTGTTGCAGCTGAGCCTGTGCCGCCTCAGCCTCGGCAAGCTGTGTCTGCAGCTCACTCTCGCGGGCAAATGCCCTCAACGCCTTGCGCGGATGAAACAGCGGATAGAAGATATTCATGCCTTTGGAGCGCCAACCAACTCTAAACCGGGTCTAAGAACCACTCCCTGCGATTTGCGGCCGTTGATGGCTATGGCTAACGGCTCGTCAAAACGCACCATCCGCAGCGTCTCGCTCTCGTAGGCTGCCGGTGTCTCATCGAGCAGCTGCTGGTCGATGAAGCCCTCGCCGCGTTGCGCGTCGACGGTGAAATACCCCACTCCATAGCTTGTCAGGTTCTGGAAGAAATGGGTGCCTTGCGACGGCTCTATGCGGTATCCCGGCAGCGCCGTTTCCACAATCAGCCTCGCACCGGCAATCTGCGGCCACCTCACCGGCACGCCCAGAGCCGGGTCAGAGCTGCCCCAGCGTCCGGGTCCGATGAGGATGTAAGGCTCACCGGCCTCCGTTAGCTCTTTGTTCAGCTTCTCCAGTTCCAGCGCCGTGGCCGGATTGCGCAGCGAGTCGAAATTCTCGGGCCGCACATACACCACCGTGCGCACCCCGTCGGTGATGCCGTGGCCTAACGCCGAGCCCGACCGCAGCAACAGCTCGCTGTCGGGCATACGGGTCCAGGAATCGTCGAGCATCTCTTTCACATCCACTATGGGGCGGATTTGCAGCCAGAAGATATCCCCTTTATGCTCCTCGCTCATGGCCTTGGGGTTGAGCATCACGGCAAACTCAATCTCCACCGGCCTGCCCATGGCCTTCTGCCCCATATCGAGCATCAGGCGCACCGACTCGGCCAACGGGAAGACGCCGTGGCGCAGTATGTTGGCAAAGGTAACCACCTTACGTCCCGGACCGGCATCCGTGTCGCGCAACACGCCGTCGTTGGCGTCATACGTCGACAGGGTGAAGCGCAGCGCCCCGGTCTTGGCGGCGTCGCTAACGGCCACAGACCGTATGTTGAAGCCGTCGTCGGTCTTGAAGGCTTTGCTCTGTTCGGGGTCATCGGGCAGTGCGTAGAGCATGGTCTGAGTGTCGCGCAAGGCGGTCTGCAGCGTTGAGGTCTGAATGGCATTCCCCGGAGCAGCCGGCGAGAAACGGAGCGCTCTGCCGCCGTCGACGATATATTTGCCCAGTCCCACAGCCACCTCAGCAACGCCGTCGGCAGCTTTCTCCGCTCCAGCCGGATAATAGTTGATTGACCGTCCAACGCCCGAGAAGGTGGGGTAGTAAAAGCCGTCGTGGGTCTCCCCCACCACTTCCTGCAGAATCACGGCCATCTTCTCCTGGTCGATGAGGTTGCGAGTGGCGTTCATATAAGCCTTGCTGTCGGCGAAGAACACGGAGGCATACACGCCTTTCACGGCCTCTTCCACCAGGCGCATGGTGTCGGCCGGGTCGGGGCAGCGCGGCACCATATATGTGGAATAGACGCCTGCAAAGGGCTGGTAATGCGAGTCTTCGAGCAGCGACGAAGAACGGATGGCCAGCGGCCTGTCCATCACTTTGAGCAGCGCCTGCAGGTCGGCCTTCACCTCCTGCGGCAGCTCGGCCTGCAGAAAGGCCTCCAAAATCTCCTCGTCGGGCGCGTCAGACAGGGCTTTGGCATACAGTCCGTTGCTCTCCATGAACTCGTCGAAGACATCAGTGCAAAGCACCACAGTGCGCGGAATGGCTATCTGCACCCCGGCCGGGAAATCGCCCGCCGGACGGTGTTTGATGAAGGTGTCGATGAAGGCCAGACCGCGCCCTTTGCCGCCCATGGAGCCTTGTCCTATGCGCGCAAAGTTGGAATAGCGGTCAAAGCGGTCGCGCTTGTAGATGGCCACCACACCCCGGTTTTTCATGCGCCGGTAAGCCACAATGGCGTCGAAGATGAGCTGACGCACCGCCGGTGTCTCGTCCATGGAGGTGAAATTGCGCTTCTCTATGGCGTCGGCAATGGGAAAGAGGGCGCGCGAGTTGAGCCAGCGGCTCACGGCGTTGGTGGAACAGAGCCTGAAGAGGGCTTCGGCGGGTATGTTGAAGATGTTTTTCTGCAGCTCGGCAAGATTGCGGATACGCATTATCTCCATCTGCGTGGCCGGGTCGTAGACAATGAAATCGCCGAAGCCGAAATTGCGGCGCAGAGCATCGCGCAAATCCTGCGGCATTGTCTTGCTCTCTTTGTCAATGAACATGGCACCTAAGGCGGCCGCCGGTGCCCGGTTCACATTCTCCGTACTGTCTATGATAAGGGGCATGTAGGGATGCTCGGCGCGTATGTTGCGCGCCAGCTGCAGACCGGCGTCCTGGCACATCTGTCCGTTGAGCGGATAACGCACATCGGTGATTACGCCAAGCATATTCTTGCCGTAGCGGTAGAAGATTTGGCGGGCGGCGTCATAATCGCGAGCGAAGAGCACCTTTGGGCGGCCGCGCATGCGCAGCATCCGTTCGTGGTCGTTGAGGGCCTCCTCGCTGAAATTGCGGCTCTGGGTAAGCAGATAGCGGTAGAGGAGCGGCAGCATGGCCGAATAGAAGCGTGTGGTGTCTTCCACCATCATTATGCACTTCACGCCCACCTGCAGAATGTCGTTGGCGGCGTTGAGGCGGTCTTCTATCAGCTTGATGATGGCCAGGATGAGGTCTACGTTGCCGAGCCACGAGAACACGAAATCCACGCAGCTGAGGTCTTCGTTGGCCAGGCGGCGACTCACCTGGCGTGCAAAGGGCAGCAAAAGCACCGTAGGTATGCCGGGGTGCTGAAGCCGCAGCTGTGCCGTTTCCTGCAGCGTGGCGCCTATCTCCACTCCCGGCATCACTATAATAAGGTCAGGCCGCACATAGCGCATTCGCTCGCGGGCCTGACGGAAATCCGTTACCTTGATAAAGCGGGGGGCGCCGCTCAGGTTCAGGTCGGTATATTCTTTGTAAATCTGCTCTTCCACGCGCCCGTCTTCCTCCAGCATAAAGGTGTCGTAGGGCGAGGCTATGAGCAGCACATTGTGCACGCGCCGCTGCATAAGATTCTGAAACGCTGTTTCGTGCAGCGTCATCGGTTGCGGGCGCGAGGGGTCGTAATCCTTCATAGCAAAGAGGATAAAAAATAAAAACTGCGTCAGCCCCTTTCCGGGCCGACCTTATGGCCTTGTTCCCTGAAAACGCGGCGGCTGCGGGACTTGCGGTGCGCCGGTTGCTGTCAGTCTTTCTTCGCCAGATATTCGTCGAGAGCCGACGTCATGGAGGGGGCGGTGGCGCTCGGCGCTGCCAGGTCCACTGTCAGACCTACTGCCTCGGCTGCGTCGCAGGTATGTTTGCCGTAGCAGCCTATGCGGATGCCGTTTTTCTTCTGATCGAAGTCGGGGAAGTTCTTCAGCAGCGAGTCTATGCCCGCCGGCGAAAAGAACACCAGCATATTGTAGTCGAGATGCTCGTCGGGTCCGAAGTCATTGCTCACCGTGCGATACATTACCACCTTGGTGTAGTCAATGCCGGCCTGGTCCAGCACGTCGGTGTCGTGATTGTCCATGCGGTGAATATCGCTCACCGGCAGAAGGAATTTCTCCTTCTTGTTCTTTATTATGGCGGCCATCAGCTGCGGGTCGTTGAGTTTGCCCGACGTGCCGAAGAAGATTTTGCGCTTTCTGTAGACTATATATTTCTGCAGATAGAGAGCCAGCGATTCCGACGTGCAGAAATATTTGGTGTTGGTGGATATAGGCACCCTGGTCTCCTCACACAGACGGAAGTAATTGTCAACGGCGGTGCGCGCTGTCAGTATCACGGCGGTGTAGTCGGCCAGATTCACTTTGTTCTGCCTGAACTCCTTTGCTGTGAGACCCTCTACTTTTATAAACGGGCGGAAGAACACCTCCACGCCATGACGCGCCGCTATATCGAAATAGGGAGACTTGCCTGATGCCGGCTCAGGCTGGGAAATCAATATTTTCTTTACTTTCATCAACTTTACTACCAAATGGAAACCACTTTATCCCATCACGGCCAATAATTGTTTAACCCCAATGTAGACCAGCACCAATGGAACGATTTCCAGACTGCAAAGGTAATAAAAAAAGAGCATAATGGAGGAAAATCCGTGCAAGAAAATTCTTGCTCCCTTGAAAATGAACAGCATTTTGGCCACTAAGAAGACTCCTGCGGCCACCCATGCCACCTCCGGGGCTATGGGCGGGTCCACTACGGCGGCCAATGCAAGGGGTAAAAGCAAAATGCTAAGGAGACCCTGGGCGGCCGTGTGTCCGCGCACCCACAGGTGCATGGTGTCGGAATCGCTGAAAATCCAGCCGGTTACGCAGTAGGCAACCCATATAAACAGGCCATAGAGCAACGTTACGCCCATGGTAGCCAAAGCTGCGGGCAGCTCGGGCTGGGTGCCTGCCGTCAGAGCCAGGTAGAGAAGCAGTCCGCCGCTCAGCAGCGCCACCACGTTGAGCAGCAGCAGGAAGGAGCTTTCGCGCACGGTGTCGTCGAACACGTTGTGCCTCCGGCGCGTGTTAGTGGTCTCGCGCAGCAGCGAGGCGATGAACTTCGATGAGTTGCGGAACTTCAGGCCTATGGCCACCATGAGTATCAGCAGACCTATCATCAGCCACGAATCGCCGAAGCCTATAGCGTTGTCGCGCGGTTCCTGGCGGAAGAGGGGTTCGGCGCGGTCAAACACCATTGCCTCATGCACGTTCAGGGCCTTCAGGGAATCCGCGCGTGCCAGGGAGTCGGCCAATGTCACGCTGTCGGCAGGCAAATGCGCTGTCTGCCCGGAAGCCTGTGCAGCAACCTGTTTAGCCGCCGGACGAGCCGCTTGCCGGGTTACGTGCTTCGGCGCCTGACGAGCTGACTGATGCGCTGACTGATGCGCTGACTGATGAGACGTGTGTAGGGTGTCTGCGGACATTGTATCGATTTGGTATCACTTTTTCAGCCATCCGGCCTGTCGGCACCATTCCACGGTCTGCCGCAGTCCCTGTTCCAGCGATGTCGGCGCAGTGAAGCCGAAATCGCGTTGTGCCGCCGTGGTGTCCACGCGCCAGTTGCGCTGTCGCATGATGTTATATTTGTCGCTGTTGAGCGTGGAAGGCTTGCCGCGTGCTGCACCGATTTTTTGCGCTATGGCGCTTACTATCTTCACGCCCCACAGCGGTACGGTGATGCTGCAAACGTGTTTCTTGCCCAACGCGCCGGCGGCCATGCGCCGATACTCTTTCTGTGTGTAGCAGCGCTCTTCGCTAAGCAGATATGTGCTGTTGGCGGGGGCTTTAAGCAGGGCTTCCAAAGCGGCCTGAGCCAAGTCGGGACCGTAGATGAAGGTGAGCAGCTGACGCCGGTAGCCGGCTCCGAAGCTGAAGCCTTTCTGCAGGCTCTCAAGCATCAGGAAGTAGTCGTGGTCGCGGGGTCCGTAGATGCCGGTGGGGCGGAAGATGATATACGGAACTCCGCTCATAATCACTTCCATCTCGGCCTTCAGCTTCGACGCGCCGTAACGGGTGTCGGGAATGGCCGGGCTCTCTTCGGTGAAGGGGGCATATCCTTTCTCGTCGCCTTTGCCAAGCACCGACAGCGAGCTCATATACAGAAATCTTTCGGGCACTTTGTCGACGGCTTTCAGGGCTTCGAGGAAGGAGCGCAGATACTGGTAGTTGATGCGGTTGAAATCCTCGAAACGGAGGGCTTTGGTGGCGCCAAGGTTGTAGATGATATAATCCCAGCCCCCTTCCGGACTGTTTTGCCGCAGTGTGTCGGCAAGTGTGTCGGGGTTGTCGAAGTCGAACACGGCAAAGCGCAGGCGCTCGTCGCGCAGATACTTCCTCGAGGTCGACTGCCGCACACCGGCCGTTACCTCCCAGCCGCGTTGCAGGGCTGCCTCGGCAAAATGGCTGCCCATGAATCCGCCGGCGCCCACAATCAGGACTTTCTTCTTCATATCATTCATAATACATCATCTCGCCTCTTTCACTCGTTCAGGAAGGCTCTTCTCAGCCCCTCTCACCCCCTTTGGCGTGCTGAAGGCTATCGAGTCTGCCAAAGGTATAACCGTGGCTCAGAAGCCATTCTATGGCCTCGGGAAGCACCTTCAGCACACGCGGCTCGGCCTTCAGCGAGTCATGAAACACTATTATGGCTCCCGGTCGGGCATAGCGCCGCACGTTCTGCATCACCTGCTCGGCCGTTAGGCGCCGCGAATAGTCGCGCGTCACCAGGTCATACATCACCGGGGTGAAGACCTTGCGCATGGCGCGGGCCTGTCGCGGACGCATCCATCCGTGTGGCGGACGGAACAGTGGACTGCCGATGAGTTTGTGGGCCTCCATGATGTCGCGCAGATAACGCTTGGTGGTTACGTGCGCTCCCTGCAGATGATGGAAGGTGTGGTTACCAACGGCATGGCCGCGCCGCCGCACTTCCTCCAACAGCTCGGGATGTCGCCGCACGTTGTCGCCAACCATGAAGAAGGTGGCGTGCACGCCGTAACGGTCGAGGATGTCGAGCACCTTGGGCGTTACCTCCGGCACGGGGCCGTCGTCAAAGGTCAGATAAACCTCGCGCGGCGCGCTCCTTTTCCCTTTGGGCACCCGGAAGAGTGCTGTGGGGAAAAGGAGACGGAATATGCCGGGAGGGCGTTCTATCAGCATAGTTTAGATGCCGCGCGAACGCTTATATTGCATATAGAGGCGTTTCTGACGCTCCAGGTCAATATATTTCATCGAGGGTGCCTCCTGCAGGTCCTGAGGCGTGGCACCTACCACTGCGGGGTCTTCCACCAGCTGATAGAAGATGGTGTCGAGCTCGCGCAGCTCCTGAGGCTGGGCGGCATACTCGGCAGGCGACAGGTCTTTCAGCCCTTTTATGCGCGAGGCGTTAGCCTCAATCTGCATGGCGCCTTCGCTCATGTCGGGGTTCTCCAGGGTGGCACGCACCTGCTCATAGTTCTCGCGCAGCTGTTCCTCGTTGAGGCCGGCTACCACAGGATTCTGCTGTTTCAGTTCGTTGTAATTGCCGCCAAGCTGCTCAAAGAGTTCCACCATGCCCCAGTAGCGATGGGGTATCTGGGTCGATTCTATAGTCAGGGAAACGTTGCCGAAGTTGAGGCGAATGTTCTGCTCGTAAGCCACATACTGTGCGTAGGTCAGCACCATGCTGCGAGCCAGTTCCAGGCCGCGCTGAGCCAGCTGCTTGTCGCCGGTGGCCTTGCTCAGGTCCAGATAGAGGCGAGCCATGTCGGGTGCTATCTGCATGCCGTAGGGGCGCACGCGGTCCGACTGTTTGTCGGTGATGAGGTTCAGCAGCGTGGCCGATTTGCCGTACAGCTCTTTGGCTTTGGCGCTGTTGCCGCTTTCCTGCGCGGCTTTGCCCTCGCGATAATACTGGCGGGCGCCGAGCAGCATATATGTGCGCATGGTGGTAATCATGCGACCGGCGGTCTCGTCGAAATAGGGTATGCGGCCCGTGCTGTCGGCTCCGCCCCAGCGGAACTTGCCGGTAACGTTGTTGAAGAAGCGGTCGGCGCGCACGGTGTTGCCGCTGTTGCTCCAAGGCACAAGCTGCAGCATCAGGCCCGTGGAGCTCTGATACTTGTCAAGGCTCATGTAATAATCATCGCCCACCGTCGAGCACCAGTAGATAGGACGCTGCCAGCCTGTGGCGGCATTGGCGGCGATGATGTCGAGCATCAGCACATCGCTCTGCAGCAACGCGCCTCGCGACTGATATGCCGGGGTATGCGACAGGTCGATGTAGATGTCTTCTATCTTGGCGGTGTCGGCCGGCGACACATAACCCTGTTTCACCATAGCCTCGCGGTTTACGGGAATATAGACCACCGAAGTGGGTATGGTGGGATAGCCGTAGTCTTTGCGGCCGTAACCCTCGTATGCCTGCTTCAGGGCTTTGGTAAGCTCCATAGGCTTGGTCTCCCGGGTGTTGACAAGGAGTATCTCGAGGTTGTCGTAGGCTATGTCGCTCTGCTTGGCTATCATGGGCACGGGTGCCGACTCGTAAGCCTGCATGAAGAGCTGGTTGGCATACCAGTCGGAAGAGAGGTACGAGAGGTTGATGATGCGCACGTCGGGGCGCACTCCCTCTACCTCCTGGGCATACCACAGCGGGAATGTGTCGTTGTCGCCGTTGCAGAAGATGATGGCGTTCGGCTCGGTGCTTTCCAGATAGTTGATGGCGTAATCGCGCGCTGCATAGCGGCCCGAACGGTCGTGGTCATCCCACGTCTGACTCACCATCTGCAGCGGCACGCAGATGCCCAACAGGGCAGCCACCACGCCGCACCACAGTGAAACGGTGCTTCGTGCCGGTTCGTCGGCCTGAGCGGCGGTTGCCGTCTTGCCGTTCTTCTTGCGGCCCATATATCCGGCGCCCCAGAGCATCAGCTGCCACAGTGCCGCCACGCCCATGCCAATCCAGATGGCGTAGGCGTAGAAGCTGCCGGCAAAGGCGTAGTCTCGCTCGCGAGGCTGATAAGGGGGCTGGTTGAGATAGAGGATGATGGCTATGCCGGTCATGAAGAAGAGGAAGAACACCACCCAGAACTGCTCTATGCCGCGTTTGCCGGAGAAGGCTTCCCACAGCAGACCGATAAGGCCGAGAAGCAGCGGCAGCATGTAGAATACGTTATGGCCTTTGTTGTTCTTGCCAAGGTCATCGGGCAGCAGGCTCTGGTCGCCCAGACGCGTGTTGTCTATGAACGGTATGCCCGAAATCCAGTTGCCCGCATCGTGCTCGCCGCCCAGATTCATCACGTCGTTCTGGCGACCGGCAAAGTTCCACATGAAGTAGCGCATATACATGTGGTTGAGCTGATAGCGCATGAAATATTCCAGGTTGTTGTACTGGGTGGGTCGGAACGCCGTCTTGGCCGGGAAGGAGTAGATGTTGTCGCCCACAGGCACCGGCTGGCCGTTCAGATCCAGCTCCGGCACTTCGTCGCCGTTGGGGTCAATGGCGTGAATCTCAACAGTGTTGTTGTAATCCTCCTTCGACTCTTTTATCGAGGGCGCCCATACCTCGTAGCCGCGCTGATGGCTCGGCATGGAGGAATACATGCGCGGGAAGAACATGCAAAGCTCCGGATTATATACGGGCTTGAAGGTGTGCTTCTTCACAATGTAACCGGCGCCTCCGCGCTCAGCTATCTTGTTGTTTGCTGCCTTATCACTCTCGTTGAGCGACGCGGCGGCGGGGGCTGCAGCACCCTCAACGGCTTTGCCTATCACAGCGTCGCCGTAGTCCGTAACCTGCGAATACTGTGGCTGCATCACCGTGGCGCCGCCGTAGTTCATGGAGTTCACACCGTTGTCTTTTTTCTGATACTCAGCCGTGTAAGCCGGTCCGTAGAGCAGCGGTGTCTCGCCGTATTGCTCGCGACTCAGATAAGAGGCCAGGTCGAAGACGTTGTCGGGCGAGTTCTGATTCATGGGGGTGTCGGCCGACGAGCGGATAAGTATCAGCGCATAGGAGGAATAACCCACAAATATCACGGCTATGGACCATGCAATGACGTTGAGCACGCGTACGGGCAAGCCGCGGCGGAACACGATGAACATCACGGCTGCTAACACTGCCAGCAGCAGGAACCATACCAGACCGCTGGAGGTGAAACACAGCATGCCCGAGAAGGCCACGGTGAGGATGAAGGAGATGCGTATGCCGTTGGCCGATTTCTGGCGGTAAAGCTCATACAGGCACCACAGGATGATGCCCACGGTGATGGCCGCGTAGATAATCACACCTACGTTGTAGCCGAAATGCAGGGTGTTGACGCAGAAGAGCTCGAACACCTGTGCCACTTTGATGAAGCCGGGCACAAGGCCGTAAAGCACCAACACTATGACGCCGAAGGAGATGCCCAGAGCCGCTAATGACTTCCACACGTTCATGTTGGGGAACTTGCGGTATGCAAACACCAGGGCGATGGCCGGGATGCACAGCAGGTTAAGCAGGTGGACAGCCACGCTGACGCCTATTATATATGCTATGAGAATGAGATAAGCGTCGGAATGGGGCTTGTCGGCTCTGTTTTCCCATTTGAGGATGAGCCAGAACACTAATGCCGTACAGAACGACGAAAAGGCGTAAACCTCAGCCTCCACAGCCGAGAACCAGAAGGTGTCAGACCAGGCGTAAGCCAAAGCGCCGACTACTCCGGAACCCATGATGGCCAGATAACGGCCCAGACCGATGTTGGCGTCGTTGCGGCGCACAATAAGGCGGCGCACAAGGTGGGTAATGGTCCAGAAGAGGAGCAGTATGGTAAGCGCCGACAGCAGACCGCTCATGGCATTCACCATCAGCGACACCGTTTGCGGCGACGAAGCAAAGTTGGCGAAGAAACGCGCCGTGAGCATAAAAATGGGGTTGCCCGGCGGGTGACCCACCTCAAGCTTGTCGGCCTGAATTATAAACTCGCCGCAGTCCCAGTAAGACGCGGTAGGCTCCAGAGTGAGCCAATAGGTGGCCAACGCAATGACAAACACCACCCATCCGGTGATGTTGTTGACCAGCTTGTATTGTTTCGTTATCATACGCAGGTTGTTACGGAATGAACAATGCCGAGGAAGCCCACTTCCTCCACAATTTGCAAAATTACTGATTTTTTCCGACACTGCCAAGCCGCCCCTCTTAATTACTGTTAAACCGCTGTTTTAGCCATGGCAGCTTTGGTAGCTAAGGTAGCTTTGGTAGCCATTTTAGCCTTGGTAGCTATTTTAGCTAATTTAGCCGGGTAGCCATTTTAGCCAATTTAGCCGCTAGCGCGCCGCCCCTCTCTGCACCCTCCTTAAGCTCCTTAAGCTCCCTAAATTCCTTAAACTCCTTAGCCGCGCCCGCATTAAGGGCCTTAAGGGCCTTAAAAGCAGCAAGTGAGGCCGCAGCGCTAAAAGCGGATGCGGCCTCACAGGTGTTATAAGGGGTTAAGGGGGACGAGGGGGTTAGGGCATGATTTTCTTGGTGGTGGTAACGGTGCCGTCTTCGTATACGGCGCGTTCTATCACGAGCATGCCCTGTGCAGGCTTCTCAATGCGCAAGCCCTGCATGTCGTAGTAATCGACTCTTACAGGCGCGGCGCCGTCGAGGCCGAGCTCATTGACGTCCGAGGTCTTGTTTACTGTGAGGTTGAAGGTGCGGGTAAACTTGCCGTCGGGGGTGCTGACCTTAATGGTGGCGGCTCCGAGCTTCACGGGATATACCTTGCCGGGATCGCTCACCGACATACGCAGCTCAGGCGAGAGCTCCCATGTGAGACCATCCTTGGGATAGCCCACGTAGAAGATGTCGTTGATGTTGCCTGCGTTGTCTTCCGACTTGCTGAAGCTCAGCGAGATAGCTGCCATATCGGCGG
>FR897815.1:24425-30312 GCA_000437495.1 Prevotella sp. CAG:485
GTCGTTACCGGCCAGCCACGACAGACGCGGCAGCATGGCGCGGGTCTTGACAAACTCATCACTCAGCTCAACATTCTGCAAATCAACGGCGCTGCGGCCGCGGTTGCCCGGGTCATAGCTGTATGACGTGGGGTTGACGTCGGAGTTGTAATAGATGTTCTTCCAAACCACATTCGTGCCGGAGTTGCGCACATACAGGTTGGCCGAAACGGGGTCTTCGTCAGAGCCGGTAACGGTGAGCTTGCCTGCTGTGTAGCAATGTTCCAGAGGAATGTCGAAGTTGGCGTTGGCGCGGGCAATGAGGCCGCCCATGTTCAACGGGCCGGTCAGATCGCCTGTGTTGTAGCAGTTATAGACCTTGGCCGCATTTACGGTGTAGCCTACAATGCCGCCTACCATACCGTTCTTGTTGCCCGAAGAGGGGAACTGGCCTGTGGAGGTAACGTTTCCGAGGTTAGCGCAGCGGTCAATGATGCCGCTCTGCACCAGACCCGTTACGCCGCCTGTGCCATGGCCCACCGAGTTGATGTGGCCGGCGTTGAGACAGCGAGTGAGGTTGCCGCGTACCACGCCCGTAACGCCGCCCACTGCCAGATGGCTTGAGGTGGCCTGCGAGGTGATGTTGCCGTAGTTGAGGCAGGAATCCACTTCCGAGGAGGTGCCGAGCTCACCGGCTATGCCGCCAATGTAAGAGGTAAAGCCGTTGACGTTGCCGTAGTTGATGCAGCGGTAAGCGCCCACAACCGGGTAATCGGCCTTTGTGGTGGCCAGGCTGGCGACGATGCCGCCGGTGTAGCTGCTGCCCGTGGAGGTAATGGTGCCGTAGTTGACGCAGTCTTCAACCTTGACACCGGCCAGAACGCGGCTGCAGATGCCTGCGGTGTAGTTCTTCGAGGTGATGTTGCCGTGGTTCTCGCAATGGCTTATTACCACGCCATTCGACTTGTCGGAGGTCTTACCGGCGATGCCGGCGTAGTCGCCTGCCGAAGTCGAGTTAGGCTTCAGGTCGGCGTAGTTGCGGCAGTCGGAGATAGAAGCCTCGGTGTAAACCTGGCCGACGATGCCGCCGAAGGTTGAGCCGGTGTTGAAGGTAGCTTCCTTCTGCGTTGTACAGCCGCGAACGGTGCCGTAGAGAGCTGCCACGATGCCGCCGTTGGTCGTCGTGCCGGCCAGCTTGCCGCTCATGGTGCTGTTCTCCACCAGGCCGTCGGCGTAGACATAAGAGGCTATGCCGCCGTTGGAAGTTGTTTTGCCTGTGATAGAGCCTTTGAAGGTACATCCGCGCACAACGCCGCCGGCATAAACGCGGGCTGCTATGCCGCCCACATAACCGGCGCTTGTGGTGGTGAGGTTCGACATTACATAGCAGTTTTCGATGGTGCCGTAAACGTCGCCGGCAACGCCGCCCAGGTGGCTGTAGATTTTAAAGTCGCCGTTGAGGGTGAGATCGCTGACGCGGCCCATGCTTCCGAGCTTGCCGAAGAAGCCCATGTAACGGCCCGGATAGCCCATGGGGTGAGGTTTGGAGGCACTGTTGATGATTACGGTGTTCTCATACTTGAAGCCGGAGATGGTCTTGCCGTTGCCGTTGAAGATGCCGTTGAACTGGTGAGTGCCACCTTTGGCAATGGGGCTCAGGGTATCTGTTTCGGCAAAGACGATGTCGTTCATCACCTTGAAGTGAGTGTTGGCGTAATCGAAGCCGGTAGCCCAGATGAATTCCGACAGACGGTTGATGTCGTCGGCGCTCTTTATCTGATAGGGGTTCTGCTCGGTGCCGTTGCCTGCGAAGATTACTGGCACGGCCTGAACAGGCATAAAGCGTGTTACGTTGCCGGAGACGGCGGTCAATGTGTCGCGGCCGATGGTCATGCCCTGGGCCGGCTGCACGTTGAGGTTGCCTTCGGCAAGGCTGAAGAGCGACTGAGGCGCGCTCAGCTTCCAGGTGATGCCTGCAGCGGGCGAGAGAGCCGTGTTGCGCTGCACGTTAGAGCGCGTTTCGTTGGCGCCGAAAGCCACATACATACCACTGAGAGCCTTCGACAGCGGCTCGGCGGCAAAGTCTTTCAGCACAGGATAGGCATTCTTGGCAAATACCCATTCAGAGGCGTTGGGTAACGATGCGGGAGCCTTGCCCGACACGAGTTCGGAGGTGCTGAGGCCGGAGAAGCCGGGACGGCCCGACGAGCAGACAGCCTGTACCACTACCACAGAGGCGTCGAAGTAGTTGTTTTCGCCGCTGAGCAGCGATACATTGCCCACGTGGGCGCCCTGAGTGGCGTCGCCGCCTGTGCAGTTGAGGTAACCGGTGTTGATGTTGCCGTTCATGACGCAGCTGTTGACCAGGCCTGCGATGCCGCCGGTCTGACGCACTGCCGTCACGGTGCCCTGATTCAGGCACGAGTTGATGATTGAAGCGTCGGTGGCAGTGCCGCCGGCGATGCCGCCTATGCAGTTCTGCACCTTTGAGGTGATGAAGGCGTTGAAGGCCTCACCCTTCACTTCGCCGTCGTTCTGGCAGAGCTCAATGGTGCCGCAGTTGCCGCCCACGATGCCGCCGGCATATACGCGGCCCAGAGTCAGCGTTCCGGCGTTGTAGCAGCGCGAAACCTTACCAGTGCTGTAGCCGGTGATGCCGCCGAGAAAGTCGGTGATGGCGCTCATGGAGGCGTAGTTGCGACAGTTCTCGATGGTGCCCATGTTGTAGCCTGCCACGGAGCCGCCGGGACCCCAGTGTTCAAACACACAGTCGGAGGCGATGTTGAGGTTGCGCACCGTGCCGGGTTCCAGGATGTTGTTGAACAGACCCGAATAGGTGTACGAGCCGGTGGCCGTAGCTTTGCCGTCGGCTTCGTAAGCCACAGCCTTCACCTTGAGGTTGTGGATGAAGTGGTTGCCGCCGTCGAAGGTGCCGCCGAAGCCCACTGCCGGGCTGTAGCCGGAGCCGACGCCGCGGAAGTCTTCATCTTTGGCGAAGTCGATGTCGCCGGTCATGCGGAAGAAGTCGCCCTCGTGAGGCTGGCCGTAGAGACCCACAGCCTCGTTGAGCTGACGGAAGTCGGAGGGAGTCTTAATCAGATACGGACTCTGGGCAGTGCCCTCGCCGTCGAAGAGTTTCGGCACTACGGCCAGACGGAAGATACGCATGCTCTTGTCGTCAGAGCCTAAAGCCACCAACAGAGCGTTGGCATAAGCCTTCTTCACCGACAGAGTGTTGCCGGAGATGGTCAGCGCGTTGGTCTCCGTAACGAAGCTTTCGTCGTCATAGAGCTTCCAGGAGACATCCTGAGCCTGAGTGAGCGTAGAGGGGCTCTTGAACTTGGCAGACGTTTCGCCGTCAGCCATTGTGAGCGCCACACTCGACAGACGCGTAACAGCGTCGTCGCCCATGCTCTTGAGGGTGGGATAGAAACCGGCCTTTGCCTGCCAAACGTCGCTGCCGAAGTCGGGCAGCAGCGTGCCAGAGGTAAAGCGCTTGGTGGGCAGCTCGTAAGCGCTGCCGCGCAGACCCTGCACCTGATAGTCGGTGTAACAGTTGAAGATGCAGGCGGCGATGGGGTCGAAGCCCTCCTTATAATAAGTTGAGCCATAGACGCCCTTGTCGGCCGATGCCACCGACGAGATTACCTGGCCCGAGTTGTAGCAGTTGGTGTAGGTGCTCATGTATTCCATGGTAGTGTTTCCGGTGGTTGAGGAAGACACATAAGCCACGCTGAGGTAACCCACGATGCCGCCGACCATTTCAGAGGTGCCTGATTTCATAATCGTGCCGGCGTTGTAGCAGTCTTTCACAGTAGCTTCGCGGCTCCATGCCACGATGCCGCCGGTGGGATTGTCGGTCTCGCTGCTCGAAGCGTGTTTGGCGTTGAGCACGGCAGCGTTGAAGCAACGGCTCACGGTGGCGCCGTTGGCCAACAGAGAAGTGATGCCGCCCACGTTGGCGTAACCCACATTGTCGGTTATTGCGCCCGTAACGCCGCAGTCTTCAATGGCTACGGGCAGACCTACGTTGGCGCTGTACATGGCAGTGCCGGCGATTCCGCCGAGGTATTTATACATGGTGTTCATATAACCCACAGCAGCGATGTTGACGTTGGCGCGACATTTGGTTATAGAGGCATAAGCGTCGCCTGCTATGCCGCCCCAGGAGCCGCCCGACGAGCCGCCGCCGGTGAATGAGCTCTCGCTGATGGGAGCTGAAGCCTGAGCGGTGAGACCGCCCACACACTCGCCGATGCTGATGATGTTGCCCTCAACATGAACGTTGCGCATGGTGCTCCAGGAAGCAGCTGCCACGGCGCCGGTGAAGCGGCCGCCGCCACGCAGGTTCACGCCGGTGAGGCGCAGGTTGCTGATGTCGGAACCGGCACCGGTAACGCCGAACAGACCGGCATACATGAAGCCGCGACCGTTGTAGGTAAAGCCCTTGATGGCGTGGTTCTTGCCGTCGAGGTGTCCGCTCCAGGGATGAGCCTCGGTGCCCACCGGCTCAAAAGCGTATGTGAGACCGCTCCAGTCGATGTCGCCGGCCAGTTCGTAATAGGCTGTGTTATAGGCACCGTTGCCGCTGTTGACGGCTTCTGCCAGAACGGCGAAATCGTTTGCCGAAGCGAGTTTGTAGGGATTGGCTTTGGTGCCCTCGCCGGTGAAGGCCGGGTTGTGGGCTTCGGGCCAGTTGACTTTATAATCGGAGGTGATTATGGTGTTGAGGAAGAAAGCGGCGGCATAGTTGCTGGCACCGCGGGCGGTGATGGCCCAGGGGCTGAAGGTGTAGCCGCTGTCGGTGACTGTAAGGGTGATGTTGCCTTTCATGTCCACCTTGGCTTTGCCGTCGGCAGTATATTCTGCCGGATAGCAGTAGAAGTCGCCGAGCATGGGGTTGGCGAACATCTTCTGCGGCGAAATCTGTGCCGTGCGGTTGGAATAAGTGCGGGCATAGATTACCTCGCCGTAGAGGTCGCCGCCAAAGTTATAGAGAGCCAGCTCGCCGGGATTGGCCTCCTCGATGAGACCGTAGCCGGTAACTGTTTCATCCTTGTTGGCGCGTTTGCTGGAGTAAGTGGCGTTGCACACTTTCCACTCCGAGCGGTCGAAGTAGTTGAATACGGCATTCTTCTGCGCACCCTCGAGCACGAAGATGCCCCATCCTTCCACGTTGATGTTGCCTTTGCTGTCCATCTGACCCTTTATGGGGTCGAGAGTGTATACGAGACTGCCTGAGGCATTCTTCTTCATGGGCGCAATCCAAATCAGGCCATAGCTGCTGTGATTGAGGATGAGCTGAGCCGGAATGGTAACGGCGCCGTTGTCGGCCACGAAGGCGCGGGGAGCGATGAAGCCCTTCTGCGAGCCCCAGTTGTAGAGGTTTTTGAGGGCCACGGAGTCGCCCTGCTGCACGGCCGTAACCTGTGCGGTATAGAGCTTACCGTTGCCGCTGAAGTCCTTGGCCATCATCTGCACCGAATCGCCGGGGATGTGGAAGGCGTTACGGGGCAAAGCGGCCTGTTTGGCGGTGTTTGAGGCCATTTGCTGAGCCATGGTTGCAATGCCCTTTACGGGGTTCATGCGGTCGGGCTTCGGGGCCTCGGGCAGTTCGGCGAACTCTGTCAGGAAACGCCCTGCCAGAGCTGCTTCGCGGGCGGCTATGACGGCGGTGGCATCCGCCTCCATAGCCTCGTAATTTACTGCCGGGGCTTTACGCTCCGGGGTCAATGCCACGCTGTCGGTAACAACCGCTTTGGCCGGTGGCGACACGGGTGCGGTGTTAGGCACCTTCGGCGTCGCAGCCAAGCATGTCATTGCTCCAAGCAGCAACAGCATTGAGCTGAAAAAATGTTTTAGCATAAGCATTATTGTTAGGGGAGGTTCTATTATTTGATTTTTCAGG
>FR897816.1:0-7287 GCA_000437495.1 Prevotella sp. CAG:485
ACGCCGTGGCCTGTGCCGTGATAATAGGCTTTGCCCTCGTTCCACAGATACTGACGTGCCAGCACATCGAGCTGCGAACCGCGCGTGCCTTTGGGGAATTTGGCCGAAGCCAGGGCTATATGACCCTTTATCACCAGAGTGAAGTCGTGTTTCTGCTCGGCTGTGGGAGTGCCGAGAGCCACCGTACGGGTGATGTCTGTGGTGCCCTGCGTGTACTGACCGCCGCTGTCAACCAACAACAGCCCCGAGCCTTCTATGGCCACGGAGCTTTCTTCCGTTGGTTCGTAATGCACAATGGCGCCGTGGCCGTTCCAGCCGATGATAGAGGCGAAGCTCTCGTCAACGCAGGTCGGGTCGCTGAGGCGCAACTGACGCAGACGGCGTGCCAGACCTATTTCGGTGAGCTTGCCGCCGGGATATTGTTCCTCAACCTCCATGAAGAAGGCAGTTAGAGCCACGCCATCTTTTATCATGGCCTGATGCAGCGATGAGAGCATTTGGTCGGTCTTGATGCTCTTGAGCTTTGCCACCGAGGCACCGCCGAACACCGGTGTGCAGCTGATGCGGTCGAAGATGCTGCGGGCCGTCTTGTCGGGGTCTATGAGCAGGCGTGTGGAGGCAGGGAGCTTGCTTACGAAGTCGGCCACCGAGCTGTAAGGACGCGTCTCCACATTATATTTCTGCAGATGAGCTTTTACCTCCGGAGTCAGCTTCTCGTCGTCGATGAAGAGGATGCGGCGACCCTGTTCGTCGAGATAGAGGAAAGCCACGTAGATAGGCGAATAGTTGATGTCGCCGGCGGTGCGGAGATTCGTTGTCCAGGCAATATCGTCGAGGGCAGAGAGGAGGATGGCGTCGGCCTGTTCGCCGGCGGCCTGTTGCATTACACGGTTCATGCGGCTGCCCGCTTCCTCGCCAACAATACCCTCATCGTGGATGAAGAGCTTGTTGGCCGGACGTGCCGGACGCTCGGGCCAGATGTAGTCGAACAACGGGAAGTTGTCGTTGAACTTCACGCCTTTGTCGGCCAATTGCTGCTGCATACGCTTGGCGGCGTTCACCGAGAACGTCATGCCGTCTATGGCCACCGTTTTGCCGGCCGGAACGTGCTCTGTGAGCCATTCCACCAGGTCAACGGCGTCGGGACCATCTTCGGCCATCATCTCAAAACCGGTGCCTTGCAGCTGGTCGGTTGCTTGGATGAAGTAGCGCGAGTCGGTCCAGCAGAGAGCCTCGTTCGGAGTTACCACAGCGGTGCCGTTGGTGCCGTTTTCGCTCATGAAGCCGGTGAGCCATTCGCGGCCGCGCCAGTGAGCCGGCGGATTCTCGCTCTGATGGGGGTCAGTGCCGCTTACCACCACGGCATAGATGCCGGCATCGGACATGGCCTTGCGAAGAGCCTGAAGATATTGCAGATTTTTCTTTTCCATGGGTTAAATTATTTCGTAGTCTCCGTGGAGTCGGCGCTTTGGGCGCGTGTTACGGAGTCATTAAAAGCATTTATGGAGTCAACAGCCTGAGCTGCGTGCAGCGAGTCGGCCGTTACTATGGAGTCGTGAAGCTCACGCTTCGTTTCGCCGCTTTTTGTGTTGCAGCTCACGGTGCAGAGACCAAGGCTGCAAATAGCACAAAGGAATAGCAATTTTTTCATCTTATTAATTGGATTATGATTTACGGGTGAAAGAGTTAAGTGTCTGTAACTTAACGTATTAAGCTTCGGAAGTGTTCAGCACAGGCTGCGCGGGTTCTTCGCTGCAGAGCACCACAAGCAGGTTGCTTACCATGGCGGCGCGCTGGCGGGCGTCGAGCTGGGCAATCTTGTCCTTCTCAATGCGGTCTAACGCCATTTGCACCATGCTCACGGCTCCTTCCACAATCTTCTCGCGGGCGGCAATCACCGCCGACGCTTGCTGGCGTTTGAGCATCACTGCGGCAATCTCCGGCGCGTAAGCCAGATAGTTGAGCCGTGCTTCCACCACTTCTATGCCGGCCATTTGCAGCCGCTCGTTGATTTTCGTCTCAAGCAGAGAGGAGATTTCCTTGCTACCGTCGCGCAGAGTCAGACCGTCGGGACGTGCCTCCGGGTCGTCGTAGGCAAAATGACCGGTTACCTCGCGCAGGGCCGCATCAGCCTGTATGTTGACAAACGACTGCAGATAGCTCATGTTGACGCTGCCTGCCCCGAAGCTCTGCGAATCTATGTCGAAGAAAGTGCGGTAAGTGTCGCACACCTTCCACACCAGCACCATGCCTATCAGCACCGGGTTGCCGGTGAGGTCGTTGACCTTGATGGGTGCCACATCCATGTTGCAGATGCGCAGCGAGATTTTCTTGCGTTCCATCAAGGGGTTAATCCAGTAGAAGCCCGTGTTGCGGCATGTGCCTTTGTATTTGCCGAAGAAGGTCATGACGCGTGCCTGATTGGGTTCCTGCACAAAGAAGCCCTTGAGAGCAAACAATGCCAGAAGCATCGTTATGGAGATGATTGTGGCCGCAGCCTCCTCGCTGTAGTCGCGGCCAAAGACAAAGATGCAGATTACGGCGGCAACAACCACCAGAAGAATCAGCAGCATGACGAATCCGGGCATCAAAACGCCCTGATATGAAAACTCTTTATGTTCGCGTTCGCCGGGAGAATAGGTGTCTGTCATGGATTTTTTTACAAGTTCTGTGTTCGTACTTGCAAAGTTAATAAAAAAAGCTGAGACCTGACCCCCGGTTGAAGTGTGAAAAGAGGTGAAATAGGGGCGTGGAAGCATTAAAAAGGCGTAAAAACAACAAAAATAAGGTGAAAAGTAATTTTTTTGTGGGTACTTAGTTGTTATGAAAGTATAAATTTGTATATTTGCATTTGAATTACCAACACCAACATAAAAAACTATGAATAAGACAGACCTTATTAATGAGATAGCTGCAAAAGCTAACCTGAACAAGGTACAGGCCAAGGCCGCTCTCGACGCCATGCTCGAATCAATGTCGCAGGCACTTGCCAACGAAGACCGCATCCAGCTCATTGGCTTCGGCACCTTCCAGGTTAACGAGATGAAAGAACGTATGGGCGTTAACCCGCGTACAAAAGAGAAGCTGGTTATTCCGGCTCGCAAGGTAGTGAAATTCAAACCGGCCGAAGGCCTGGGACGCTAAAGATAGCCTTTAACGGCCACAACTCCTTTTCGCGGCATCTCGCGACCATCGCCACAGCCTTTCTCCGCAACAATGTGGGCGCCTGAGCGGCAAGCTCTGCGGCTGATGACGGTGAGTGAGAAGGGTTGACACCGTAATCTCTTTTAACAATCGTTCAACACTTTATCCACACAACACGGATCACACACAACAAGGCGTGTCGGTAAAATTTTGCCGACACGCCTTGTTTTAGGTCTTAGTCTTGTTTCTCAGCCTTGGTTCTTCGGCTTATTTCTTCTTTGCCGGAGTTGCCGGAACGAGTCCGCGCAGACGCAGCAGAGCCTGCGGGTCAGGGTTATGACCGCGGAAACGGCGGAAGAGTACATAGGGGTCTTCGGTGTCGCCGGCCTCAAGAATATTCTTCTTGTAAGAGGCAGCGGTCTTGGGGTCGAAGTAACCCTTTTCCTGGAACAGCTCCCAGCCGTCGGCTTCCAGCACCTGAGCCCAGAGATAAGTGTAATAGCCCGATGCGTAGCCGTCGTCGCCGAAGATGTGTTTGAAGTAAGGCGAGCGGTAGCGGTAGGTGATTTCCTCCGGCATACCTATCTTTTCAGCCACAGCGGCTTCAAAGGCCGGAACATCAACGTTTGAGCCATCGTTATGACCCCAGTTGAGGTCGAGCAGAGCGGCGCCGGCAAGCTCCGTGGTGATGAAGCCCTGATTGTGTTTTGAGGCAGCCTGAAGCTTGTTGATGAGAGAGTCGGGAATCGATTCGCCCGTTTTGTAATGCTTGGCAAAGACCTTCAACACTTCCGGCGTCCATGCCCAGTGCTCGTTCATCTGGCTCGGCATTTCCACATAGTCGCGGTCTACGTTTGTGCCGGCTATGGAGCGGTAGGGAGCCGTGGAGAGCATGCCCTGAAGAGCGTGTCCGAACTCGTGGAACGTGGTCTCAACCTCGTCCTGAGTCAGCAGCGACGGGCTGTCGGCGGTGGCGGGTGTGAAATTGCCCACATTATATACTATGGGACGGCGATATTTGCCATCTTCATACAGACCGGCGCTCTGGAGTTGTTCCATCCAGGCACCCTGGCGTTTGCTGGCACGGGGGAAATAGTCGCACATCCATATAGCCACGTGTTCGCCTGTCTTGGCGTCCTGCACGTCATAGACCTTCACCTCGTCCATATACTTGGGAGCGTCGGGCATTTCCACCATCTTGATGCCATACAGCTTCTCGGCGGCGTAGAAAAGACCCTTCAGCACATTGTTGACCTCGAAATAGGGACGAAGCTCGGCTTCCGACAGATTGTATTTCTGCTTCTTTGCCTTCTCTGAATAGTAGTAATAATCCCAGGGGGCGATTTTGAAGTTGCCGCCTTCGGCATCCACAATAGCCTGCATATCTTTCACCTCCTCGCGCGAGCGCTGCACAGCCGGCTCAAACACCTGCATCAGCAGATTCTCGGCAGCTTCGGGCGTCTTGGCCATTACGCGGCTCGTCATCATGGCGGCGAAGTCCTTGAAGCCCATGAGTTTGGCTTTCTCGTTGCGCAGCTTCACAATCTGAGCAATCACCGGACCGTTGTTGTACTCGCCCTGCGAGGCCAGGTGAGTGTAGCCCTCATACATGGCCTGACGCAGACCGCGGCTGTCGGCATACTGCAGCACCGGCAGACGGCTGGGTGCGTGAAGGGTGAACACCCACAGACCCGGCAGACCGCGCTTCACTGCCTCCTCGGCGGCTACGTTGATGCTCGACTGAGGCAGACCCTTGAGGTCATCTTTGTTGAAAACGGTGATGTAGAAGTTGTTGGTGGCTTGCAGCAGATTGCGGTTGAAGCGGATGAACAGCTTCGATAACTCGTCGTTGATTTTCACCAGCTCCTCTTTCTTGTCGGCCGGCAGGTTGGCGCCGCGCTCTTCAAACTGGCGGTAATATTTCTCTATGACGCGTTTCTGCACGGGAGTGAGCTTGCGACCCTTGTCGTTGCGCGTGTCGTAAACCTGTTTGATGCGCTGGAACAGCAAGTCGTTGAGGTAGAGTTTGTTCTGGCTCTGGTTGAGCAACGGAATAGCCTGGTCGGCCATTTCTGCGAAATCCGGAGTGTTGAGCGCCTCGTTGTAGTGATAGAAGACGCCTGCCACATGGTCGAGGATGGGTGAGAGGTTTTCGAGCGGCAGAATGGTGTTGTCGAAATCAGGCACCGCGCGGTTGCGGATGATGTTGGCGATGTTCTGGTCCTGCTCCTCAATGCCGGCTTTTATGGCGGGCATGAAATCGTCGGTGGTAATGTCGGCGAACGGAGGAATGCCGTACTTGTCGGGATAGGGTTTGAGAAACGGATTCTCTTTGCTTTGACCCGCAGTCTGAGCGCATACCGGCATGGCGGCGAAAAGAAGCGCCGACGTCAGAGTCAGAATACCTTGTCGTAGTTTCATTTTATAGTGTCAGGTTGATTTAGAATATTCCTTATGATATAACTCTTAATACCTCCTCTTTATTGCTTTTTGGAACAGAGATATTTCTCCTGCGGTATGTGCCTCAAAAAGCGCGGGCGAAGATAACCTTGCTAAACGGGGGCGCGGTGTCAATCCAAATTTCTTTGGCCCTTCTGAGCGAGGAATCGGATTTTTTTGTAATTTCATCCCGGCGGGTTGACACTGCCGTCGTTTAATGGCTTAACTGATTCAAAATTGCGAAAGCTCTCCAGTCTTTTTGCCATAAACTGCAATGGATGTCTTACAGAAAGAACTTAAAACGTTCTATGAGAGTCAGCAGCTTCACAAAGAGCAGCTCGACACAAGCAAAGTGCAATATTTTAGAGACAAGATTGGCTTCATGGCCGCTGTTAACAATGCTTGTTATGTAATTACCGATGCGCATGCCGACACTTGTTTTGTGGATGCCGGTTCCTTTGCCCGTATCTTGGGCATAACATCTGATTCCGTTTTCCATAAATGTTATAACTCAGGTGATGAAGATGTGATTTACAACCGTATTCATCCTGAAGATTTGGTGGAGAAGCGGATGCTTGAATATGATTTTTTTCGTTACATAGACCGGATGCCGGCAACCGACAAATTGCACCACACAGCCTGCTGCCGATTTCGTATCCGCAATTGTAAGAATGAATATTTCTACGTCAGCAACACAACCCGGATACTCTCTCTTTCGCCTAATGGCAAGGTTTGGCTGATTCTTTGCTGTTATATGTTATCTCCCAACCAAACGCCCTCGTCAGACATTGAACCCCGAATTATCAACAACATCACCGGCCAAATTCAACCTTTGCAATTAAGCCTCAGACGCAACAGCGTGCTTACGGACAGAGAGAAACAGGTGCTCAGGTTAATCCAATCGGGCAAATTGAGCAAAGAAATATCAGATATATTGCAAATCAGTGTCAATACAGTAAACCGGCATCGGCAGAACATACTTCAAAAACTCAGCGACAACAACTCAATAGAAGCGGTGAATGCGGCCAGAGAAATGCGGTTGATGTAGCCCTTATGGTTATAAATCAGTATTGCATGGCGAACTGAATATACGTTACTTTGCAGAAAAATTGTAAGTCAATGAGAAATCTGACCATCATTGGGTTGCTGTTCTTCTGCATTAATGCAATGCGAGCCACAACCCCCGACCAATTTGACTGGCGTAATGCTTCGGTCTATTTTGTGATAACCGACCGCTTCTGCAACGGAGATGTCGATAATGACATAAATTACGGGCGTATTGTGGACTATGGCAGCGAACGCCTTAATGCCGCTACATTCCATGGTGGCGATTTTGCGGGGATGCTGAAAAAAGCCCGCGAAGGCTATTTTACCAATCTTGGAGTGGATGTGGTGTGGATGACCGATGTCTATGAACAGATTCACGGATGGATGTCGGGCAGCGGCTCAGTAAATGATTTCCCTCATTATGGCTATCACGGCTATTATCCGCTCGATTACACACAGATAGACAAAAACTATGGCACGGTAGACGAGTTCAGAGAACTGGTTGACTGTCTCCATTCGCAGGGAATACGTGTGATGTTGGGCGCCAACCTCAACGACCCGGGTTATCCCACCCTGTTGGATGCTGTTCAATATGGCTTTGCCGACACCGGACTGACGGAGGCTCAAGCCGCTCGGCATATCAGAGACTGGAGTTAC
>FR897816.1:7308-10449 GCA_000437495.1 Prevotella sp. CAG:485
CTGGAGTTACGATGACTTTTACAAAGGGCGACTTGGCTGGAAGGGATGGTATGACCGCAGCTGGATTCGTATGCCTGATGAAGGCTGGGATGAAAACAATCCGCTTCAGGCCACGCTTTACGGAATGCCCGATTTCAAGGACGAGAGCATGATGCCGGTGAAAATACCCGACTTCCTGAAGAAAAAATGGAAGAGGGAGGGCAAAGCCAATGACGCGTGGGTAAACCCGTCGGCCCGGGCTTTGCGCAAGGATAGAAACCTGTCGCCGTCGCAATATCTGATTGCATGGATTGCTTCTTGGGTGGAAGAATTTGGCATTGACGGTTTTCGCTGCGATATTGTGGAGAATGTGCATCTGAACCGGTGGAAGGAACTGAATACAGCTTGTAATGCTGCATTGCAGAAATGGCGGAAGAATCATCCCCATGACCCTGCCGCAAAGTGGGATGAGCCTTTCTATATGACAGGTGATTTTGAGCATGCCTCAATTGATTATAAGCCGGATTATGCCGATGCCGGATTCTCGAGCATGGTGAATTTCTATTTTCCCAAGCATGGCGATTTGGATAACATTGTATATACCTGGAAGGCTTATGCCGACAGTATTGCCGCTCATCACCGCTGGCATCCCTTTAGCTATCTGAATAACTCATATCACCGCGACGCGGACATGGACAATATGATTGACTGCGCCACAACTTTGTTGCTGTCGCCCGGCGTGGCTCAAATTTTCTATGGCGATGAGAGTGGCCGAGAATTGAGTGATGCCCGTCTGAACGTGGACAGTGACCAGGCTTTCCACTCGGATATGAACTGGAATAAAATCAACGGCAAGCAACTGGCGCATTTCCAAAAGCTCGGGAATATAAGGCGCTCAAACCCGGTTATCGGTGCCGGACGGCAGCGAACGCTCGACGTACATACGTGCATTAGATATAATGACCAAGATACAGTTCTGATTAAACTGAAGCCTTATGATGGCGAGGCCATAACAACCAAAGGCATATTCCGCGACGGCACTCAGGTTATTGAGTTGTACACCGGGCAAATAAGCAAAGTGAATAAGGGTATGGTGTTATTCCCTAAATATGAAAACAATTTGGCTATTATCAAAGAATTGTAATATCAAAGACGCCATAACTCATGAAAGTGTTAACGCTTTAGTCCCCGGCGTTAAAACTTTTTTTACGGGCTGTATGATAGGCCGTTAAATTTTATGGCGCTGGAGGGCTTGTGGCTCGCCGCAGGGGGTGGCGGCGGCGGATTATGGGGCGCCGGAGGGTGAAAATCTTTCCAAATCGCGTTATTTCGGCTGAAATTTAAAATTTTCAGAAAAGTGGCTTAAAATTAAGATGTGTTAATTAATTGCGAAATTGTTTGCGGATATAAATTTAATTTTGTAATTTTGAATCTGAAAATAGCAGGTCTAATTCCTCCTGTAATGATGCAATTATCACGAATACTTTCACAACTAACACCTAAGATATGAAGAAATTCACCCTATTGGGACTTGCAGTTCTCGGACTGGCGGGTTTAACGGCACAAGGGGCTGAGGCATCCTCTCCGGCCACCTTCCCGAATACCCTGCCTGTTCAGTCGCAAGCCTCTCTGACACAACGAGTTGTCAGATCCGTGCAGAATCTGCCGATGATGCACGAAATGCCTGCTGAAAAGCCGGCGCAAAAACTCATCAACGCGTTGCCGCGCAAAGCTTACAGCGGCGAGATTACGGGCAGGCGCGTTATGACTTTCCAGACCCTTTCGGCCTCTTTGGCTCCCACCGGCGGTCTGGGCACTACAAAGATTGTGGCCACTGATTCGGCCGGTTATTACCGCATTGAGAACTTCTGGGACCAGGGCATCTCGGTGATTGCCCGCATTGACCCGCTTACGGGCGTGTTCACAATCAGCAACCAGGAGGTTACAACGATTGAGGGCATCGGCACCATCGACATCGCCGTCTGCACAAGCAACGGCAAGCCCGACCGCAACGCCATGATTACCGGCTCTGTGCAGAACGATGGCACAATACTCATCAATACCTGGTGGGGTATCTACGTCAAGGGAGGCACATACGCCGACCGCGCCGTGGGCTGGTATCACACCACGCTGCTGAAGATTCCCAACGGTACCATGAAAGAGACACGCCGCGACGGAAACACCTCAACTCCCGGCGAGTATGCCATTGTGGCCTCGCAGCAGGGCAACGTGCTCACGGTGGAGAACTTTGCCAACCATGGCCTGAGTGTGGAACTGGTGCTCAGCGACGACCGCAGCGCCGTGATTGAGTCGCAGCTCGCCGCCATCGATGTGCAGCACGGCAACATCTACACAGCCGCAATCACCGGCGAACAGGGCGAATCGGTGATTCTGGCTCCTACCATCTACACCAAACCCTCAGCGGATGTGCGAAGCATAAACTGGACCAACTGGACCCTCCGCACATCGTCGGTATATTTCGGATATCTGACCACCGGAGCCATAACCACCGACTTCGACATCGTTTATCCGGCATCAACCACCGAGCTGCAGGGTGAAGGCACAGCCGCCTCGCCATGGCAGATAAAGTCGCTCAGCGACCTTAATTATCTGCGCCGCTATACCGAATCATCATCCACCGAGGGGAAATATTTTGCCATTACCGCTGATATAGACATGAGCGGCCAGCGCTTCCTGGCCATCGGCACGGCAGAGCATCCCTTTGCCGGCACCCTCACAGGCAATGACCATGCCCTGAGCAACCTCACCGTGGAACGCGGCAACGAGGGTTATGCAGCCCTTATAGCCTACGCATCGGCCACAAGCCGCATCGAAGGTGTCCGCCTCATGGCACCGCGCGTAACGGCCACCGGTCCGTATGTGGCTGCTCTGGTGGCACACACTGACGGCGTCATCGCAAACTGCGAGGTACGCAAAGCCACTGTGGGCAGCGATTACCTCTATGTGGCTCCTTTGGCAGGCCATGCCACCAAAGTGGAGAATTGCCATGTTTATCTGTCGCAGGTGGCCGGAACGGCAGGATGCGTTTCGGGCATGGTAGCCGAGCTTGACAGCAGCATGACCAACTGCGGCGCCTCTGATAATATCATCTATTCCGGCGCAACGCGTCAGATGGATGTCAGCGGCGGTCTGGTGGCTCGT
>FR897816.1:10464-33539 GCA_000437495.1 Prevotella sp. CAG:485
GGTGGCTCGTGCCGCCGATAACGCCACCATTTCCGACAGCTTCTTTGCCGGCGTGGTAAGCGGTCGCCCCACTCCCCGTCAGGGTCAGGTAATGGGCGGCATAGTAGGTCTGGGCAAAGGCATCAGCGTGAACCGCTGCTTCTTTGTCGGCACCCTTGAGAATTATACCGATGAGGCCAAGACAGGCGGCATCGCCGGCTCCTTCAGCGGCACCATTGCCGACTGCTATGCGGCCGGTCGCATCATCTCAGGCGCTGCATTCTTCAACGGTGGCCTGGCCGGTGTGGCTGAAACCACCGACGGCCCCTGCAAGCTCGCCTCAAGCTATGTGTCGACGGTGCTGGTAACCTCCAACAGCGGCTACGACACGGAAAACATTTGCCGCGAACTCGTGGGCAACAACGACATCTCCAACATCAACATCACCAACTGTTACTTCGACAGCAACCTCTTCTCGCTGAAGGAGTCGACAAGAGCCCGCACCACAGCCCAGCTCACCGCCGCCTCCGGTCCGGAAGGTCTGAGCGCCGATACATGGCTCTTCAAGGAGGGCTATTATCCGCGTCTCCGCTCCACCGCCACGGCAGCCGCTTCGGCACAGTCGGCAACGGCAATTCAGTTTAAAGACGACGATTATCTGATGCGCATCTCTTCCGACACGCACGTCAATACCCTGGGCAGCACATCCCTCTCGTTCCTGGTAGGCGGACAGCTAACCAGCAAGGGACGCGGTGCCGAAATCGTTGACAATACGTTGAAGCTCAACGGCACCTTTGCCTCCGACACCCTGGTGATTCGGTATAACTCCACCGACTTCTATTATCACATTGTTAAATATGCGCCTCAGGTCTTCGACGGCAAGGGAACTGCCGAATCGCCCTATCTGATTAAGGATACGGCCGACATGAACCGCCTGGCACGCATCACCTCTATCTACCGTCAGCCGTTTGTAGGCACATACTTCCGTCTGACCGCCGATTTGGACTTTACCGGCGACTCAACGTTCCTCGGCATCGGCAACAAGGCATTTTCCTCGTCATATTATTTCGGAGGCACCTTCGACGGCGACGGCCACACCATCCGCAACCTGAAGATGGGCAAGATAGTGTGGAAGTCGAACTATAATAAAGATGGTTCGTGGACCAATGCCTCGTTCGACGCCACCCAGCAGGAGAGCTTCAAAGCACCCTTCGGCGTTATCGGCGGTCTGGGCGTTGTCAAGAATCTTACCATAGATTCCACCTGTCTGTTTGAGGGCAGTGGATATTGCGCCGGTATAGCCGTTACTAACTCCGGCCGCATAGAGAATTGCCGCAACTACGCCACCGTACGCGTACTCAGCACTCACGCCTCCGGCATCGTCGCCAACAACGCCGGTCTGGTGCAGAAATGTCTCAACGCCGGTGCCGTTACCTCCAACTGTACATACGGCGCAGGCATCGTGGCCAATAACACGGGTCGCATCAACCAGTGCGTCAATGTGGGAGACATCACCGTGAAGACGGTAACGCGCAGCGGGACCACCGGCACGTCGATGTATGGCGGCGGCATCACCGCTTTCTCCACAGGTATGTTTATCAACAACTGTATCAACGCCGGAGCGGTATATGCCAACACTGTAAGCGGTGGCATCGCCGGTATGTATCCGCACTATGGCACAGGCAATTACTATAACCGTATGACCAACTGCGTCAACTACGGCATTATAACCTCTGCAACAGCGCTTGTGGGCGCCATCGTAGGCGACGGCACCACTTCCGGCATAGTGAAGGGTGTTTATTTCGACCGTCAGATTCTGCCCATCATGGCTGAGGGTGGCCACAACCATAGCGGCATGAGCGGCGAGGCGACTTCCATGCTCGTATCAGGCAATCTGCCTGAGGGCTATGACGCCGAAATATGGCAGTTTGAGAAGGGCTCTTATCCGGTGCTGAAATGCCTGGCAGACGTGCCCGAGATGAAACAGGCCGCCGCCATGGTCATCACCATGAACGAAAAAGAGGATACCCGCAACATCGTCAGTCCGGCAACACTGTCGGGCAATCAGGGCATCACCTGGAGCCTGAAGAACAACAATGCGTTTGCCATTCAGGGTTCGCAGCTGATAGCTCCCGCCGAGGTCAAGGGCGTTGTCTATGATATCCTCACGGCCAAAGGTCAGAGTCTGCAGAAGCAAATCACCATAGCCCGCTCAGCGCCGCTGCCTCTTGCAGGCGACGGCTCGGAGGCCAATCCCTGGCAGCTCTCCACCACAGCCGACTGGGATACCCTGGCAACCTTCATCTCTGTAAATAAGGTAGACCTTGACGGCCGCTTCATCAAAGTGATGGCCGACCTGGACTTCTCCGGCAAGACCTTCATGCCCATTTCGGGCGCTCAGTTCAACGCCACGCTCCTCGGCAACGGACATAAGCTCAAAGGCATTGAATACACATGTACCGGCGGCAAGCAAGGCGCAATCTTCATCATCGGCCCTACAGGCACGGTGAAAGACCTGACAATTGCCGGCACCTTTACCCAGACCAAATCCAATTACGTGGGTGCCTTCTGCGGCGAGTTGTTCGGCTCAATAACCAACTGCGTCAATGAAGCCACCGTAACGGGCAACAAACCATATCGCGCAGGCTTTGCGGCCATAGCATACTCCGGAGCGCGTCTCACCGACTGCACCAACCGAGGCACCATTACCAGCACGGCATCGAGTCCCTCATCAAGTCCCGGCGGCATTGTGGCCGAGGCAAAAACTGACGTCACCTTCCTGCGCTGCATCAACGAAGGCAGCATCAACGGCGGATATGGCGGCGGCATCGTGTCGAAGACACAGCAATCCACCTTCATAGAGTGCGGCAACAAAGCCAATCTCACCAGCGCTGTTTCGCAGTTCGGCGGCATCGTGGGTCAGTTGAGCCCCAATACGGCTCTTGCCCAGCACCTTGTGCTTGACCGCTGCTACAACACCGGCGACATTACCGTAAACGGCAATGTGGGCGGCATCCTCGGAAACGCTTCCTCCTATTCCATAGGCATCAAAGCCACAGGCTGCTACAACACCGGCAAGATTACCGGCAAGACGCTGGGCAATGTGTCGGGCCTGTTCAACATCACCGGCACAAGGGCTTATATAGCCGATTGTTACAACACCGGCGATGTAGTTTGCGAGATAGCTGACAAGGGCTATATCTCGGGCGTTGCCAACCAGCTTGGCCGCGGTTATGACGATGAGCGCTCTCAGATGATTCGCTGCTACAATACCGGCAAAATCACCTCGAAGGGTTCTCTCACCTGCGGAGTAGTGGCGCAGGCCAATGCAATGACTGACATCACCGACTGCTATAATACCGGCGAAGTTACCGGCGGCACATATTCTGTTGCCGGCATGGTTGCCAACTGCCTTGGCGCAGACCTGAACATACGTCGCTGCCGCAATGAGGCCAACGTTACCGGCGGCACAAACCGCATCGGCGGCATTGTGGGCACCAGCCAGAAGAATCAGATCGTGGTTGAACAGTGTGTCAACTTCGGCAACGTAGCCACTACATGTACGCTGAAAGGCACCACCGAATCGGGCAGCAGTGCCACCGGTCATGCCATAGGCGGCCTTGCAGGTGCTTCGGGCGGCACTTTCATTGACTGCTACAATGTAGGCTCTGTGAAGGGTGCCAATCAGGTAGGCGGCCTCGTGGGTCAGACCTTCTCCGGCACCAACAACGGCAACGGCATTTTCAACATGACACGCTGCTATAATGTGGGCAAGGTTGAGGCTGATGCCGACGTCAGCGGTGCCATCATTGGCATTGACTTCGCCAATCCGGAAGTTGAGAGCTATTGGAGCACGGATTGCTCGGTAACCGATACTTATTATCTTGAAGGCGTTTCGGCAAGCATGCTCACACCTGTAGGCCGTCAGCTCACCCGCGCCGAACTGGCCACTCTCAACTTGGGTGCCAAATGGACCTCGGCCGATAACTACTCATATCCGGTATTGCGGGTATTTGCCGACCATAACCTTGCCAAGGTTCACAGTGCAGCCATCCACCTCACCGCCGGTGACACGGAGGCCAAGGTAACCCGCAGCTTCAACGTAGGCTGCCCCGAAGGTCTGGTATGGAGCGGCCCGAGTCCGGTATTGCGCATTGACGGCAACCGCATCCACGTAACCAACGACGCATATTGCGGCGCCGTTACGCTGACCGCAACAGCCGGTGAACACTCCAAGAAATATGAGCTTTACATCGACAAGACAGCCGGTGCTGACATCAACGACGCCACGCTGCTTGAAATTGTGGAAGAGCATTACTTCACCGTCAACGGTATAGCTGTACGAGAGACTGACCTCGTCAGCGGCAACATCTACCTCGTAGTACGCAAATATGCCGACGGCAGCGTGAAACGCCTCCGCATAGTACACCGCAAATAACATTTGCCGACAGGAAGAATTTCAGGGGCCGTGTCAAGACCGACACGACCCCTGTTGTTTTTAATAATTGCTGTCCGGAAAAATCATTTTGATGCATTTTCTGATTTCGGCGGTGTATTTTAGCTAATAATATAAGAAGGTGTGTCAAATTTCGCGAACGTAGGGACGCACGGCTCGTGCGTCCCTCATTTAGCCATGGGGTTTTGCATATTGATTGTAGATTGCTCGTGTGTCCGTCATTGTATCGCGAAGATTCGTATATTGGTTGCAGACTGCTCGCATTATGACGGATGCGTGAGCCGTGGGTCTCTACGTTCGGGTAAAATTTAAACTAAAAGGAAGTGTATCATAATTATGACACACCTCCCGCAAAGGCAAAGGCATTGAAAATGCCCCTTTGTGAAGCTTTATTCTATGATTCTGACGCCTTTGCTTACACGAGCCGGGAATATGCCTCCGGGTATCTGTATAGTGCGCGTTATTTCAATCTTGCACCGCTGCGCCGGCTTCACTGAAAACGACAAAGTAGGTTCTAAACCTGAAACCATTTTCAAGCGATTGTTCTTTATGTCAGCAACTTTTATATGGTTGAGTATTTCCCTGACACCACGTTCCCAGCAATGTTTATTCAGCACACCATCCCAACGACCTTTTCTCCACCATATTGTATCGACGGGACCGGTCTCGTAATATTCCCTCAAAGCCGGATATATGCCATTACCAATGGAGCGTTCGTTGAATACACAGCCTTCCTGAACGTATTTATAGGATGAACCGTATGACAGGTAGCATAAATCTGAAAGATCGGATCCGGCCGGATGATCTTTGTCAAAATCTGTTACCGCTGTCACTTGCAAATCAACTATATCTTCTATATACACTCGTTGCAAGTGCGAATTGTGATACATCTCCCTAAAATATTCAACGCCTTCCTTGTAACAGGTGTCATTGTTTATGTTCATCAGATACCGGAAAAGCTCTTTGTGAGACATAGTATCCGAATAAGGATAATAAGGTACATCTGACCCCAGCCTGATGTCCAATCCTCTCCAAGCATCTGCTACTCGAATGTATCTGTAGTCCAACACTGAAGTAGTATCAGACCATGTCTCGAGCATATTGCTATAACTCAAGACTAAAGGATGTATACTATCAAAATCAACTCTTGGGGAAGCCTGTCCATTCGGGGGTGTAGGGTCTGCATCATCGTTGCATGAGATGCAAAGAGGGAGTGCGATAAGTACCAACAGGAGCGAAACTACTGTCTTGTACAGGGCTGATTGTTTCATGGCCGTATATTGATTATCATGTGGTTCTTACGATAGAACGTAAGCGAAGAAGCACCTCCGCATAATGGATCACAGTCACATTCTTCTTCTGTATCATCTGATACTGAAGCGCGTGTATCAATTATAATATCTTAGAAGGTATCAAACTCTCCGCCGGGTAAGGCGAAAATGGAATCCGCCGGCAGAACGTCTGAGTTTCGTGTTGAGGGATTGGACTTGGGTAAAGTTCCCCAAATGCCATTCAGTCGGTTGCTCACTTCTTTCACCGAAAGGGAGCGATGCGTTGTTACCGGACTGCCGCCCGGATTCACCACATCAGGCAAGTCTGCGCAGCATGATGTGATGAGAACGAGGAGTAAGGCTATTACTCCGTTGAGAAATTGTTTCATCTCTTACTGCGATTTAAAGGTTAATATAGGTTGAACAACACCGGTTCTGTCTGCTGCAAGCAATACCATGTGTTATTCGGATGCAAATATAATACACTTTTAACACTTATGCAATACTTTTCATCAATTATTTTTTTTAAAATTTCATTAATGCCCATATATTGGTTGTTATGGCATCTGAAGATTCATGACATATTGCCAAAAATCACGGAGAGTCGAGATGTAATACTGACAAACTGGTTTATATTTAATCTCAAAACAAATAATTTGATAATTTGCAGTTTGTTTCGGCGTCTGGGAAATAAATTATTTTTATCTGTACCATTCAAGGTGTATTTCAGAAATATCGGATTCACGTTTGACGGTACGCAACGCGGCGCAGGCATCATTTTAACCCGGTTATTGCAAACGGATGTGTGTTTTGTTGTTGTTTTAGCGGTTTTATCGTATCTGTTTATATTCCCGAACCTGGGGAGGAACAGCTCGTACATTCGCTGATATTCGTGCATGCTGCAATGAAAATACGGGTGATTGCGGCAGACCGAAGGTAAAAACAGCTCATAAAACACTATCACTTGATTTTGTTGCGGTAAGGGCAACAGCTGTGTCAGTAGCTGAAGATGACCCTGACAGGGTAGTGGTCAGAGCATTTCAGGCTGCCGCGTTTGGTGCTGTTGGGCGTGAGCTTGCCCCGGTAAAGCACCTGGTCGATGTGGAAGAGAAAGCCGTGAGCATGATATGTTATCATAGGGCCGAAGGTGGTCTTGGCCACGGCATCCTTGAAATCGTCGCCGCAGATTGTTCTGTAAGCGTATGAGGCAGGGACATCGTTGAAGTCGCCGGCTATGATTAAGGGTCCCTGAATGGAATCGGCAATCTGGCGAATGGCATGGCTGAGCGTGTCGCGCGAGGCAAACGCCGCCGACAGCTTGGCATAGACAGATTTATCCATCTGCATGCTTTGTTTGGCCGAACGGAAGCCGCGTATGTTGCTCACTATCTTACGCTCTTTCTGCGACAGGGCGTAGGAGGTGAGATGCACGTTGAGCAGATGGATAACCATATTCGGTAACCGTATCTTGTAAAGGGCGCAGTCGGTCCACAGCGACTTGGGTATCTCACATTCCACAGCGGGGTATTTGCTCAGCAGCATGAAGGGCGTGTAATATCCTTGCCACGGTTTGCCCGGGATGATGTAGGGATAGATATGGCGCAGAGAATCGCTCTGAGCGTGCAATTGGGTGCGCATGTGAGGCAGGTTGTAAAGCTCCTGCAGACACACAATATCGGCTTTTGAGCTGATGATATAGCTGAGTGCGCGGGAGTCCCCCTCATCGTCGGGATGCTCATAGTCCTGCAGGTCGAAGACGTTGTAAGTGAGCAGCGAGAAGGAGCTTTTCTTAGGCTCTGTGCTGAACGACACCGGACAGGAACTGCCCGACACAGGCCACGCAATCAGAATCGTCACCGCACCCGCAATGGCAATGAACATACGTCCGCCGATGAGCCAGGCCAGAGCCACAATGAAGGTGAGGATGAGCAGATAGGGGAAGGCCAGCACAAAGATGGCCGGCAGCGACCAGAGCGTGGGTGGTATGTACCCGCCGAAGGCTGCCAGCAAGGTGATGAGATACAACGCAAAAGTGAGCGTCTTGCCTATTATACGGAGGAAAAAAGAAAATGTCACTGCTATAAATTTGAGGGTTTATATTATTTTTCAGAGCCTTTGTTGAGGCACTCCGAGATGCGTTTTAGCTCCGCTTTTTCCGCCCGTGAGAGCGAGTCGAAGCCGGAAATCCGTACCCTGTCGAGCAGGTCGTCGAGCCTTTTCATCTCATTGCGCCTGGCCGTCATTTTGCGGTTTATCTCTTTGAGTCGGCGGCGCGACGGTTTTGGGGCTTTACGCGGCTTTACAGAGCGTTTCCTTGCCGGGATAAGCACGAAGCTTAAACCGCCGCAAACACCGCCTAAATGGGCAAAGAAACCGGCTCCTCCGGCGCCCAGGAAGAGGAGCAGAATGCCTGCAAGGACAATCCATTTCAGCTTCACCGGCGCAAAGAAAAAGAGCCTTACCGGCATATCGGGCAGCCGTAGCCCGGCAGCCGTCATCACAGCCACCACTGCCGCCGAGGCGCCGCACAACGCCGACGACACCGGCAGAAAGAGTGTGGCGGCTATGTAAAATAGGGCTCCGGAGAGTCCGCCGGTGAGGTAGAGGAGCGTGAGAGCCCGGTTGGAGAAGATGTCGGTGAGCAGACGGCCGAACATCCACAGCCACAACATATTGATGAGCAGGTGCCAGAAGCTGAAATGCACAAACATATATGTGAGCGGCGTCCACGGATGCGTAAGGAGCAGACGGACGTCGGAGGGCACCCCCACAGCCGAGGGAGAGATGCCGCCCGCGAGCAGCACTATGAATACCAGTACGTTGGCGGCTATGAGCCAGACAGTGGCTGACAGATTCCGTAACGCAGTCATTTGGCAAAAAGTTTACCAGAAGCGGCCACCGCGCAGAGTGCCGTTGTGCTTCCAATAGAAAATGAGCGGGAGGGCGAAGAGCATACCGCCGAGATGGGCGAAGTGAGCCACCGTGCCGCCGCCGCTAACGCCTAAGAAGAATTCAAGCACTGCGTAACCAATGACCATGTATTTGGCTTTGATGGGTACGGGGATGAAGAAGAGATAGAGTGGCATGTTGGGAAAGACGAAGGCGAAGCCGAGCAGGATGCCGAAGATGGCTCCGGAGGCTCCCACACACAGCAGGCCGTTTTTGGAGGCTGCCAGCAGATTGTGCACCGCCGCGGGGTCGGAGATTTCCTGCATTGCCAACGCATTGTTGAGCTGGTCAACGGAGAGGCCGTTGACGGCGGCGAGCTCGTGCATCCAGCTGAACTGCCACACTAATTCCTGCACCAGGGCGGCGCCGATAGCACATACGAAATAGAAGATGAAGAAGCGGCGCGAGCCCCATACCTGCTCCATAAGGCGGCCGAACATCCACAGCGTGAACATATTGAAGCCCACATGGATAATGGTCTTTGGCTCGTGGATAAAGGCGTAAGTGATAATCTGCGCCGGGTTGAAGTCGGCGGCTCCCCAGAAGTGGAGAGCGAGGCGCTGCATGAGCATTGCCCGGAAGCCCGGGATGAACTCCAACAGCCAGATGAGCACGTTTATGATTATGAGGTTGCGTGTAACGGGTGGAATGGCACGCAGCCACGAGGGTGTGTTGTTGTTAAGCATATCTTACAAAAGCACAGAAGAACCAACTGCGGCTAAAACCGGCGTCTTCTGCATACTGACTACTATCAAATTGCAAATATAGAAAAAAGCGGGGAGATGTGCAAACTCGTTATTCCAGCCGCCTGCTGAGATAGAAGCGTCGGGTGGCGAAAAGGAACAGAAGCGTGCCTGTGGCCTGCACAAAGGCGCAGAGCCAGAAAGCGGCCGAGTAACCCGTGTATTCGGCCACGAAGCCGCCCACGAGTATGCCCAGTCCCATGCCCAGATCCCACGACACCAGAATGGAGCTGTTGGCCGTGCCTCGCTGATCATGGCGTGCCACGCTTACAAACATATTCAGGAATGCCGGATACATACGTCCGTTGCCCAGACCGATGAGCAGTGCCGACAGATAATAGCTCCACTGGCCGAAGGCGAGGGCGAAGAGCGTGTAACCTGCCAGCGAGAGTATCACACCCACAGCACAGTTCTGCACCAACCGACCCTGACGCAGCGCCTTGTGGCCCGTGAGACGCGACAGCACCAATCCGCACGAGAGAATAGCAAAGAAGATGCCCGTGCCGTCGGTGATGCCGAGCCGCTCCTGGCCGTAAATGGCCACATAGTTGCTCATGATGCCCCAGCAGAGTCCGAAAAGCAGAATGTTGAGCGCCATGAGCCAAGCCCTGTTGAGGAAGAAGTGGTCCCAGTCGAGTTTGCGTTTTCCCGGCACGGGAGCCCGTTTGGGCAGCTTTATGGTGGTGGCGCATAGAAAGCCGAGGAACGAGAGGATGAGAGAAATCCAGAAAAGCAGCTCGAAGCTGCCGCTCTCATGGTATATCCAGATTCCGGCAGAAGGCGCAATGGCCATAGCCACATTGTTACTCAGCCCGTAGAAGCCTATACCCTCGTTGCGGCGCGAAGAGGGTAGCACGTCGATGGCGGCCGTGGAGTTGGCCACTGTGGCGGCGCCGAAGGGCAATCCGTGTATGGTGCGCACAATGGCAAAGAGCAGCAGCGTGCCCGCGCCTATGTAGCCCGCAAAACAGATGAAGAAGAAGAGGAAGCAGATGGTAAGCACCTTTTTGCGGTTGAACGTGTCGACCACAAACCCGCTGAATGGCCTCACCAGAAAGGTGGCTACCACATATCCGCTTAGCACCAGGCCGATGATGTCCTTGTTGGCGTCGAACTGGGCGTCGAGATAGATGGGCAACAGCGGTGTGAGCAGGTAGAAGGCGAAGAAGAGGAGGAAATTGGTTGTCATCACCTTCCAGTACTCTTTGCCCCAGAGTTTCTCCTGCTTTGGAGCGGTATGAGCTGGAGGGTTGTTGTGAGATGTGTTTTTCTTCAGCATTAACTTATCAAAAGAGGCAAAGCCCATATTGCGGCGCCGCGTAACCCGCGTCGCGTGTAGGCAAAAACGATTTTTAGAATTAAACGTCCGCGCCTGTCGGGCAGATTGGCAATAGCCCTCTGCAGAGTCTGCCGAGCCGAGTCGCGGTCCCCTTCGCGGTGATAATGAGCAGCCAGGACAGCTGTTTTATACGCTATGAGGCGGCTGAGTTCGAGCCTCTGCGGCGTAGGCAACTGATGCGCGTGGCGTTCGGCGGCGTTGAGAGCCTCGCGGTAACGGCCCTTGCGCGAGAGATAGTTGCGGCCGGTGATGGATTCGCCGTGCAGACGCGCGTCGGTGAGAGTCTTGTTGATGCGTACCGCATTGCCGCGCAGAGCCGACAGATAGCGTATGCCTAACTCCCAGTCGTCCCATACGCTCACAGCCTCATCCCATCCGCCCGACCGGAAATAGAGGTTGCGGCTGACGGCGCAGCACAGCGTGTTGAGAACGGCGTGCGTAACGTGATTTGCCATGCTGACATGGCGCGGAAACTTGAACGAGCGAGTGCGGCTGGAGTCGAAATGCCCCAACTGCCGCCAGTAAACCAGCTCCGTGTCGGCATCCTCAAAAGCCGCCATAACGGCCTCGGAATATTCGCGGCGCAAAGTGTCGTCGCTGTCAACGAAGGCGAACACACTGCCGTTGGCCTGCAGAGCCCCCGCACGCCTTGCTGCCGACGCCCCCTGTTGCTTGCGGCTGATAATCTTTACCTCGAAGTCGGGCGCAGATACCTGCTGTCCCCATTCTATGGCCACAGCTTGCGAGGCATCAGTGGAGCCGTCGTCAACGATTACCACCTGCATAGGGCGCCATTGCTGCTGAGCCACACTGTCGAGACAATGCTTCAGCAGGTCAGCACGGTTATGCACAGGTATTATCACGCTCAGCTTTTTCACACTGCAAAGATAATAAATATTTTGCGAGCTGTGAACAACGCGTTTGCACACGCCGCCAAATTATGTTACTTTTGCATGATATGAAGCAATGGATTAAGCGCAAAGGCACTGTTTATACGGTTATAGGCCTCTTTATCGCCTTAGTTATTATGGCGGCAATAATTGTATTTTTCACCGGAGGCTCGCCCCGCAAGGCCGTCATCATGATACCGCCGGGAGCCACGGAGGCGTCCGTAAGGGACACCCTGGCCAAATATTATGGCGACGCCTACGCCGGCAGGGTGATGCAGGGAGCATCGTTCATAGGCGGCAAACTGCATGAAAAACCGGGCCTTTATGATATAGAAGAAGGCACGAGTCTGTGGCGCGTGATATGGAGGCTGAACGGCCGCCGCCAGACGCCCGTGAAGTTCACCATAAACAATCAGCGCACCCGGCAGGACATTGTCAATGCCGTGGCGCAGAAATTCTATTTCACCCCTGAGGCTCTCGACTCGGTTCTCAACGATGCCGACGAAATGGCCGAGTATGGCTTGACGCCGGAAAATGCCACGGCGCTCTTCCTCAATAACACGCATGAGGCACTATGGTCGAACGACCCGAAGAGGGTGGTGCACCGCATAGGCAAAGCTTATAATCAGTTCTGGACCGACGAGCGCAAAGCCAAGGCCGCCAAGCTGAATCTGAAGCCTGAAGAGGTAATCATCATAGCCTCCATAGCAGAGGAGGAGAGTACGCATGCCGACGAGCGCGGCCGCATAGGTCGGTTGTACATCAACCGGTTGCAAAAGGGTATGCGCCTGCAGGCTGACCCTACAGTCAGGTTTGCTATGAACGATTTCACCATAAGGCGTGTGGGCCGCGATATGCTGATGGTGGAATCTCCCTATAACACCTATCGCCATGAAGGTCTGCCCCCGGCTCCCATCCGCACCGTTGAGCCGGCCACTGTAGACGCCATTCTCAACTCGGCGCCCTCGGAGGATTTGTATATGTGTGCCAAGCCCGATTTCTCGGGGTATCATGTGTTCACAGACAGCTACTCGGCGCATCAGCAGAATGCGCTGGCCTACCGTAAAGCACTGAATGCCAAAGGCATAAAATGAGTCGGGATAAACCAACAGCGGGGTAGCGGTGTTTCAAAAATATAACCCTAAAACACCACTGTCATGCTTGAAGTTATCCGTTCATACACCAACACAGACGAGGCATATCTGGCCAAAGGTCTTCTGGAATCCAACGGCATAGAGGCTGTGATTCAGGATGTTGGAGGCAATTCCGTCTTCCCCTCGCTCAATGTCGACAACGGCTCTGTAAATCTCCTCGTAGAGCAAAAGAATGCCCGAAAGGCGCAAGAAATACTCCGCCAACATCACGATTGACCCACAAATGTGGTGTCAGTTTGCAGGAATCAGAAAATTGTAGTAATTTTACGCCCTGATTTAGAGACTTTCGCAGAAGAATCATGATGAAGGGTCTGAAGCATCGCCTGCTCGGAGTAATAGCTGTGTTGCTGATGATGTTGCCATTTGAGGCAGCGGCACGCAGTTGGGATATAGCGCGTATAGACGCTGTGCCCGAAGCCCGTGTGGTGGTGAAACAGACCGATATAGAACTGCGGTCGGGCAGAAATGTAATTTACATTGCCACCAACCGCCCTGTGCAGGTCAAGGTTTATTCCATACTTGGTCATCTGGTGGCGCAAAGCACATTGCAGAGCGGCAGCTACAGAATGACCATTAACAATCACGGCGTTTATTTGATAAAAATCGGAGATTTGACTTGCAAGGTTGCCGTCTGATAATATTTTATCACAAAATTCTTGCCTGTTGCCGGAAGTGTAGTCTTGCGGCAATGGTTGCTGTTATGCTGTGCCTTTGGGCAAGCTCCTTTCCGCTGAAAGGCGAAACGCCGGATGTAGAGCAACCGGAGGTGAAGGAGTGGCCCGTTGACACCTGCAGCATTACGCCGTGCGACACCCTGCAGTTGATAAAAACCGTAGAGAGCGTGCCCGAATATGCCTCGCGGCGCGATAACCCCAATTGGTGGATCAACCGCATCCGCTCGGGCACACACAGCATGGCCGACACCACCGTTATATATCCACGCTTCGTGGGGTTCTGCGTCGACGTCTACAACTGGGCCAACAAGGCTTTCAACTATTACGACAGCGAATATGTGGAGGGTACCGGCAAACGCTGGAAGGCGCGTCTGGTGAACGACAACTGGTTCGATTCTTACGCCATGGACTTTAAAGGCGATGTGCCGATATGGATGGTCTCTGAGCCTTATTGCAACCTCGGCTTCTATCTTCAGTATATGGCTGTGAGTCTGGGTTACAGTCTCGACATGAGCCACGTGATTGGCAACAGGCCATTGCTGCACAAACGCTTTGACTTTGCCTTTACCTGCGCGCGCTTCTTTGCCGAAGGCTATTACAGCGAAAATACCGGCGGCACTTATCTGCGCCGTTTCGGCGATTACAACGACCGAAAGCTGTTTAAGATGCACATTTCCGGTGTGAGCTTTACTTCTTACGGCGTCAACGCCTATTACTTCTTCAATAACTCGCGTTATTCGCAGGGCTGCGTTTACGGCTTCTCGAATCTGCAGAAAAAGAGCGCCGGCAGCTTCATTGCCGGCATCTCTATATCCAATCACCGGGTCAATGTGGATTTCTCATCGCTACCGGCCGATATGCTGCAATACCTCAAAAGCAACCATACAAAATTCCGGTTCCATTACAACGATTACTCCTTCATAATAGGCTATGGCTATAATCTGGTGTTTGCCCAGAAATTCGTGTTCAACGTAACGGCCACCCCGTCGATAGGCTTCAAACACAGCCTGGCCGACAGCTCCGACGGCAAGCATAACAAGTTTACCCTCAACGTGTTAGGGCGTATGGGACTTGTCTATAACGTGTCGGATTTCTTTTTCGGGCTGACCGGCAAAATCGACGGACACTGGTTCCGCGGCAGCCATTACAACTTCTTCCATTCCGTAGAGACCGTCTCGCTCTCCACCGGTGTCCGCTTCTGAGGCAGCATTTGTATTGCCGGAAGTGTGTTGCCGGGTGCATAATCAGATTAACAGGCGCATAAAAAAACAAGAAGAAATTTCTCAATCTCTTCTTGCTTTGTGAGGCGATTGCAATTTAGACTCTCACGAGCTTAGAAAGCCTCGTACCTCACTCCTATTAATTATATCACTATTGCTTCAAATTGATGAACCATCCATGTCAGTCTCTATCCATGGATGTTTCCTCCTTGCGACTGCAAAATTATTAACAAATCAAGGGTTAATATATCGCTTTTACCTTAAAGTAAGTTAAATAATCAGACGTATATGTTAAACATCACTAAAATTTTTACGTTAGGGAAAATTTTTTTCTATTTTTCGCAAGAGAGGATTGGTGAAAATGGACATGATGATAAAAAGAGAGACAAGGAAAAAGGCTTTACCACTCAAATCAACCAAAGAACGGAGTAAGGAGGCGTTATGAGTTACAAAAGAGGCGTGAAGAGAAATTTCGGGGTGTGGAAAAATGCCAAAACCCCTTTGAAGAGGCTGTTAGCCTAAGATTTTTGACGTTGGCGAAGGGGCGCTTAGAGAAAAATTTGCAGCGCGCAGGTTAAAAATGGCCGGAATATTTGTCAGTACGCAAAAATGCACTAACTTTGCAGTCAAAATAACGCCAAGCCGCAGGCTCTTCTTGCAAAGGAGGGCCGACAGCGTTGACGAATGTCCCGTAAAATAGCCCCGTCGAAAAGAGAGGCAACGCGGACATTGACGGCAGCTCCCGGCGGCGCGGCTAAAATAAACAACTCAACCAACCAACCAACAAAATCTAAAAAAACTAATCATGGCTTACGTTATCACCGACCGTTGCATAGCATGCGGTACCTGCCAGCCGGTTTGCCCCGTAGAGGCTATTTCCGAGGGCGAAATCTATCACATCGACCCGGACACTTGCATCAGCTGCGGCAGCTGCGCTGCTGTTTGCCCCAACGACGCTATCGAAGAGGGATAAGGCTTTTCAGTCAAGTTAAAAAGCGAGGTTGTGATGAAAGATTTTCACACAACCCCGTCTTTTTTTGCCCCTGACTTAATTTTCAGATAGCCAATTATACAATTGAACGAATTTATTTATTATCTTTGCATTATTAACCCCAGTCGCAATCCAAATTAAAGGAATATAATGGACAACCAGCAGCCTCTGATTTCCGTCATCACGGTAACATATAATGCCGCCGGCGTTTTACCGGCTACCATGCAGAGCCTTCGTGAACAGCAATGTGCCGATTTCGAGCACATCATCATTGACGGCGCGAGCACCGACAGCACCCTTGCCGTGGCGCGGCGTTATTCCACGCCGGGACTGCGCATACTGTCGGAAAAGGACAATGGCCTGTATGACGCCATGAACAAGGGCCTGCAGATGGCCAAAGGGAAATATGTGCTGTTTCTGAACGCCGGCGACAGACTGGCTACGAATGCCACCCTTAGCCGTTATGCAATGGCAGCCGACCGCAATCCCGACATCATTTACGGCGACACCGTAATAGTGGATGCTGCCGACGCGCTGCTGAGACCCCGGCATCTGTCGGCGCCGAAAATCCTTACCGCCGACAGCTTTAAGCAGGGTATGCTGATATGTCATCAGGCCTTTATGGTGCGCCGCGAGCTGGCTCCTCTGTTCGACACAGCTTACCGTTGGTCGGCTGATTACGACTGGTGCGTGAAGTGCATCAGAGCCACTACTCCCGAGCGTTGCGAGAATCTGAGGTGCGTAACGGTGCATTATCTCGACGGCGGCCTGACGCGTGTGCATAAGCTCTCGTCGCTGTTGGAGCGTTTCCGCATCATGAGTCATCACTACGGTTTCGGCTCAACACTCTGCCGGCACATCGGGTTCATATTCCGCGCCATGAAGAGATGATGCGGCGGTGATGGAAGACAGAATCATTACCCTGGCTCAACTGAACGCCGGTGAGGCCGGTATGCCCTTGGGCAGCGAGATGTGGATGTATGAGGGTCCTCTCACCCACAGAGACACCGATTTCCTGCCCGTAAGGTTCGACGCCCTCATTGGCATTGCCGTGCATCACGGCTCGGCAGTTTTCAGCATCGACGGAAAGGAGTACAGGCTGGAACCCAATACGGTGGGTATTTTGCGGCCATACTGCTATCTGAGCAACTTCAGCACGCTCAACGGCGAGCCGATTGACGTCTCCATAATAGGCTGTTCGGAGAAAGTGGAAGATAATATGGCCGACACCCTCAGCGAGATTATGCCCTTGGTGATAAAGCTGCATATCGACCCTGTGGTGAAGATGCAGCCGGGTGGGGTAGAGGCGCTTCGGCCTTATCTGGATTTGCTGAGGCGCATGGCCGTCAATGAACCGAGGCAGGCACAGACCTCGCGTAAGGCAGGTTGCATCTTCAAGGCCGCTATTTATGAAATAATAGAGCGGCGTATGCCCGACGAAACCTCCGGTCTGTCGGGCCGCAGCCGCGAGATAACGGCGCATTTCTTCTACCTGTTAGGCAAATACTTCCAGGAGCACCGCGATGTGGAGTTCTATGCGACCTCTTTGCAGATTTCGGCCAAGCATCTCAGCACGGTGCTGAAGGCGACCTCAGGCAAAACCGCCGGCGACTGGATAGAGCTCTATGTGGTGCGCGAGGCAAAGATTTTGCTCTCCAACTCTTCGCTGCGCATCAAAGAGATAGCATCGCGGCTGCATTTCTCCTCACAAGCCTTCTTCGGCAAATATTTCCGCAATATTACCGGCATGTCGCCTTCCGACTACCGGCGTTAACGGCTTCAGTGCCAGACCTCATTGACGCTGCCTGAGGCCGGATGCCACACATAACCCTCTATGTGAGCATAGCGGTCGGTCTTTTGCAGGCGCGAGGCATATCCGCGCACCCTTATTTCGTGATTTATGTCGTCGGAGTCGGTGGCAATGTCAATCACCGCAGCCTTGTTGCTCGGGTCTACGACCATCAGGTCGGCGGTATAGACCTTTGCCCTGTCGTAGAGGCTATGAGGTTCGAGAACCTTGTTATCCGGACCAAACCATGCGGCGGCATATCTGTTTGAATGCAGCTCGCTGAGCATAGCTTTTTGGAGGCGCTGTCGCTCGTTTGCCGAGATGAACCCGCGTACCTCCGCACGCAGCAGGAAGCGACTGATGCTGTCATCAGGATTGTTGCCTGATACCAGGCTCTTAAGAGCCTCGCGGGTGATTTTGTCGAGCCGCTTGTTCGTTTCAGCCTCATTGTCGCCGCTGAACGGCGATTCCTCCTCAGGAGCATATTTTATCTCCGGCAGATTGATGTTGACGCGGTACGACTCCAATACCATCTCCTCTTCCTTAGGCTTGTCGCTGTTCTCTTTCTCGTTGCGCTTCAGCACATAATCCCTGTCGGGACGCGCGCCGAAAGAGAAGAGGAGTTTGGCTTCTATATCATCATCATCACCGGCTTCTCCTCCCTCTTCAAACTCATCAAACTCACCTTCATCGGCCATTATCAGACCCGGGAGCTTCAGGTCTTCGGCGCTCTTTATCTCGGTAATTGCCTTGCCAATGCCCTTGTCGGCCGGTTTGGCGCTGATATACACATACAGCTCATCTTTGGCACGGGTGAAAGCCACATACGCCAGGTTGAGCGCATCGAGACACTGCTCACTCTCAATATCATTCACCGGAGTCTCCCAGGGAGTGCCCGCGAAATCATCAGCACTGTTGATTTTTGCCGGTACCAACTTGGGCATAATGTGGGCAAAGTCAGCGCCCGGATGGAACCAGACCATCTCACCGGGGCCACCCTTTATCGTGGTGCGACCGTTCATTGCCGGCAAAATGATGCAGCGCCTCTCCAGGCCTTTCGATTTGTGGATGGTGAGAATCTGCACAGCGTTGGCGTCTTGCGGCGAGGCAATGGCCAGCTTGTACTGCTTATCCTCCCAATAATTCAGGAAAGAGGCCACGTCAGCCTGATGCGTCTCGCAGAAATTTGACACCACATCCTGGAAGGCACTTATATACCGCGCCTCAAGACGTCGTTCCTCCTCAGGCACGAACGTGGCGATGATGCGTTCCACCATGGCTCCGAGCGTCAGCGAAGTGTCGCCGGCGAGGATGCTTCCGGCATCCTGAGCTGCCGTAGAACCCGCAAAATACATATTGATAAGCTCGGCTGTGGTGGCCTGCGGATTGCCCACGCTGAGCCGGTGTATGGAGTCGATGAAATCATTCACCAGCTTTGAATAGCCTTCCGGCGACTCGGTGCGCGAGCCCTCGCTCTTGATGGCCTGAAGCATGGTGACGATGGTCTGTATGCTGTGGCCGTTTTTGATTATCAGCGATTCGTCGCTTATCACTTCAATAGGCGTGAAATCGGCATCCTCATTCAGCGCATTGCGGTTGTATTCCGTTATAGCGCGGATGGCCTTGGTGCCGTCGGTATGTGAGCGCACAAGCACCGCAATATCCTTTTGGTAATAACCGCGGCCTATGAGCTCGACGATGAGGGGGCCGATATACGTCATCTCGGATGTCTCCTCCTGATTTATCTCCACATACCCTTGCAGATCTTCGCAGTGTGGAATCTGCTCCAGACCTTTATAAGTGGCCTCAATATCGGCCACAGCGGTCTTGTTGTCGGCGTAATGAGATGCGAGATACCTGAACATGGCATTGTTGAACTGCACAATGGCCGGGGCTGACCGATAGTTGATGTTGTTGCCCGCGGTGTCTCCCGTTATCTCCAGATCCCTTCCGGAATATAATTGAGGCACCTTACTTGTGATGAGAGTGGAGTCGGCGTTGCGGAAACGGTAGATACTCTGTTTGGCGTCGCCGATTATCATATTCTCGTTGCTCTTGCTCTCGTCGATGAGAGGCTTCATGTTTACCCACTGAAGCAACGACGTGTCCTGGAACTCGTCTATCATGTACGATTCCAGCACCGTGCCGATTTTCTCATATATGAAAGGCACATCGCTGCCCTGGTTTATCTTCTGCAGAATGGTGTTGGTGTCGGCAAGCTGCACAATGTTGTTGCTCACCGTGTAGTTTTGTATGTAGCCCAACAGCAGATGAATCAGCGCCAGCACAGGAACGGCGTTGGTCATACAGGCCACATAGTTGTTGATGTTGGTCCAGGCCAGGCATTGTTGCAACAGCGTCTCGTCAAGCTCCTTGAATTTCAGCAGCTCGTCGGCCGAAGAAAGTTTCTCAAGGCCCTTCTTATTGATGAGAGTCTTATAAGGAGTGAGAGTGACATCCGGCAATTCGTTGGCCGGAGTGGCAAGCACTGCGTCTATGCGTTTCCTCAGATGGGAATATATTTGTTTGTCGATACCTTTTTCTGTGGCAAGACGCAGAAATTCCTCCGCAGTTTGTTTTGCTGCCTCCGCATTCTCAGTAAGCAAAATATCACCCTGATTTTTCACCGCCGCTTCCAGGCCTCTGAGGTCTTTTTGTGAAGCGAAGTACTCTTCAAGCGCCTTGAGCTCATTTTTGAATTTCTCCTTTTCTATCATTTCCAGATAGTCGAGTAAATCGGAGTAAGACTTGCCTGAGTGTTGGCTTAGGTTCCATTTCTGGCCATTTTTCTGCAGCATCGACATATACTTCTGAGTCCAGAAAGCCTCCTCGCTGTGAGGGTTGTTTATGGCCGTGGCAAACAGAGCATCGAGGGCTGCCGCAATTACCAGAGTTGTGTCGAGCTCAACATCGTAATTGTCGGGCAGTTCCACCTCATAGGCAAAGCTGCGCAGAATCTGTTGAAAGAAACTGTCAATGGTGGAAACCTGAAAATCGGAATAATGGTTGAGAATCTGATAGAGCGTCTCACGGGCAACAGCGCGAATTTCGGAAGCACTTGCGTGCAGCTCTTCTTCAAAATCACTGAGATAGGGCGTTTTCTTATCCTTAGGATTTGCCAGACGCGACAGACCCAAAATAAAACGGTTGCGCATTTCGGCCGTGGCCTTGTTGGTAAAAGTAATGGCCAGCAGATGGCTGTGGACATCAAGAATCTCGCGATGCTTCCCCCGGTTGCGGCGAAGACGCCATTTGCCATTCTCCTTTATGCCCAACAGCAGTTTAAGATACATTTTTGTCAGACTGTAGGTCTTGCCTGACCCGGCCGAAGCCCGTTTAAGAGTAATCATGATAAAAAGCTAAATTAATGATTTGCAGCCACTTACCCGGCCGTTGTTATATTTTATATCCCAGGCTGCGAAGCAGCTCGGCGGTCTGCTGCCGCCTGTCGCCTTGCAACAGAATCTCGCCGCCGCGTGCCGAGCCCCCGGTGCCGAGCCGGTGCCGAAGCGTGGAGGCCAACTCCTGAAGCTCTTCGTCGGAGCCGTTGAAGCCATAAATTATGGTGGCAGTCTTGCCGCCGCGACCCTTCTTCTCAATGGCTATGTGCAGCTTCCCCTTATGGGTCTGTGGCTTCTCTTCGGCGGGAGTTTCCGACAGCGTCTCAGGCCCCTCAGGCAGAGTCCCCGACGTCTGTAAATTCTTCAAAGTATCTTTCCAATCCATCATTGTGTCAAGGTTCTAAAGTCATTTCGCAGCGGAAGAGCCACGGCATATTGTTGTGATAAACGGCCATGCGCCAGCCTTCGCTCTCGTCCCAGTAATCCCAGCTACTGGAGTCGAAATCCAGCTCACGCACCCATACAGCCTTGTTGCCGAAGGGCAGATATTTCACCAGATATATGGGACGCGGATTCCTCTTTGACTGTACGGCAGCCCAGGAATCGCCTCCCATGTCGACTACCATATTCGTGTCCTTGTCAGCCGTTAAATTCTCCGTGCCCTGCGGCCAGACCTTAATGACAGGAGCCTGCGGGTCAGTGCTGCGGCGCACCCACGTCAGAGGTATTATAAAGTCGTTCGTCTTGCGATATTCCGAACCCATCATCTCGCCCGACAGGAAAACATTCCCGTCACGCGATTTGAGATACGACTCCATAATATAGTTGTATTTCTTGTACACATGCAGAGTGTCGGAGATTTTCATGTACGCCACCACAGTCACTAAAATCAGCAGTGCCGCTGCCCATCCCCGGCTCAGCCTTACGTCTCTCAGCGCACCCAACAGCATTATCATGAGCGCCAGACGGATGCCCATGCAGGCATTCAGATACACCGAACCCACCATCAGCAGCACAAAAGCCAGTCCGGCAACCGCCACCAAGGCGTAAGCATAACGGCGCACATAAAGCCGCAGGTTTAAGCCGCGCCGATGCCGCCATATCAGCAAAATCACCAACGGCACGAAATACCAGTTCCATAAGACCAGATTGGCCAACCGCGCCACAACCGTCTGCGGAGTGTAAGAATCGAGCCGCACCTGATTGCCCGGCGCCAGCACATTGAAGAAGAAGCCGGCGGCAAAAGTCAGAGCCACGCACAGCTGCTCCTTCTTGAGCTGATGGCGGTGAAGCATCATATAAGCCGCCAGAGCCAGTCCCAAGCCGGCTGTGAAGGCCTCGTTGCTCTCGCCCGTGACAAAGCCCAACAGGATTAGCAATATCCATTGCCACCACTTCTTCACCCTCACCGAGGTGAAGGCCACCACAAAGCCCGTTACCAACGTGGCTATCCACAGATAATTGACCTGATAGGCAATGTCTGTCTGAACCTCGACTATGTAGAGATATAGCAGCGCCGACAGCAACAGCATCTGTCTTGCTCCCGAGCCCCAGCGCAACAGGCGCTTCATCAGCAACACAAAGAGCATGAAGACAGCAGCGTCGAAGAGACCGAACAGCCACGGCACCGAGGGGTCGAGAGCGCAGAAGGGCTGCACAATGCTGTGAACGGCCACCCGCCCGTTTTCATACAGATAATGGTTGTGCTGCGATTCTATTACATCGCCTATCGAGCGGATGCGCCGGTATGGATTCTCCTGACCGTGTACGGGCACCACAAAGCCATATTCCACCCTGTCGCCCGACCGGGGACCGATATATTCCTGCACAAATATCAACAGGGCAAAGAACATGGGCAGCAGCCATGTTGTCAGCTTAACGGGCTTGGGGATGTTGATTGCAGGCATATCTGAAGTTCTAAAGGTCGTTGTCAGTAACCGTGGTTTAGGCCTTGTTCCTTAAAAAATCGCGAGCGCTGGGGACGCAGATTTCGGTCAGATTTGGCCTTGCAGGCGAAGGAGCATAGCGAGCTATGCGACTGAACCAAAAGGCCAAAGATGGCTGGAAGCTGCGGGTCGGAGGTAATTTCCGTGCTGCCGTCTTTGCTTTTGTCGCCTTTTTGTATTTAACATTTGAATTACTTTGTTAAACCGGAAGAGGGTCAGGATGTCTTTTATGAACCGAAAACTGTTAAATTGATTCTTTTTTGGACATAAAGACCTTCCTTTCGGATTCGTTCGAACTGCCGACTGACCTGACTCCGGCTCAGGTCCGGATTC
>FR897817.1 GCA_000437495.1 Prevotella sp. CAG:485
AGTTAGCTATTTTCTGAGTAACCCTATTTAGCTTGATCTATACGACAGCTAACATTTTGTTAATTTGTATTTCAGGGATTGAGCACGTTTACCTACTGTATGCCATGACAAAGCGCTGAGCAATACTGTGGCTGCGAGGGCAATAATGAAGCAGGCTGCGCAGCCTAACGAGGGGACGCCAAAGTAGACGCACAGCTGAAGTATGGGGAAGTGAAACAGATACATATCGTAACTCACATTGTCGTGCTGACTGAAGTATTTGCCCCAGCTGCCTACCATGCTGGTCCATATCACCAGTCCGCCGGCTACGAAAGGCCATAAAGCAATCTCAACATAATCGTTGATTTGCATCAGCGCGATTCCGGTCAGCAGCAATGCAAGCCAAAGCCATTTGTGTTTAAGCCATTGTTCCAGTTTCAGCGCTGCAAGGGCGCCGATGTAGAAAAATGACAGTTGACCGAAGAACTGACGGGCCAGCATGGCATAAATTTCTTTACTTGTGGTGGCAAAGAGCCATATAAAGAGTAAAGAATAAATCACCGAGCCTACAATTATCAGCGAAAAGACAATTGTATGGCTGCGCTTGAAATGCCGGCGTGAACAGATCCAAGCCACCACAGGCACAGTGAGGTACAGGCACCATTCCACCTTCATGGTCCATAAGGCACCGTTTACCGCCGAGGTGACGAACCGGCCGTCGTGGAAAACACCCGGCAGGTCAGGCTGCAGGAAATTCAGGAAGCAGAGATTGGCACCCACATATTTCAGCCAACCGGCAGAAAAGAAATATTCGGCCGGGGGTAACGTCGATACTCCTGCGAGGCAGAAGGCGCACAGCAGCACAACGAGAAAGTAGGGTGGCAGTATGCGCAAAGCCCGTTTGGCCAGGAAGGTGCGCAGATTGGGGCTGTGGTTATAACTGCGGTAAATCAGGAATCCGCTCAGGGCAAAGAAACCGCCCACACCCGTGGCGCTCGATATAGGCCAGGAAATGTGGAAGCCGCAAAGTTCGTTGAAGTGAGCTACAATGACCGAGAACGCCATTACATAGCGCAAGGCGTCCATATTATTGTTGCGGCGATTGAATTTCGCATCAATGCTCATGGTTAATAAACGGTTCAGGAGTTTTGAAAATTGCTCTGCAGATGATTCCGGCATTAGCCAAATTCAAAAAAAAATTATAACTTTGCGCTCAATAGGGTTTTGGGCCGAGTCCCGGAGTCCGTAAGTACCCGAAAACAGTGATAGCCGAAGATAAGAAACTTCCCCTGAGCAAACGGTTGCTCAACTATGCGGTAAAATACCTTTTGCCGCTGCTACTTAGCATAGCCCTTATATGGTATATGCTGGCACATATCGACGTTAAAGAGATGTGGCACACTCTGCGCAGCGGAGTGAATTACTGGTGGATATTGCTGGCCATGATAATCAGCATATTCAGTCATATCATCAGGGCAGCGCGGTGGCGCATACAACTCAAGTCGCTCAATATCAATCCCGGCATGATGGCGCTGTCATGTTCCATCTTTGGCTGTTATGCCCTGAATCTTGTCTTTCCGCGCCTTGGCGAGGTATGGCGCTGCACCTACATAGCACAACGGCAGAAAGCCCCGTTCACCACCGTTTTCGGCTCCATGGTGGCCGACCGCCTGTCAGACACCGTTATGGTGCTGGCCATCACCCTGCTCACCTTTCTGGTGGCGCACAGTGCCATGAGCGCTTTCTTAGGCAAATATCCGGTAGGGCAGAGCATGCTCGACATGATTGAGGAACCTCTGTTCTGGATTGGCCTGATTTGTATGGTGGCAGGCGTATGGGCGCTGTTGCATTTCGGACGCAACAACAAGATAGTGGGTAAAGTAAGAGGCATGGGCATGAACCTTTGGAAAGGTTTTGCCTCAGTGGTGCGCATGAAGGGCAAATGGCTCTTTGTGCTGCTCACGGTGGCTCTTTGGGGCTGTTATTTCATGCAACTGTATGCGGCCTTCTTTGCCTTTGACTTCACACGCAGTCTCACAACAGAATCGTCGCTGGCATGGGGCTTTACGCCTTGTCTGGTGGCCTTTGTGCTGTCGAGCATAGGCATGGCTATCCCCTCAAACGGCGGTCTGGGTCCGTGGAACATTGCCGTGATGTTTGGCCTGGCGCTGTATGGCGTGTCCGACACTCAGGGTGCCTCTTTCTCCATCCTGGTATGGAGCGCCCAGACGGTGATGCTTATCCTGTTGGGTATTTTCACCATGATTTATATCTCTACACGCTCAAACAATCCCGGCGCAGCGCTGCGCAGTGCCGACAAGATTGAGGGCATCTGACAAGTCTCCCTTTTCCCTTCAGAAACATTTATCCTCCGCAATGAGAATCAACAACACCACCGATCCGAAAGACAATAAGCCCGATTATTTTGACGGCGAAGACCTGCCCGAAACCCGCAAGGAGAAACGTCTGCGTTATCGCGACGATGACCCTCGTTACTGGGAAGAGGAGGATGAACATGGCGAGTGGGATCATCTGCGCCCCTTGCTGCGGTGGAAACTGTGGTTTATTGTGGGCAGCATAGTCGTTGTCATACTGCTTGTCAGCTTTGTCTATATCCATTGGTTCAGGCCATACGCCACCGGCGGTGTGCAGTATGGTTATGTGGCCGATGTGCAGGAAAAAGGCAGCGTTTTCAAAACGTATGAGGGATATATGCTGCCGTATCGCAATCTGATGGACACCGTGCGCCCTTACGGCAAAGATTTTGTGTTTTCTGCCATCAACGACAAGGTGGCGGCCGATATGCACCGTGCCGCCTCGGCGCGCAAGCCTGTGCGGGTGGAATATATAGAATACAGTGCCTCGCTGCCGTGGCGCGGCGACTCAAAGTTTATTGTTACCTCGGTGGCCGAGATAAACCCCGAATATATCCTTCCGCCCAACGCCGACAGTGTGCGCTGAGCATACGTTATCCCATTTTTCGCTCTAAAAAGAGATTTCAGAAAACCTTCTTCAGCCCAAATTCGTTTAAATAAAAGATAGGGGGGAAAAGGCGCTTTATCCGGTCTGCGCTTCCTGCCATAAAAGGATGCCGGAAAGGGTCGCACTCTTTCCCCAGCTGAAATAACGATGCACGCTTCGTTATTACTTCCGGATGCTGTCTTCAGGCGCTTATAAAGTCTGAAAACAAAGTCTAAATAGCCCCTGCAGGGGCGATTGGTAAAGGATTTTCCTCTTTGCAAAAAAACATCCGATACCGCAACATCACAAGATGAAAATATATGCGTGTATTTTTCGTGAGCGGTTGGCAGGCTATGTCTGTCGGCCGCTCTTTACCTATTGATGTTGCGGCAGCGGAATTATGCTTTTGGTGTCTGATTTGCTGAATCAGTTCTCAAGATACCATTTATAGAGACGCTCTATGCCCTCTTTCAGCTCAACCTTATGACGCCAGCCAAGCGAATGGAGCTTGTCGACGTTGCAGAGCTTGCGCATAGTTCCGTCGGGCTTCGAACCATCCCAGCATATACTGCCTGGGAAGCCCACAGCCTCGCGCACCATTTCGGCGGTCTGAGCAATGGCGTGTTCTATTCCCGTGCCGATGTTGATGTGGCAGTTGCGCACCGGTTCTCCTTTGGCCTCGCAGCGGCTCTTAAGTTCCGCAAAATCAATGTTTTCAAGAATATATACCGATGCGTCGGCCATATCCTCGCTCCAGAGGAACTCGCGCAGCGGAGTGCCCGAACCCCACAGGTCGAGATGATCGGCATATATGCCGTAACGGCCCAGAATATCGGTGATTTCCTTCTCCGTGGCGTCGGCGCCCACACCTTCCACCGGTCTTTTGCCAAGGTCGCGGCGTATCTCGTCCCATTTGCCCTGATGCAACAGATTGGCCAGATGGAGTTTGCGCAGCATGGCCGGAAGCACATGCGAGTTTTCCAGATGGAAATTGTCGCGCGGACCATAGAGGTTGGTCGGCATCACGGCAATGTAGTTGGTGCCGTGTTGCAGATTGAAGCTCTCGCACATCTTCAAACCGGCAATCTTGGCTATGGCATACGGCTCGTTGGTATATTCCAGCGGAGAGGTGAGCAGAGCATCCTCCGTCATTGGCTGAGGCGCTTCGCGCGGATAGATACACGTTGAACCCAGGAAAAGGAGCTTTTCCACACCGTGGCGGAAGCTCTGTCCGATTACGTTTTGCTGAATCTCAAGATTCTGCCAGATGAAGTCGGCGCGATAGAGGCTGTTGGCCATGATGCCGCCAACGTGTGCGGCCGCCAATACAACGGCATCGGGGCGTTCGCGGTCAAAAAACTCTGCCACGGCGCGCTGGTCAAGCAAATCGAGTTCGGAATGTGTGCGGCCTATGACGTTTTTATAGCCTTTGCTTTTGAGATTGGCCATGATGGCCGAACCAACCAGACCGCGGTGGCCGGCTACGTAAATTTTGCTCTCTTTATTCATAATTCTTTCACATTGTGGCAAAAGAAGTCCCGCCGGACTATCTTACCAAACGTTTAAGTATTGCTTTCAACCGTCGGCGGCGCAGAGATGTATGGGCGCCGGCAATCAGCTCGTCGATGTTTTCTGTCAGTCCTGCCTGGCGCCACAGCGGATTCTCCAGCTCGCGCCCCATGAAATACGACACGGCCTCCGGAGTCCATGCCAGCTCGCCAAGCAGCTCATGGATGTGGTGATGCAGACAATCCAGCAACTCACGGTCAACAGACTCTCTGTCGGCACACAGACAGCTCTTCAGGGTGTGAAGCCGTTTGTAATCGTCGAGCCGCGAGAACTGAAAAGTGAAATAGTTATGCACCCAGTCGGCGTTGATGCCGGCAAAGTCGGTGAGTATCAGCGAGCGCGCCAGACGCAGGTAGTTGATGTTCAGCACCTGCGCTTCGCCCCAGCGGCCGTTAAAATCTATATCGGCAGCCTCGCGCAGCAGGTCTGTGCGGTAAAGCTTGTCGCCGCAGAAGGGCGTTATGCAGCTGCCAACCCCCACAAACCGGGTGAGCCGGCGATATTCGTCGTCGCTGTAGACCTGCCAGTATTGTGCCTCGGGATGGTCGTTGATTTTCAGCGGCACATTGTGCACATAACGCTGGCGTTTCATCTGCACCATGTCTACGTTGAAACTCAGCATGGTGTCGGAGAGGCGTTTCAGAGTGCCCGGCTCGAGCCACTCGCGCGGGTCGAGGAAGAGCAGCATAGAGCCTCGTGCCAGGCTTATGCCCTCGCGGCGCGTATGCCACAGACCCAGCGATTTTTTGTGCGAAAGAATCTGTGTGCCCGGGCGTCCGTCGAGTACGGAACGCGCTAACTGCAGCGAATCGTCGGTGGAAGCGTCGTCAATCAGAATAATCTCAAAGTTAGCGTCCTGCTGAGCCAGCAAATGCTGCAGGCTCTTCTTCAGGCGCATGCTCTGATTGGAGATTGGTATTACAACGCTTATCACTGCCGTGTCCGTTTTTAGCTGTTTATCTGTGTATTGCCCGCTGAGATGTCCTCACCCTCGGTCAGGAATGTTGAATCTTCAGCAACGAGTAGAGGTTGCTGCGCAGATTCTCGCGGAACGCTTCATTCTCCTTGTCGGCCAGGAGGTTATGAGCCAGCACCATGCCTGCCATGCGCCGTGTCTTGTCGTCTTTGCCGTGGTTGAGCTCATCCCACAGGAATCCGGCGCTCTCCTTGTCGTCGAAGCAGTTGAGGATGCGCAAACGCATAATGCTCTCGCGCAATTCCGGGAAGAGCTCCGTGAGGTCGTGGCTGTCGCGCTGCAGCTCACTCAGGGCATTCTGGTCAAACGCGCCTTTGCTGTTGAAATTATCCATCATCATAAGCATCTCAAGGCGGCGTTTGAAGTATGCTTCCAGTTTGGAGTCGCCAAGTACACGAGCCATGATGTGCGCCAGAGCCATATAGCTGTATATGATGGGCAGACTGCTCTGCATCATGCCTTTGCGCTCTATTACCCATACGAGTTCGCGCACATAATCGGCCGGCATGGGTGTGGGGGCAGCTTTGCCTGCGTCCTCATCCTTCGGCTCAATGTCGGAGCCTTCATAGACGCGGCCCTCGGCATAGTCGGAGATGAGATTGCGGAAGGCTTCCGTGCGGTCGAACGTCTCATACGCTCTGCCAACTATCTCGCCCTGAACGTTTCCTTCGCCCACAATGGCAATGATGTCGGCAACTAAGAAGTCGTTGAGCCGCAGTATAGGCGTGTTGTCCTTGCGGGGTATGAACATGGTTACGCCGCCGCGGGTGATGCACAGATACTGATGCTGATCCACGCGCGACACCACTACAAGGTTCTTGGCGTCCAAATCAAGGGTCTCTCTGTTGAAGTTGGCAATGCCCTTGCGCATGGAGAAATTGATATTGCCGTTGGGGTCTATGCGCTCCACGGTGGCTTTCAGCAGGAACGACTTGCCCGTGGTCGGGTCCACGAAACAGTCGGGCGTTACATGTACGTTATAGCTGACTATCTGTTTGGTGGGATTGATTACGCCCGAGCCCCAGTATTCGTCATCTTCTATGCGGCATACATACTCGTATGGCGACACGGCCGACTTGCCCACGATGCGCACAAACACCTCGTCGCCCGGCTTTGGCATACGTTTGGCATGCAGCAGACCTGAAGCCTCTTCCGGCTCTTTGTTGAAAAGCACACGGTAAATCTCATTCCAGAGATACTGCATGGCTTCCAGCGGATTCAGCTCAGGCGCCGGCTCCGGCAATTTGCAGTCGAGCTTCACCTGCACTTTGGTTGAGGTGAAGATGTCGTCGGGAACCACATTCTGCAGCTCGTGTTCATGTTTCTCCGGTTCCAGAGAAAGCTGATGGCCGCGCATCTTTATCTTCACATTGTTGCGGGCAAAGATAAACGTTTCGGGCTCTGCGCTCGACAGCGCCGGGGTGGAGTCGGCCAGAATGTCGCACAGCTCCGTAACGTCGAATATGTTGTTCCATTCAAAGCCGAGGCTGCGGCTGAACGAATCGAAGAGTGCCTCGAAGGCTTTGTAGGTGAGGCTCTGCACCCGCTCCGGGTCGGAAATCAGCGATGCCGCATAGCGGTAAAGCATTGCCTGATAAAGCTTGTAGTCGGGATCCGGAGCAGCTTCGTTCGACGAAAGTAGCAACCGCAGTGCCAAGCAGCGTATTATCAGCTCAATGCGCTCCTTGTCGTCGCTTGTGAATCTGTTGCGCGAATGATTCACCAGCCGTTTGATGAAGGTGACCAGCATCTTAACAAGCGATTTGGAGAAGACGCGCAGGAAACGCGTGTTCTCATGCTGCTCACGCACCACCTCGAAGATTTCTTCAACATAGCGGCGCATTTCGCGGCAGTGGCTCAGAGCAAAGATGCAAATCACTTTCTGCATGCGCTCCACCGGATTGATGATGTATCCGCTGGTGTGAAGATTGCTGAAAGCCTGCATCACGAAGGCGTCGGCAGTGCCTTGTTCCATCATCTCTATGGCGTCGAGATAATTGCGCGTTTTCTGCAGCCAGATGCCTAACTCATTCTGATATTGGGCGCTTTCGTTTTCAGCGGCCTGATTCAGGTAATCGCTGTTTTCGAGCAGGTTCTTCAGTATATTGTAGTACGATTTCAACAGAGCCACCTTCAGCTCCTTGTTGTTAGCCATGAGCAGGCTGTCGAGGTTCTCGTAAACCGTCTTCAGCACCTTGATGACCCACAGCGGATTGCCGTCGTTATAGCGTTTGCGGGCCGTAAGGAAAATCGGCAGCTTCAGCAAATGGCGTATCAGGTCGTGGTCCGCATTGTTGTCCGGGTCGAGGCTGAGCAGCTTTTCCACGTCATAGAAGGGAATGTAAACAACTTTGCAGCCGGTGGCCGGTTCCATCTCCACACGCACCATGTTGATGTATGTGATGCGGCAGCGCACCATCTGGCGGTTGTAATATTTCTCATTGCCGTAGCCCACCAGGCGGAAGCAGAAGTCATTTTCATCCGTCACCTCGTAGAAATCGCGTGTTCCTCCGGGTTGAGTCTTGATGCGGAAGTCGGCCACATCGCCAACCTTGTAGAGCTGCGAAATCAAAGAGGCAATGTCCTGCATAAACGCCGGTTTGCCATACTCGTTAACACCCTTGCAAATGCAGCTGATTGTGGTTGGAGCCTGCCGTTTCTGGAATTCGTAAGCTTTTACGCTGTGCTCCATGCCATTGGCCTCAATGGTATAATAGAGCGTAGTGCCAACCCGGTGGCTGGCTAATACTTTGAATTCATATTTCTGTCCCTTCTCGAAGTTCATGGCTTTCATCTTTAGCACCTTTCTAATTAATCACGTTGCTTAGCGGCCTCGCTTCTCAGCTCAGACCATTGCTCGGCTTGTGACATTATATACATGTTAAATTTCGGTTAATTGAAATGTAGCAATTCATATATAGGCCTGTATTGCCCGACTCACACCGCAGATAACTCCTGCGCTTTGCCGGCACCTTGAATCGCTTATCGTTGCAAAATTACAACATTAAATTTAAATGTGCAACTCGCGGTCAGAAAAGTTGCCGAAAGCAACCTAACGCTTTGACAACAACCATTTTACACCAGCTTTATACCCGATATCCTTTTCTTGAATTTTATTTTTATCAGAAGCCAGAAAAGCCGGATTTTAGACCATCGGGAGAATATATTTGCGGGGAATGAAATTTTTTACTAACTTTGGGACAGTGTAACATAAAACCCTAAATTATGAAAAGACTCCTGCTCAGTCTAATGCTGATAGTTATCGCGCTCACAGCCTCAGCTCGTTGGGAAACCGTGATGTGGGACGGTAAGCCAATGACTTCGACTCTGACGATATACCGGTCAGACCACAACACCACAACCAAATTCATCTACGATTACCGCGACAGCACGTTCCATGTTCAGTTTTATCCTGAAGCCCGGGTCCTTGCCAAATTTAAGAATTATATGGATATAACTCCCTCTCGTCCGGCTTACGTTCAGATGAATCTGCGGTTTAAAGGCTGCGATGACGGGAAAAATGAAAAATACGATTACAAGCTCATTGACCCATCGCCCGATGCCGGTGAGGTGGTGAACAGAGGGTACTTCGATTTGGCTATCAAAGACGACGGCAACATACTCTCGCACATGCGTTCGTGCAAGAAGATGCAAGTACGTTATTTTGACATGGGCTATAGAAGATCCAGCATCATAGATTTGACGCTGAAAGATTTTGAGGCCGACATCGAGCCAAAAAAATAAATAAGCATAACTGCCTGAATATCAGCGCGTTACGACGCGCTGAACGCATTATATGACATAAGCGGCACCTCGGTGCAAGAAAAAAAGTTGCATCGAGGTGTTGCGTATGTTGAAAAAAAGTATTACCTTTGCAGCGCAATTCCGAAAGAGACCCTTTCGGAAGCCCGAAACAAGGGGTCCGCTAGCTCAACTGAATAGAGCATCTGACTACGGATCAGAAGGTTACAGGTTTGAATCCTGTGCGGATCACTAAAAAAAGTCACCGGGAAACGGTGACTTTTTTTGTGTCCCATCTATGGCTCTCTTTGTGGTGTTTTAGCGTTGCTCTTCAAGGCGATGACGAATCCAGAGGAGCTGCTTCTTGGCATATACGCGCGTGTTTTTCTGTATCCTCGCCACAGCCTCGTCAAGGCTCATGCGTCCTTTGATATGGGCAAACAGCTCTTTGAAGCCCACCGTGTTGAGAGCGTTGAGATGTCGCTTGGGATAGAGCCTTTTGGCTTCGTCAAGCGCTCCGTGAGCCATCATGCTTTCAGTCCGCGCATTGATGCGTGCAAACAGCTCCTCTCTGTCGGGCTGCAGATAGCGCATCTCGATTTGAAACGGCCGTTCGGCTCTTACCCCGCGGCGCATTGACGAATAGGGCACACCCGCAGTGCGAATAAGTTCTATGGCATGAACAAGTCTGCGAAGATTGTTGACATCTACCTTGCCGAAATAGTCCGGGTCGAGCCGCTGCACTTCCGCTCTGGCCCATTCAATGCCCTTTTCAGCAGCCTCTTCGGCAGTTGCCACGCGAATGTCGTCGGGCACGGTGGGTAAATCATCTAGACCGCTGGTCAAGGCGTCGATATAGAGCATTGAGCCTCCGCAAACCACGGCCTCGTCGTGTTGTGTCAGCACATCGGCTATCTCACCCAGCGCCATATCGCACCATGTGGCCGCCGAGCAATACTCCTCAACGTCGAGCACCTCTATCAGCCTGTGCCTTATGCCCTGACGCTCCTCAGCCGAGGGCACGGCTGTCAGTATGGGCATACCGCGATATATCTGCCGCGAGTCGGCGCCGATGACCTCTGTGCCTAATCGGGCGGCAAGTTGCACGGCAAGGGCCGACTTACCCGAGGAAGTCGGCCCTGTTATTACTATTACTCGCTTTGATGCCATGACAGAAAATTGCTTATGGCCGTTGCAAAGTCGGCTTTTGTGTCATGGAATGAAAAATTTTTTCAACGTGCAGCCACCAGGCGGCAGATATTTACTATCACTTCTTGAGCCTTGTACATCGACGGAATGGGCACGAACTCATAGCGGCCGTGGAAGTTCAGTCCGCCGGCGAAGACGTTGGGGCAGGGGAGTCCCTTGAAGCTCAGCTGAGCGCCGTCTGTGCCGCCGCGTATGGGCTGAACCTTGGGCGTTACGCCGCTTGCGCGCATGGCCTCCAAAGCTGTCTCCACAACATGCATCACCGGTTCTATCTTCTCGCGCATGTTGTAATACTGGTCCTTGATTTCCACCTTGGCACAGCCGGGGAACTCGGTGTTGATTTTACGCACCAGATGCTCTATCTCCTTTTTGCGCTGCTCAAAACGTGCGCGGTCGTGATCGCGGATAATATAGTTGAGCGTGGTCTGCTCCACCGTGCCGCTGATGCCTACCAAATGATAGAAGCCCTCGTAACCCTCTGTGTGTTCGGGAGTTTCGGTGCGCGGAAGCATGGTGATGAACTGATTGGCGATGCGTATGGAGTTGAGCATTTTGTGCTTTGCATAACCCGGATGCACGTTGCGGCCCTGGAAGGTGATGCGGGCGCCGGCGGCGTTGAAGTTCTCATATTCCAGTTCGCCTATGGCGCCGCCGTCCATGGTGTAGGCGAAGTCGCAGCCAAACCGCTCAACGTCAAATTTATGTGCTCCCAGGCCTATCTCCTCGTCGGGGTTGAAGCCGATGCGAATCTTGCCGTGCTTAACCTGCGGATTGGCCTGCAGCCACGCAATGGCGCTGATGATTTCGGCTATGCCGGCTTTGTCGTCGGCGCCGAGAAGCGTTGTGCCGTCGGTAACGATGAGGTCCTGACCAACATAGTCGAGCAACTCCGGGAAATCGGCCGGCGTAAGCTTGATGTCTAGCTCCGAGTTGAGTATGATGTCGTCGCCGCTGTACGATTTCACAATGCGTGGTTTTACGTGCTTGCCGCTCATGTCCGGACTCGTGTCCATGTGGGCTATGAAACCTACAACAGGTATATCGGGAGCATCCGTATTGGCCGGCAGTGTGGCAAAGAGATAACCGTTGTCATCAAGGCTGATCTCCTCAAGTTTCATCTCACGCAGTATCTCTTCCAGATGGCGCGCAAAAACCATCTGACCCGGAGTGGAGGGGGTCATGTTTGTTTCCTCATCACTCTGTGTGTCGTATGTGACGAAATCTAAGAATCTGTCAATAACAGTCATGGTATTGTGTTGATTAAAAAAATCCCTCTAAGGGCGTAACGTGCAAAAATACAAAAATATTTTGTAACTTCGCGTTATGAAAACCAATAAGCGTAAATTATTAACTCTTACAGCGCTTTTTTACCTGATTATCATCCTCGGAGGGTGCTCATACGCCTCCGGCAGCCACTCTTACGGGGGAACCGTTAGTGAAGAGCCTGAATCGCAATCTGACAGCCCGAAGGCGTCTTCTTATGGCGATTTGCTTGATGTGAAGATGGACCCCGACATCCCTTCGCAATTGAAAGATTACTGCAGCTTCAGGGTCAGCTTTAACAAGGAAAACCATACTCCCAACTGGTCGGCGTGGACTCTCACCGCCGCCGACTTGCAAGAGAATGTGGGCCGTTACAACAAGTTCTGGACAGACGACGATATAATTGGCTGCGCCAACACCAAAGACTATACCCATTCGGGCTACGACAGAGGCCATCTCTGTCCTGCTGCCGACAACAAGCTCAACGCAGAGCGAATGAAGAGCTGTTTCACCATGGCCAATATTTGTCCGCAAGACGGTCAGCTCAACTCGCATGCGTGGAAAACCCTCGAGACAAAGGAACGGAAATGGGCAAAAAACATCGGCGACTTAGTAATTGTGGCCGGTCCGTTATATACTTCGGCCGACAAGCAGCGCATAGGCGAAACGGGAGTGAGGGTGCCGTCGGCATTTTTCAAAGTGATTATAGCACCGTATAGGAATGAGCCTATGGGCATCGGTTTCATTTATCCCAATATGTATTCGCCGGGCGATATGTACATCTACGCCATGACCATAGATGAGGTGGAGAAACAGACAGGCTACGATTTTTTCTATAACCTGCCCGACGACATTGAAGACAACATAGAAGCACAGCAACCCAAACAGTGGAGGAAACACGATCAACGATAGTGGCCCCGGCCACCCCCTCGCAAGTGAGCGCAATCTCAGTGATGCGACTCAGCGGCCCCGACGCCATAGCCATTGCCGACCGCATTTGGAAAGGCAAAAAACTCGGCAAAGCGGCAAGCCATACCGCACACTTCGGCACAGTGCTCGACACACAAGGCCGTGAACTCGACCAGGCCGTTGTTACCATCTATCGCGCCCCTCATTCATACACCGGCGAAGACAGCGTGGAAATCAGCACACACGGGTCGCTCTATGTGCGTCAGGAACTCCTTCAGTCGCTGCTCCAAGCCGGAGCTGTTACCGCGCAACCCGGCGAATTCACCCGCCGCGCTTTCCTGAACGGCCGTATGGACCTGACACAGGCCGAAGCCGTAGCAGACATAATAGCCTCAGAGAGTCGCGCCGCTCACAAAGTGGCATTGAGCCAGCTCAGAGGCGATTTCTCAAAACGTCTCGACCAACTACGCCGGTCGCTCCTGGAAATGGCCACATTGCTCGAACTGGAACTCGACTTCAGCGAAGAAGATGTGGAGTTTGCCAACAGAAGCAAGCTCTTGACACTGGCCAAAGACATCAAGCAGGAGGTTGACCGATTGGCTAACAGCTTCTCGGCAGGCGACGCTATAAAAAACGGCATAACAACGGCCATCGTAGGTCCTGCCAACGCCGGCAAATCATCCCTGCTCAACGCTCTGCTCGGCCATGACCGCGCCATAGTAAGCCCCATAGCCGGGACCACTCGCGACACTGTAGAAGCAACGCTTCACCTTGGCGACCATCTCTTCCGGTTCATCGATACTGCCGGACTCCGTGCCACCTCCGACCCCATAGAGCAGATAGGAATTGAACGCACCCACACCGCAGGAAGCCAAGCCTCGCTCATACTCTTTGTAGCCGACGCCACCCTTCCCTTCCCCGCCGAGTCCCTGCGCACCCTTGAGCAGACTTTGAACACTGACCATCCCTCCATCCTCATCCTCCTCAACAAATCAGACCTCACCGAAAAATCGCCCCTTACCGACGAATCTGCTCTTATTGAAAAATCCGGCTTAACCAATAATTCAGCTATTACTGATAATTCAGACGCTATACGTACATCAGACCACGTTGCCTTTGTAACCTCCCCATATCCCCCTTATCCAGCGCTGACCATATCCGCCACAGGGGGCCAAGGCCTCGACACCCTCCGCCAATACCTGACCCGACACGCCGACGCCCTCACCGCCAACACCGGCGACATCCTCATCACCAACGCCCGCCATCAGCAAGCCCTGCAACACGCCTCAGCAACCCTCACCGACCTGCTGACAGCCCTCCATAACGCCCTACCCGCCGACCTCATCGCCCAACATCTCCGCGCCACCCTCTCCCACCTCTCCACCCTCACCGGCACCATCCCCTCCACCGAAATCCTCGCCACCATCTTCTCCCGCTTCTGCATCGGCAAATGATGTAAGTATTAAAACCGATTAAAATATATCACCAAATATCAGAAAGGTGCTCATAATGAGTGTCTTTCTTTATGTCTGCTTGTCGGCGTTTTAATCGTTTGTGGTCGTTTTCAAGTTATTTTTTCCTCGTTTTTGTACCTCATTTGGCTCTCATCGTCATCGGTTGAAAACCACTCCAGCGAGATGATAGATGATATATACACCCATATACATCGGTATACGTGGATATACAAATTTGGCGAAATGAGTGGCGAAATAAACAAGGGAAAAATGGCAACTTCAGTCATCAGAATCAAAAAAATCTGCGCATGGTGTGGAAAAGAGTTTGAGGCTCAAAAACTCTCGACTCAATTCTGCTCACACCGTTGCTCATCCCATGCCTATAAGGATAAGAAGAGGCAGGAGAAAAAACAGCGAGCCGAAACAGCTTCACAAAGAAGCCAACAAAAAAAGAAGGTTGAAGATATAAAGGACAAAGAGTATTTGACCGTTTCGGAGGCAGCCCAATTATTAGGCTTTACACGAGATGGTGTATATAAGCTGATATATCGGGGCCTCTTAAAAGCACATCGGATAACGAGTCACTGGACAGTAATCTATCGTAAAGATATAGATGAGATGATTACGGCTCGACCGATTGATCCTTCAGGCATTTCTAAGAAAGATAGAGAACCAATCACCGAGTTTTACACAACCAAGGAAGTGTTGGAAAAATTCTCCATCAGCAATTCATGGCTTTTCAAAGCCGCCAAACAGCAGAATATTCCCAAAGTCACACAGCACGGTAAGACCTACTGGAGCAAGAAACACTGCGACATGATATTCGGCAAAAAAGATACTTCTGTTGAAGAAATAACTGAATGGTATTCTGTTGCTGAAATCCAGGAAATATTTGGCATGACCCTCCCGGCGATATATTGCCTTGTTTCAAAAGTTGGAATACCCAAGAAGAAGGAAGGTAAGGAAGTCCGCTATTCAAAGAAACATTTTGATGCGGCAAAAGGTATTGCCGAGCCTGTTGAACCGGAATGGTACAGCATTGCCGAGGCAACCGAGAAGTTCAACATGTCACGCGACCAACTTCACTATTATATCAAGACCTACAAGGTCAAGAAGAAAATGGTCGGCAAATATTGCTATCTCGCAAAAGACGAAGTAGATGTGGAAAACCCAGGCGCGGATGACCCCT
>FR897818.1 GCA_000437495.1 Prevotella sp. CAG:485
CATGGAGTAAACAGAACCCTGAACAAGGCGCCAATCTGAACATCAGAGGCAATCATAAATCGGTGCTAATAGCCCGAAACACATTTATAAAACATGGAATGGATGAAGCTCTGACTTTTTTACAAGGCTCCGAAGATGCCACCAAAAAGTTTGTCCATGAAAACATCCGAGTAATTCAGAATACATTCACATATCTTGATGCAGAAATAGAAGATGTTACTGAACCTGACAATCCGGCAGAGCCGGATGAGCCGGTTACGCCTGAGATTCCGACCGAGCCGGGGTCTCCGGATACCAAGAGTAATAGAACAACTGATACCGATGACAATAGACCTGTGCATATCAACGGCGTTCTGATAAGTTTTGCCCACGCACTGGACTCTCAGTATAAGTCAGAATGGAAGAATGTGCTGTTTGCCAACAACACCCTCTATCTACAAGGACCCGTTAACACTGCCGTATCCATGGCTCTGAATCGCGACGACAAGTGCAGCGGTGTGGTTTTCGCCAATAACACGCTTTATCATACATACCGTCATAATGGTAAGATGCCGGGAAACAGCCAGGATGGCATAACAAGCGGAGCGTTACCTTACCGGTATTCAGCCTCCTTCAATTTCGGAATGAATGTAAACGCAGAGGGAGAATGGACAGACAGTGCTGCTGATGATACCTCCGTAGATCAACCGGTGGAAAAGGTTGAGGAGCCTAACACAGCTTCGTTCTACGGAAACACTATTTATTACTCGCAGCATACTCAGGACAAACACCTGTCTGACAAGAATGATGAATTCGTATTGGCTTACGAACATTCCTGTTTCAGAATCTGCGGTGTGACGGCCGACATACACGACAATTTCATTGACGGCACGCAGGCTGTTGTCATAAGACATCCGGGTTCACACGGACAGTATGGCAAAACAGAAAATCCGGTGTCGTTGCTGCATTGTGT
>FR897819.1:0-6046 GCA_000437495.1 Prevotella sp. CAG:485
ATTTTTTTGTGGAATGGGGTCTAAATAATTAATGAGTTATAAACGTTAATAAGGTAATGAGAAAACTCTACAACATACTGATAATCATAGCATCTTTGCTGATGTGCTCGCCGGAGTCGCTCTACGGAGAAACGGTGAGCCGCCGTGAGGCGCAGAACATAGCTGAGATGTTTTTCAACGCGGCCCGTGGTCAGAAAATGGCTGCGCCGAACTTCACTTTCACAGGCCGCGAATTTACCACCAACCGCCTCTTCATACCTTTCTATGTATTCAATCATCCTACGGGCGGCTATGTAATCATCAGCGCCGAAAACAAGGCTTACCCCATTTTGGCATACAGCTTGAAAGGCAAACTTGAGCCGGGTCGACTCAGTGCCGGTCAGAAGGCTCTGTTCAACCTCTACGGCCGCCAGATTGAGTTCATCCGTTATGATGCGGAGACGCCTCTCGAGGCCATAAAGGCATGGGGAAATCTGCCTCAGCATATTTACAACATCCTCTCCTCGCAACTCGATGTTACGGACTTGCTTTCGCCATGGACAGAGGTGGAAACGGAGGTAAATAACCTCTATGAGCGCTATGACTCCCGCGACCTCACCTCAGGCAATTATCAGCCCTCGCAATGGGTAACGATGGTGGGAGACGAGTTGCGCAGCCAGCGCAATGTGGTAATGGCCATAGCCACTCCTCAGGGTGATTTAATGCCCGCAGTGGCCACCGGCCGCAGGGGAGATTATTTCCGCCTGCGTTTCAACGAACAGCCCTCCGACGCCATGTACAGGCTCTTACCCACGGAAATCATCAGTACCGGTGAAATGGCTATTCTCACCAATCCCATTGGAGCGCCTGAAGAGTTTACGGCTCAGGAGATTCCTTTTGAGTTCTATGACTCGTTTATTGAGGAGACTAAACGCGAAGAGGAAAACCGCCGCAATGCCATCAACGAAGTCCTTGAGCCTACGGGTCCTATAGTTGAGTGGCAGGGTAGCGGTCAGTTCAGCGTATATCTCCCCGAAGAGGCTGCTCAGGCCATAGTCTACAATGTTTCGGGCATGCGTGTAGACGAGCGGACCTATCGCGACACGAATCTGGCTCAAATAGACCTTTCGGCTCAACCGGCCGGTTTCTATATAGCTCTCATCAGAGGCAAATCGGGTCATACCTACTCACTGCGTCTTTACCGATGATTGACAAGGCAACAGCCGAGAGAATCAAGGATGCCNNNCAGCCGAGAGAATCAAGGATGCCGCCGACATTGTAGAAGTTGTCGGCGATTATGTGCATCTCACAAGGCGTGGTGCCAACTATATGGGGCTGTGTCCGTTTCACAACGAACGCACGCCCTCTTTCTCGGTCAACCGAGCCAGAAATTTCTGTTACTGCTTTTCGTGCCACAAAGGTGGCTCGCCGGTCAACTTCATCATGGAGAAGGAGGGCATTGGCTATCAGGATGCTCTTCGCCAGCTGGCCCGCAAATATGGCATCAAGATTGAAGAGCGCGAGCTGACCGACGCCGAGAAGCAGGCTCAGAGTCAGCGCGAAGCCATGTTCGTGGCCAATGAATGGGCCATGGAGAAGTTTCGCCATTTCCTTACCGACACTGACGAAGGCCGAAATGTTGGACTCGCATATCTCTATCAGAGGGGTATAACAGACGAAGCCATAAAGCATTTCCGTCTGGGTTATTCGCCCGATGCCAATGTGCTCGAGGCATTGGCGCGCAAGGAGGGTTATAACCCCGAAATATTAGTGGAGTTAGGACTGTTGGGCAAAGGGGAGCATGACCGTAAATATGACCGTTTTCGGGGCCGTGTGATGTATCCGGTGCTGAATGCGGCAGGCAAGGTTGTAGCTTTCGGCGGACGCGACCTGAAAGGGGCAAAGGCCAAGTACATCAACTCTCCGGAGAGTCCCATTTACCACAAAAGCAATGAGCTTTACGGACTGCATCAGGCACGCAGCGAGATGGGACGTAGCGACCAGAGCTTTCTGGTGGAAGGGTACATGGACGTCATCGGCCTGTGGCAGGTTGGTTTAACCAACGTCATAGCCAGTTCAGGCACCGCTCTCACCGACGCTCAGATTGCCCTCATCCACCGTTTCACCCACAACGTAACGCTGGTATACGACGGCGACCCTGCGGGCATAAAGGCATCCATGCGCGGCATTGATATGTTGCTGGCGCAGAACATGGACATCAAGGTGCTGCTTCTTCCCGACGGGCATGACCCCGACTCTTTTGCCCGCGCGGTAGCGCCTGAGGAATGCAGGAATTATTTCAATGACAAGTCAACGGACTTCATCACGTTCAAGACTCAAGTGCTTCTTCAGGATGCCAATGACCCCATAAAACGCACTCAGGCGGCCCGCAGCATTGTGGAGAGTCTGGGCAGCATAGCCGACAAGATTAAGCGCAACGTCTATATCCAGACGTGCAGTCGGCTCCTTGGCATCGACGAGCAAATACTCAGCTACGAAGCCGATGTGCATGCTCAGAAATTAGCCATGAAGCGCCCGGGAAGCGAGCCTCGGGGCTCCGCTGTTTCTCAACCGGAGTCTGTGCAGCCTGCCCAACCGGCCCAAAAGCCGGAAACGCCGGCGGTGCCTGTAAAACCGACTCCTCTGATACGGCTTGAAAGAGCGCTGATGCGTCTGTGCGTGCGTTATGGCATGGCGGCCATTGAGCCTCCTGAAGAGGATTATGCCGACAATGAGGCGCCAATGCTCGTGCTCGATTATGTCAACAGCGAGCTGACCGCTGACGGCATTGAGTTTACAGACCCTGTATGCGCTGAGTTGCTGAAGGAGAGTCTTTCGATGCGCGAACAGTATTTTGCCGACGAAGCCGACTATGCCACTGAGCTGCGGACTGAAATCGACAGACAGTTTGAGCAGGAAACGCAAGAGCTAATCAACTCTGAGCTGTCGATTCAGGAGCTTGAAAGGGCTGAATCTAAAATCCGCAGCAAGAACGAGGAGGAATATGCGCGGCGTATGCTTGATTACAGCATGAACTGGCTGAGCCTGAAACTCATCAGTCATGAAAACGACGATATGCGCAAATTGGTATCGCGCATGGTGGCTGAGCCGTATATCCTGAGCCGTTATCACCGGAAGACGGGAGTAGTGCTCACGGAAAGCGACCGTTATCAGGAGCTTGTGCCGCGGGCGCTCAACGAACTGCGGGCCGGCATCCTCGAAGGGAAAATAGCTGAAGTGAAAATGCAGATTGCCACGGCAACCGACAATGATAAATGCATTGAGCTGATGGAGATGTTGGTGCAGTTGCAAAACCAGCTGAAAAACTTTGCCCTCTGCAACGGCGAACGCATTCTCTCCATCCAATACAAGCATTAGCCCTCGAAAAAAAAAATTTGCAGCAGATGTAATTTTTCAGCATCAAGTGATGTCTAAGCTATTGTAAAGTAATTTGAAACGAACAGAATAACAAGTCAACCGAGAAATAAATGAACATTCTTGAAACACGCCATTTGAACAAACACTTCGGTTCGCGCAAGGCGCTCGATGATGTTTCGCTCAATCTCAAGCAAGGTGGCGTATACGGATTGTTGGGTCCCAACGGGGCCGGCAAAACCACCTTTCTGCGCGTTATAAACAATGTGCTGACCGCCGACAGTGGCGAAGTGCTTTACAAAGGTCGTCCGCTCGACCGCACCACAGGCAGGAACTTAGGTTACATGGCCGAAGAGCGCGGCCTTTATGCCAAGATGCGGGTAGAAGACCAGATAATCTTTTTCGGCAGGTTGCGCGGCGGCGACCCCAAGCGGTTACGTCAGGTCATGAAAGAGTACATGGACATCTTTGAGATGAGTGCCGCCGACGGTCGCAGAATGGTCAAGGAACTTAGCAAAGGCAATCAGCAAAAGGTGCAAATAATAGCCACGCTTGTCCATGAGCCTGACCTGGTAATGCTCGATGAGCCTTTCTCCGGCTTCGACCCAATCAACGGCGCTTTGCTGAATCAGGTCATAGAGCGCCTCAAAGAACATGGCGCCACAATAGTGCTGTCGAGCCACAATATGCCGGCGGGGGNGTCGAGCCACAATATGCCGGCGGTGGAAGAAATTTGTTCTTCAATAGCTCTCATAAATCATGGCCGCTTGCTCCTTTCGGGACCGTTGCGCGAAATCAAACAGCGATTCCGCCATCATCAATATGAGGTGCAGACGGCCTCTCCGGTAGATTTCTCCGCGGCCATAGCCGGAGGTGCCATCATAAGCGCCGAGCTGATGCCGCGCAATAACCGCGAGCCGTATTCTTACCTCATTCAGATACCGGGCGAAAGCAACAGCAACAGGATTGTTGAGACTGTGTGCGGCCAATCCACTTTGGTCAGCTTTAAGGAAAAGCTGCCGGCTCTGAGTGAATTATTCATCCGCTTTGCCAATGGCGAGGAACAGCCTATGTCGATTCCCGAGCCTGACGAAGCTGAAACTTTCATTAAACTTAACTGACATGACACCTCTTCAACTCATCATAAAACGCGAATATCTGCAGGACGTTTGCAACCGCTCGTTCTGGATCGGAACGTTCGTCTTACCTGTGCTGATACTCGGCTTCGGCTTCTTCATCGGATTCATGGCCAAAGACAGCGACACGCTCAACGGCTTCGCCTCAATGGGGCAGCATCAGCCCGACGACCTCTCCATGATACAGCTCTTCGGACTCCTTTCGGCCATGTTCCTCATCATCTTCCTGATGGTTTACGGAGCCATGATTTTCAACAAGGTGAAGGCTGAAAAGACCAACCGCATCATGGAGATGCTGGCCTCAACGGTATCGGGACGCACCATGATGCTCGGCAAGGTCATTTCGGTGGCTCTCACAGGCTTCACTCAGATGCTCGTTTGGCTCCTTCTCATTGTTACGGGCATGGTGGTTATCATCACTGCTCTTGGGGCTTCAGACCTGCTTCATTTCCTTTTTGACCCGAAGCTTTGGACTGGTCTGCTGCTGATGCTCATCTACTTCATCGGCGGTTATCTGCTGTTCGGCTCTCTCTATGCCATGGTGGGTGCCATGACAGACAAAGACAATGAGAATCAGGGCTACATAACCATTCTCACTTTCATGCTCATGGCCTCGTTCTACATCAGTTCCTACGCCATCGACAATCCGGATTCGGCTCTGACTTTCTGGAGCAGTTTCATACCTCTGACGTCGCCAAGCATCGGGGCCATGACGGCCATTTCGGGCATTATGCCCTGGTGGCAGGTGATAATCTCCATCCTCATTCTCTATGCCACAGCCTGGGGCTGCGTAATTCTGTCGGGCAAAATTTACACTTCGGCCATGCTGCTTAACGGCACCAAGTTCTCGCCCCGCGACATTCTGGTATTTTTGCGCGCCAAATAACAGGTCTAAACCTTTGGGTGTAAATCTGTGTTATACTGCAAACACTGAATCACTAAATTTTTCTATTATGCAAAAATACATTTGTGATGTTTGCGGTTGGGTTTACGACCCGGCAATCGGCGACCCCGACAATGGCGTTGCCGCTGGAACCAAATTTGAAGATGTGCCCGAAAGCTGGGTATGCCCCATTTGCGGAGTAGGCAAAGAGGACTTTTCGCCTTACAACGGCTGATTCTCTCAGTCTTAAGCACTAATAAAAGCAGCGTGATCAATTTCGGCCACGCTGCTTTTATTTGCTTTTATAAGAGCTTACTTTATCAGATTGTGCTTCTTGAAGACTTTATGGATAGCTTCGAGCGAGCGTTCAACCTGCTCTTTGGTGTGCGTTGCCATCAGCGAGTAGCGGATGAGGGTATCCTGCGGTGCTACTGCCGGAGTAACAACGGGATTTACGAATACGCCTTCGTCGAGCAAATCGCGCGTTACGTGGAAGGTCTTGTAATCGTCGCGAATGAAGAGGGGGATAATAGGCGTTGACGTGTGGCCTATTTCACAACCCATGTTTCTGAAGTTTTCCAGAGCAAAATGGGTGATGTCCCACAGATGCTTTCTGCGTTCGGGTTCAGCAATAATGATGTCGAGGGCGGCATTGGCGGCTGCTGTGGCAGCC
>FR897819.1:6055-8088 GCA_000437495.1 Prevotella sp. CAG:485
GGCGGCTGCTGTGGCAGCCGGCGTTATCGAAGCCGTGAAGATGTAGGAACGGGAATGATGACGCAGATAGTTTGTGATGGATTTGTCGGTGGCTATGAAGCCGCCTAACGAGGCAAACGACTTTGAGAACGTACCCATAATGAGGTCAACATTGTCGGCAACACCGAATTCATGGCAAACGCCGCGTCCGTCCGGACCGAAAACGCCAATGCCGTGAGCTTCGTCAACCATTACTGTGGCATTATATTTCTTTGCCAGCTCTACAATCTTGACAACGTCTGCCACATCGCCTTCCATGGAGAATACCGAATCGGTAACGATGAGTTTTACCGCATCCGGTTCGCAGCGCTGAAGCTGCTTCTCCAGGCTCTCCATATCGTTGTGTTTGTATTTGAGATAATTGGAGAATGAAAGACGACGGCCCTCGATGATGGAAGCATGATCCTGCTCGTCGAGGATGATGTAGTCTTCACGACCTGTGAGCGTGGAAACTACACCAAGATTTACTCCGAAACCGGTGGAATAAATCATGGCATCTTCTTTACCCATGTATTCGGCCAAACGAGCCTCAAGCTGTTTGTGAATCTCTAAAGTACCATTAAGGAAGGGGGATCCGGCCATACCTGTGCCGTATTTCTTGGTAGCTTCTACGGCAGCTTCAATAACTTTGGGGTGGTTGGTCAGACCCATGTAGCTGTTCGAGCCAAACATCAACACCTTGCGGCCGTTCATCAGCACCTCGGTATCCTGCTCACTTGAGATTGCTCTGAAATACGGATATACACCCGCTGCTTTAGCTTTCTGAGGAGCGTCGTAGCGCGACAGCTTTTCTTGCAGTATCTTCATATAGTGTTTATTTCTCGTTCCGCTATCTTGATGTGATGATGCCTTCCGGTGTTTTTCTCATTCAAAGCGGTTTTTATAGGCTGCAAAGTTAATAATTATTTTTGACATAGCACCCCGAAATTCACAAAAAATTGCACATTCAGGAAATTATGCGCAATTCTTTTTCCAAAGTCGCTGTATATCAAGCAGTTACAGCTTGACTTCATGCCACAAAGCAAAGCAGGCATGCTCCTGCATTGTCGGAGTATGCCTGCTTTTGGATTTAAGACTTATGTCTTACCAGATGATTACTCGTTCTGAAGCCGGACGATACATCTTGTCGCCCTCTTTGATGCCGAATGCGTCGAAGAAGGGAGCGATGTTGCGCAGGCTGACATTTACGCGGTTCTCGCCAAGGCTGTGGACGTCACCTACGGTGAGGCGGCGCATCTCTGCGGTACGGATATTCTGGGCCCAGAGGTTTGCGAAATTGAGGTAGAAGGCCTGGGTAGGAGTGAAGCCGTCAATCAAAGCTGCTTCGCTGTTTATGTCTATGCCTTTTCTTTTCTGCGAGTTGAGGAAAGCGGTGTAACCTATGCGCAGACCGCCCTGGTCAGCGATATTCTCGCCAAGGGTATAGCTGCCGTTGCCCATCAGAGCAGGCTGTCCTTTTTCGGCGGGGAGAATCTCTACAGCGTTGAACTGGTCAACGAGGCCTTTGGTGAGTTTTTCAAAGGCTTCGGTGTCCTCTTTTGTCCACCAGTTGGTCATATTGCCTTCTGAGTCGAAGTTACGGCCCTGGTCGTCGAAACCATGAGTTAGTTCGTGGCCAATCACCACGCCGATGCCACCGTAGTTTTCGGCATCGCTGCTTTCAGGCGAGAAGAAAGGTGCCTGAAGAATACCGGCCGGGAAGACGATTTCGTTGGCCACCGGGTTGTAATATGCGTTGATGGTCTGAGGTGTCATGCCCCATTCCGACTTGTCAACGGGTTTGCCCCATTTTTTCAGCATCTCGTTCTGATGCCACATTGTGGCGTTATGGCGGTTCTCATAGAAGCTCTTCTCGGGGTCGAGTTCCATTGTGGTGTAGTCTTTCCACTTGTCGGGATAGCCTATCTTCACTGTTATGTTATAGAGCTTACGCATGGCCTGCACCTTGGTCTCGGGCGACATCCATTCGAGGTTCATGATGTGCTGAGCAAGAG